>CAINMN010000149.1 GCA_903850735.1 uncultured Burkholderiales bacterium | reverse complement strand
TGGCTCCACCGATGAGCCGCGGCAATTGCCCGCGCGCTTGCCCTTTACCCTGTTGAATGGCGCGAGTGGCATTGCCGTGGGCCTGGCCACCGAAATTCCCAGCCACAACCTTCGCGAGGTGGCCGACGCCTGTGTGGCCCTCATCAAGAACCCCAAACTCACGGACAGCGAGCTGTGGGCTTTGCTGCCCGGGCCGGATTACCCGGGCGGTGGGCAGATCATCAGCTCGGCCACCGACATTGCCGAGGCTTACCGCACTGGGCGCGGTTCGCTCAAGGTGCGCGCCCGCTGGAAGATCGAGGACTTGGCCCGTGGCCAGTGGCAACTGGTGGTGCATGAGTTGCCGCCAGGCGTCAGCTCACAAAAAGTGCTGGAAGAAATCGAAGAGCTGACCAACCCCAAAGTGAAGGCTGGCAAGAAGAGCCTCTCGCAAGACCAGACCCAGCTCAAGGCCACGGTCCTGGGCGTGCTCGATGGCGTGCGCGACGAGTCGTCCAAGGATGCGCCGGTGCGTTTGGTGTTTGAGCCCAAAACCCGCACCATCGAGCAGGCAGAACTGATCACTACCTTGCTGGCGCACACCAGCCTGGAAACCTCCTCATCGATCAACCTCACGGGCGTTGGCCTGGACGGCCGGCCGGTGCAAAAGACGCTGCGCCAGATGTTCGAGGAGTGGGTCAGTTTCCGCCAGACCACGGTGCAGCGCCGTTCGCGCTTCCGCCTGGACAAGGTGCTGGACCGCATTCACATCCTCGAAGGCCGACAGCTGGTGCTGCTCAACATCGACGAGGTGATTGCCATCATTCGCCAAAGCGATGAGCCCAAGCAGGCGCTGATCGATCGCTTCCGATTGAGCGAACGCCAGGCCGAAGACATTCTTGAAATTCGCTTGCGTCAATTGGCGCGACTCGAAGCCATCAAGATCGAACAAGAATTGGCCAATTTGCGCGAAGAGCAAAAAAAGCTGGAAGAAATTCTGGAAAGCCCGGCCGCCTTGCGCCGCCTGATGGTCAAGGAAATCGAGGCCGATGCCAAGCAATTTGCCGACGCGCGCCGCACCCTGATTCAAGAGGAAAAGCGTGCCGTGGCCGAGGTGCGCGTGATCGATGAGCCCGTCACGGTGGTGGTCTCTGACAAAGGCTGGGTGCGCGCGCGCTCCGGCCACGGGCACGATGCCGCCAGCTTTGCTTTCAAGGCAGGCGACGGCTTGTACGGCACCTTCGAGTGCCGCACCATCGACGTCTTGTTGGTGCTGGGCAGCAATGGCCGCATGTACTCTGTGCCAGTGGCGTCTTTGCCAGGTGCGCGTGGCGATGGCCAGCCCATCACCACCTTGATCGACCTGGAGGCCGGTACGCAGCCCGCACATTACTTTGCCGGTCCCACGAATGCCGTGTTGTTGCTCAGTGGTTCAGGGGGCTATGGCTTCCTGGCGTCGGTGGAGAACATGGTGTCGCGCAACAAGAGCGGCAAGTCGTTTGTGAGCTTGGGTGAGGGCGAAACCGTTTGCCGTCCCTCTTGGGTCAGCGGCACCACGGGCTCGCAAGCCTTGGCCCCCGCGACCCACGTGGCTTGCGCTTCCACGGGCGGGCGCATTCTGACCTTTGAAATTGCCGAACTCAAAACCATGGAGAAGGGCGGCCGTGGCCTGATGTTGCTCGACCTGGAAGCCAAAGACAGTTTGGCCGGTGCCGCCGCTTACACCCGCAGCGTGCGCATTGTGGGCATTGGCCGCGGCGGCAAAGACCGCGAAGACACGCTGGAAATTCGCAGCCTCAACAATGCGCGTGCGGCGCGTGCGCGCAAAGGCAAGGCGGCCGACCTGGGCTTCAAGCCCACCGCCATCCAGCGCGTCGAATGAGACGGGCGCTCAGTCCAGCTTGATGCCGCGTGCGCTGATGATGTTGCCCAGCAAGGCGGCTTCATCGCGCACCCGTTGGCGCAAACCCTCCGGTGTGCTGCCCACGGGTTGCCAGCCAGACGCCAGCAGTTTGCGCTGAATCTCGGCGTCGCTGTAAATCTTCGCCACTTCCGCAGACAGTTTGTCTTGCGCCGCTTTGGGCAAATTGGCAGGCCCGATCAGGGCGGTCCAAACTTCCAGATTGAAGTCGCGTACGCCGGCATCGGTGAGGGAGGGCACCTCGGGCACCAAGGCGCTGCTGCGGGCGGACGTGACGCCAATGGCGCGCAGCTTGCCGGCCTTGACTTGTGGCATGGCCAGGCCCGGGGGGATCAGGGAAAGCTGAATTTGGCCGCCCAGCATGGCCGTGATCACGGGTGCATTGCCCTGGTAGGGCACATGCACAGGCGCCAAGCCCGGTGCACGTGACTTCAGCAACTCCATGCCCAGGTGGGCCACCGAGCCGTTGCCCACCGAGCCATAGTTCCATTTGTCACCGGCCTTTTGGGCTGCAGCAAAGAACTCCGCACCGCCTGGCAAATCGGCGGACGCCACCAGAATGAGTGGCGCGGTGGTCAACAAAGACAAAAAGGCAAAATCTTTGGCAGGGTCATAAGGCAGCTGGGGGTAGAGCATCTTGGCGGAGGTCAGGTTGCCATTGATGACCACGCCCAGGGTGTGATCGTCTGCTGCCTTGGCCACCAGGTCGGTGGCCAGGTTGCCCGAGGCCCCGGGCTTGTTCTCCACCACCACGGGCTGCCCCAGTGCCTTGGACAATGGCTCAGCCAGTGCGCGCGCAGAAATGTCCGGCGTGGAACCCGCCGGGAAGCCCACCAGCAGTCGCAGTGGTTTGCTGGGCCAGGCCGCTTGTGCCAAAGCCAGTGTGGGCAGCGAGACGGTGAGGGCAGTGGCAGCCGCCAGCAAAAGGGAACGTCGTGTCATGATTTCTCCAAAGCGGTTGAGGGACTCAGCCTAAAAAGGCACCGTCCCGTTTCAGTTGATTTTGCAAGGTCGGGATCGAGATGTCCTGCGGGCGTTGCTGCTGTTTCAAACTCAAGGCAGCTGCTGTGCCGGCCGCTTGCCCCATGACAAAGCAGGCGCCAGACACACGGGCGGCCGATTGGCCGCCATGGGTCATGCTGGCGCAGCGCCCTGCAACCAGCAAATTATCGATCTCCAGCGGCAGCAGCATGCGGTAGGGCAGTTGGTTGTAGCCGCGACAGTTCGGGATGTCTTGCCAGCGAAAAGAGACGTTGCCGGCCACATGTTCCTCGATCATCCAGCCATTCACACCGATGCTGTCTTCAAAGCTGACACAGTCCAGCACATCGGTTTCGCTCAGCTGGTAGGCGCCGACCATGCGCCGGGTTTCCCGAATGCCCACCTGCGGCGCGATTTCCAGCAAGTAGGCTTTCTCAAAACCCGGGGCGTATTCGCGCAAAAAACTCAAGAAGTCCACAATTTGGGCGCGGCCCTGCAGTTCCGCCGCACTGAGTTGCAAGACATCGGTGCCGTCGATGGGCTCGCCATTGGCGCGACTGAGTTGGGTCACATTGGCACGCCACTCCGAGGGGTTTTTCTGCGGGCGAATGATGGGACTTTTGCGGGGGAAGCGTCGGCCTTTGGCCTCGGCTTGGGCCATCCATTCGCCAAAATGATTCCAGGCATCGCCGGCTTTGGCAGCGTCCACACCTTGCACGCGAAACATGGAAGAGGGGTACATCATGTCGGCGCCGGTCTCGCCTTTTTCAAAGCGAACGCCTGCGTGTGCGAACAAATCACCATCTCCCGAGCAGTCAATGAAGCGTTGCGCGCGCACGGCACAACGGCCTGACTTGGTCTCGAGCAACAAGGCTTGCAGCTGACGCGCACTCGACAGGCTGACCCCCACGGCGCGGCTGTGGAACAGCAATTGAACGCCGCGGGAGGTGGTGAGCTGGTCGGCGGCCACTTTGAAGGCCGCATTGTCGTAGGCCTGCGCCGCGATCTTGCCGCCGAACAGGCTGTGCGGCGTGTTCAAGCCATCGAGCTGGCGCATGCGCTCGAGCAACTCATCGGTCAGGCCATGCACGACTTGCTGCACTTCGCCATACACATTGGCGTGCAAGCCACAAAAATTGGTGACGCCGGCGGCCGTGCCCATGCCCCCCAAAAAACCGTAATGCTCCACCAGCAAGGTGTGGCAGCCCAGGGCGGCTGCGGACGTGGCGGCCAGGATGCCGGCGGGGCCGCCGCCCAGGACCACCACGTCGTAATCACCCAGAACCGGCGTTTGGCGCGCCGGTTCATGCAGGAGGTCTGCGGTCATGCGCTCAGCTCGGCCACCAGCTCAATTTCCACACACGCCCCCATGGGCAATTGGGCCACGCCAAACGCGCTGCGGGCATGCAGCCCGGCGTCGCCCAGCACTT
>CAINMN010000148.1 GCA_903850735.1 uncultured Burkholderiales bacterium | reverse complement strand
CCAGCAGCACGGCGCCGAGGCCGGCCATCAGCGCCATGAAATGGCCCAGCGGCGCCAGGGGAAAGCCCAACACCGGGGTGCGCTCGTCCATGCCGCCCAGCTGTGCAGCGTAGATCCAGATGCGCCAAGCGATGAAGGCCATGCCTGCCGCACTGAACAGGTGCACTGCGCAGCGTTGCAACCGCGCCACCCAGCCTTGAAAGAGGTGGTCGAACAGACCCAGGGCAATGTGCTCGTTGGTGCGCGAAAGCAGCGGCATGGCGGTGAAGGCCATCAGCCCCATCTGCACCTGGATCAGCTCGTAGCCCGCCGGCAGCGGCTTATTGAAGAGGTAGCGTCCGCCCACGTCCACGGAGACGGTGAGCATGAGCATAAACATCTCCAAGGCCACCAGTTTTTCAAGCTGTCGGTAGAGCCAGGATTGCGCAAGGGACATGGGTTGGTGCCTAAGAGGGTGCAAGGAATCGGAGGCAAAGCAAACCCGGGCCGGTTTGGCCCAGGCCAAATGCGTGTTCGCGCATTACTTGTAGGTGTTGACGATGCTGCGCAACTCGTTCAGCGCGGCCTTGCCGTCGATGCCGGCACCTTGCGCACCCTTGAGCCAGTCGTCTTCCAGGAAGTTCAGCTTGTCCTCGAGTTCCTTGAGATAAGCGCCGCTGGCCATGGTGACTTCCACGCCTGCTGCCTTGACGTTTTCACGCGACTTGGCCGCCTCGGCATCCCAGTTTCGGCCTGCTGCGCGCGAGAGCGTCTCGCCGGAAATCTTCTGGATGGCAGCGCGGTCCTCGGGGCTCAGCGCATTCCACTTGGCTTTGTTCATGCCCAAGAAAAAGGTGGCCGAGTAGATGCCTTTGGGAAAGTCCAGCACATGTTTGATGGTGCCAGCCAGGGAGAAGTCCGTGAAAGAAGAGGCGTCGATGAACAGGCCATCGGCCACACCGCGGCGGACCATCTCCGAGGCCTGCGGGCCGGCTGCCCGGATGCCCACGCCACCCAAGGCCTTGGAAATGTCCACGTTGATGGCCGCGCCACCGGCGAGCTTCATGCCTTCCCAGTCCTTGACCGTCTTCAGTGGTTTCTTGGTGGTCCAAACGCGGCCAGGTTGGGCTGCCCACAGTGCCAGCAGTTGCATGCCGGCGTGTTCGTCTTTGGCGGAAAAGTGTTTTTCAGTCACTCTCCAAAGCGCCACCGAAAGCGGCTCGGACAGATCTGACAAGAAAGGCAGTTCGCCAACCCGGGCGAGCACAAAGCGCTGGGGTGTGTAGCCGTGCACGCTAAAGACCATGTCCACCACGTTATCGCGCACCATGTCGACCTGGGTGGGCGGTGGGCCCATGCTGCTGGCCGTGACCTCGATGCGCACGCGACCTTGCGTGACCTTGTTGACCTCTTCGGCCCAGGGTTTGAGGGTGCGGGTCATGATGGGATGGGTGGCGGGCAGCCAGCCATTGAGGCGAAGCACGGTCTGGGCCGATGCGGGAGCGCTCAGGGCCAGAAAGCCAGCCAATGCCAGGCAGAAGTAACGAATCATGAAGACCTCCGGTTTGGGATAGATGCCGGTTAAAGCGGCTTGGCCGATGATAATGAATGCCATTCGCTTGTCAAGAATCCTGCGTGGCAGTATTTACCCCAATCAATCCTTGGCCGTGTTGACTTGCGCATCTGGTGTAATTAAACTGAATAACGAATGCCCTTCGTTTGTACGCCAATTGCTGGTGACAAAGTGAGGTGCCCATTGAGGAGTCCAAGCCATGAGCGTTACCGCCACCGTCGATGTCCGGCCTCTGGTCCGCAACGACAGCGTCCACCATTCGGTCTACAGTGACCCGGCCATTTTCGAGCTGGAAATGGACAAGATCTTTGGCACGGCCTGGCTGATGCTGGGCCATGAAAGCCAGGTCCAGGCGGCAGGTGACTACTTTCTCACCCGCATGGGGCGAGAGCAGGTGATCGTCACACGCGATGCCAAGGGTCTGGTGCAGGTGCTGATGAACCGTTGCACCCACCGCGGTGCCATGCTCTGCCATAACCCCAAAGGGCATGTCCACAGCTTTGTCTGTCCCTACCACGGCTGGACATTCAACACCGAGGGAACGCTCAAGTCCGTGCCAACCCCGCAGGGCTACGGCCAGGAGCCGAGTCAGGTGCTTGATCGGCTGAACCTGGCCCGTGCGCCCCGGGTCGAAAGCTACCGGGGTTTTATTTTTAGCTCGCTGGCGGAACAGGGGCCAGGCCTGCGGGAATGGCTCGGTCACATGAGCAGCTCCTTTGACGACTTGGCCGACCGCGCGCCCGAGGGCGAGCTGGAGATTGCCGGCGGCGTGTTCAAGCATGTCTACGACGGCAACTGGAAGCTGGTCATCGAAAATCACCTTGACGGTGTGCATCCGAACTATGTGCACATCTCCTCGGTGCATGTGGCCCAGGGTGCTCCCGATCCTGGCCAACCTGAAAAGTATTCCGATATCTCAGTGCGTCAGATGCGCCAGAACGGTGCGCCCGAGCCCGTGTGGGAGGCCATCGGCATGTGGACCACCGACTGGGGCCACGGCTACATGGGTGACTACCACTCCGACAGTCGGCTGGTCGTGGGGCTGAACAACCCGGTGTTCCAGGAATACCGCCGCCGTCTTGAAAGCCGCGTGGGCACGCAAGAGGCCGACCGCGTTCTGGGGGTCACGCGCTGGAATTCCATCATCTACCCCAACGTGTCGTTCATGAGCCAGTTTCGGCAGGTGCGCATCGTTCAGCCACTGGCCGTCGACAAAACCGTGGTCTACACCTACAACGTGCGCCTGAAGGGTGCGCCAGACGAAATGTTCCGCGACACCGTGGCATTTTCGAATGTGGTCAACGGCACCGCCTCCTGGGTGCTGACCGACGACCTTGAGGTCTATGGCCGCGTGCAGACCGGCCTGTCAAACCGCCAACCCGAGTGGGTCAACCTCGCGCGCGGCCTGGGCGGTGACGTGCCGGATGTGGACGGCACACTGCGTGGTGGCACTGGCACCAGCGAGGTTTTCATACGCCGCCAGTTTGGCGCATGGCTCAGGTATATGACGGAGGCCCAATGAGCACGCACATCGATTCCAACTTGCTGGCCCAGGCACAAGACCTGTTGCATCACGAAGCTTGGATGCTGGACAAGCAGCGTTTTGCCGACTGGCTGGAGCTCTACACCAAGGACGCCACCTACTGGGTGCCGCTGGAGCAAGACCAAGCTGACCCCTTCGAGACGTCGTCGATCATCTACGACGACCGCGTGCTGCTCGAGTTGCGGGTGCAGCAATACACCCACAGCCGGGCGCATGCGCGCAAGCCGCTGGCCCGAACTTGCCACCAGGTGAGCAACGTCCGAGTT
>CAINMN010000147.1 GCA_903850735.1 uncultured Burkholderiales bacterium | reverse complement strand
GACTTTGTGCTGAACCCCAAGGCCAAAGCCTGAGCGAGCCATGATCAAGCACATTGTCATGTGGAATGTCCGGGGCCAGGATGCCCAGGAAAAAGCCCAGGGCATTGCGCGCCTCAAGCAGGCCTTTGAAGGCTTGCGGGGCCGAATTCCCGGGATGCAGCATCTGGAGATCGGTGTTGACACCAGCGCCGTCGATTACGCCTGCGATGTGGTGCTGTAGTCCGAGTTTGAATCGCAGCAGGCGCTGGATGCCTATGCGGTTCATCCCGCGCATTTGCGGGTGCGCCAAGAACTCGAAGGCCTGCGGATTGCCCGCCATCAGGTCGACTATGCCCTGGGTTGACAGGCGGACCTGGCATTGACCGACTGGTTCATCACCGACCCGAGGTTTTATGCGGCGGCCATCCCCGCCGTGCTGTTGTTGGGCATCAGCAAAAGCGGCTTCGGTTCTGGGTTTGGCGCCTTGGCGGTGCCGCTCATTTCACTGACCGTGACCGTGCCGCAGGCGGCGGCCATCTTGATGCCCGTGTTGTTTGTGCTGGACATTCTGGGCCTGAATGCGTACCGAAGAGGCTACGACCTGGCGCTGCTGAAATTCCTGGTGCCCTGTGCCTTGATCGGGGTGTTCCTGGGATTTGTGCTGTTTCGCGTCATGGACGCCCACCTGGTGGCGGGCTTGGTGGGGGTGTGCACCTTGCTTTTTTTGGCGCAGCGCCTGTTGTTCCCGCCGCGTGCTGACGCGCCACCGCCGCCGCGCTGGCTGGGTGCCATCCTCACCGTGACCTCCGGCTTCACCAGCTTCATTGCCCATGCGGGCGGCCCGCCCTTGAATGCTTATGTGCTGCCTTTGCGTTTGCCCCCCTTCACCTTCACCGCCACGATGGCGGTCTTGTTTTTCTTTGTGAACATGGCCAAGTGGCTGCCTTATGCTTACCTCGGTTTGCTCGATTGGCGCGGCCTGGGCACGGCCTTGATGCTCTTGCCCTTTGCCCCCATTGGGGTCTGGATTGGCTTGCGCGTGGCACGCGTGATTCAGCCAAAATTGTTTTACCGTTTGGTGCATCTGGGCCTGTTCCTGACAGGCTGCAAGCTGGTGTGGGATGGCTTTTTAAGTGGAGCACATGCATGAGAGTGTTTGAAACTTTGCAAGACCTGGCGGCCTGTGTCGGCCAGGAGGTGGCGGTCAGCGATTGGATCGCCGTGACCCAGGAACAGGTCAACCAGTTTGCCGAGGCCACGGGGGACCCGCAATGGATTCATGTGGACGTGGAGCGCGCCAAAGACGGGCCCTTTGGCGGCACCATTGCCCACGGCTTTCTGACCCTGTCCATGTTGCCGAAGTTTTTCGAAAGCTCGTTTGAAATTCGCCAGACCCGCATGGGCATCAACTACGGCTTGAACCGTGTGCGCTTCACCTCGGTGGTGCCGGTGGGCTCGCGCTTGCGCGCGCGCATGACGCTGAAGGCGGCGGAATGGATCGAGCAAGGCGGCCTGCAGATGACCTGGTCGGTCACCGTGGAGCGCGAGGGCCACGACAAGCCGGTCTGTGTGGCCGAGTCGCTGAGCCGACGGTATCCCTGAATCCTCGTTACGCCTGAGCCTGGCTCACGCAAAGCCTTGCTGGCGCCAGGCTTCGTAGACCACCACCGCCACCGAATTCGATAGGTTCAGGCTGCGCTGGCCAGCGCGCATGCTCAGCCGCAAGCGCTGAGGCCCAGGAAAGCTGTCGCGAATCTCGGCGGGCAAGCCGGCGGTTTCGCTGCCGAAGAAAAACCAATCGCCTGGCTGAAAGGCCGTGCTGTGCACGCTGTGTTCGCCGCGGGTGGTCAGCGCATAGCAGCGCGCGGGGTCGGGTTGCATGGCCTGTTGAAATGCGGCCCAGTGGGCATGGCGTCGCACCTCGGCGTACTCGTGGTAGTCCAGGCCGGCGCGGCGCATCAGGCGGTCTTCCATCGAGAAGCCCAGCGGCTCGATCAGGTGCAAGTCGCACCCTGTGTTGGCGGCCAAGCGGATCACGTTGCCGGTGTTGGGCGGGATTTCGGGATGTACCAGAACAATATGAAACATCCCCCAAGCTTAACTTTTCTCCAAAGGCTTGGTGCTTGGGGCATCGGTGCGCGCCAAGACCAAGGTGGTGATGTGGGCTGCCCCCGCATGGCGCAACACCCGGCATGCAGCCTCCAGGGAGGCACCGGTGGTCATCACATCGTCCACCAGCACCACGCGGGCAGCGCGCAAGCGGTGGCGATGCTCGGGCGCCAGGATGAAGCTGCCCGCTACATTGCGCTGTCGCTCTTCGCGCGCTAAGGCAGACTGCGCGGGGGTGTCGCGCCACTTTTGCAACCAGTGGACTGGCAATGGCGTTGTCAGGCCTTGGCGCAACGCGCGGGCCAGCAGCAAGGCCTGGTTGTAGCCGCGCTCGCGCAAGCGTTGCTTGGACAGCGGCATGGGCAAGAGGCAAGTGGCCTGTTCCAGGGCGGGCTCGACCCAGGGCGCGTGGCGCATCAGTTGCCCCAGGCTGCGTGCCAG
>CAINMN010000146.1 GCA_903850735.1 uncultured Burkholderiales bacterium | reverse complement strand
GACCGCTACACCTCGATTCACATCGAAGAGCTGGTGGTCATGGCGCGTGACACCAAGTTGGGCGCGGAAGAAATCACCCGCGACATCCCCAACCTGTCCGAGCAACAACTCAACCGTCTGGACGACTCCGGCATCATCTACGTGGGCGCCGAAGTGCAACCCGGCGATGTGCTGGTGGGCAAGGTCACGCCCAAGGGCGAGACCACGCTGACGCCGGAAGAAAAGCTGCTGCGCGCCATCTTCGGCGAAAAGGCCAGCGACGTCAAAGACACCTCGCTGCGCGTCGACCAAGGCTCGCAGGGCACCGTCATCGACGTGCAAGTGTTTACCCGCGAAGGCATCGTGCGCGACAAGCGCGCCCAGCAAATCATCGACGACGAACTCAAGCGTTTCCGTCTCGATTTGAACGACCAGCTGCGCATCGTGGAAGCCGACGCCTTCGACCGTATCGAAAAACTGTTGATCGGCAAAGCCGCCAACGGTGGCCCGAACAAGCTGGCCAAAGGCAGCGCCATCAGCAAAGACTACCTCGACAACCTCGAGAAGTTCCACTGGTTCGACATTCGCCCCGCCGATGAAGACGTGGCCTCGCAACTCGAAAGCATCAAGAACGCTTTGGCACAAACCCGCCACAGCTTTGACATGTCTTTCGAAGAGAAGCGCAAGAAGCTCACGCAAGGCGACGAGCTGCCCGCAGGCGTGCTGAAAATGGTCAAGGTTTACCTGGCCGTCAAGCGCCGCCTGCAACCCGGCGACAAGATGGCCGGCCGCCACGGCAACAAGGGTGTGGTCTCCAAGATCGTTCCGGTCGAAGACATGCCCTACATGGCCGATGGCACCCCCTGCGACATCGTGCTCAACCCCCTGGGCGTGCCCTCCCGCATGAACGTGGGTCAGGTGCTGGAAGTGCACCTGGGCTGGGCCGCCAAAGGCATTGGCCAGCGCATCGGTGACATGCTGCAAGCCGAAGCCCGCGTGGCCGAGCTGCGCCAGTTCTTCGAGAGCCTGTACAACGGCACCGGCCGCAAGGAAGAGCTGGCCAAGCTGAGCGATGACAACATCCTCGAAATGGCTGGCAACCTGTCGCAAGGCATCCCGTTCGCCACGCCGGTGTTTGACGGTGCCTCGGAAGACGAAATCCGCGCGATGCTGAAACTGGCCTACCCGGACGACGTGGCCAAGACCAAGGGCTTGACCGCCACCCGCACCCAGGCGCACCTGTACGACGGCCGCACCGGCGACGCCTTCGAGCGTCCCACCACGGTGGGCTACATGCACGTGCTGAAGCTTCACCACTTGGTCGACGACAAGATGCACGCCCGCTCCACCGGCCCCTACAGCCTGGTCACGCAGCAACCTCTGGGCGGCAAGGCCCAGTTCGGTGGTCAGCGTTTCGGCGAGATGGAAGTGTGGGCGCTGGAAGCCTATGGCGCTTCCTACACCCTGCAGGAAATGCTCACCGTCAAGTCCGACGACGTGCAAGGCCGTACCAAGGTGTACGAGAACATCGTCAAGGGCGAACACGCGATCGATGCCGGCATGCCGGAATCGTTCAACGTGCTGGTCAAGGAAATTCGTTCGCTCGGTATCGACATCGAGTTGGAACGCTCTTAATCAACAGGCATTGAAAGGAATTCACCCATGAAATCACTCCTCGACCTGTTCAAGCAGTT
>CAINMN010000145.1 GCA_903850735.1 uncultured Burkholderiales bacterium | reverse complement strand
GCAGGTTTAGCACGGATTACGCGAGGCTTCACCAAGCATATGACTACTTTAAATAAATTTTTGAAATGGCTCCAATAACCCAGCTTCTAGGCAAGCCGGGTTCGAAGTATTGGCTACTGGATTGGTTGATGATGAGCGAGCCGATGGTTTTTTGATTTGTCAGGTTGCTGATACCCAGGTAGACTTCTAGTTGCGATGGGCCTACCTCGATGCGCTGCCTGAAACGTGCGTTGAAGATGCTGTAGCCAGATGCTGCGCTTGCTGCGTCATTGGTGTCGTTTGCCCACATGACGGATCGACCAACCCAATCAAGCGAGACCTCTGCCCCAGGCATTTGCTTGGTGCCACTGGGTTGGAATCCTTTTTGGGACCATGTAAATGACGAAAAGATTTGCTTATTGGGAACCCCAGGCAAGGAATTGCCAGATTTGGTACTCCAGTTTTCGTAAATGGCCCGCATGGTTGTTGCAGATACTTGACCACGCCAGTGGTCTGAAAATTGATGCTTGGTTGCAAGCTCAATGCCTTCTCGCAAAGTTTGCGGTGTATTGGTGTAAGCACTTTTGCCGCTAACAGTCAAATCGGTAACGATCTCGTTGTCTGTTTTGATGCGAAACCACGCTGCATCGACTCGCGTGAATTTCGAGGGGAGCCATTTGCTTCCAAGTTCTAAGTGTTGACTTCTAGAGGCCAATAAATTGGGATTGAATGATCCAACGATGGAGGTGCCACTCTTTGAATATGCCGATTCAGAAAGAGTAGGGGTCTCTAATCCCTTACCTTGGTTGAAATATACATTGAGTGTCTCAGTCGCATGCCATGTAGCACCAAGTACAGGTGTCGTCGCTTTATAGGTGACCGACCCAGAGCCATCCAAGCTATCCGTCAGATAGTCATCGCGACTACTCAATTGCACAGAACTTTGACGAACACCGGTGGTGAATGTCCAGTTTGAAATGAAATGCCAATTGGCTTGCGCGAAGTAGTCTCTATTGGAGGCGACGTTTAGTTCGTTACGGGTTGTGGTGGTTTTAGCTCCATAAGCTGCTGCGCCTCCCTTGCGCTGTTCACCAGAGCTGTCACGGTCATGGCCAATGACCCAATCAAAAGCCTTGTCGCTACCAAACCGTTCTTTACCTTGAACTTGTATCCCTAGACCGCCGAATTGTCTGGCTAGTCCAACCCATGTGCCAACGGTGGCAGAGGTGGCTTGGTATTGCAGGTTGTCTCTGGTGCCTGTGTAAAAACGTCCTTGCAGTCGCAGGTCTGTATTTATTTTGTGCTCGACCACAGCACCAACTTGTTCCTGCTTCACAGTCTTTTGGGTTCCGTTGGCGATTGCATAGTTACCAGCTTGTGCAGGGTTAGATGCGTATTGGCTGGTAGTTAAACCTATCGCGTCTTTTGCATAAGGCATATCAAAAATATTGGCAATCAACTTGATACGCGTATCCGGCTTGGCATCAACAGTTACAACCGAATTAAGTTGTTGTCTTCTTGTGTCGCTGTTGTCTCTATAACCATTAATGGCAAAAGTGCTGTAGTCAGCCACTATGCCAACATTACCCATGCGCCGGCTAAATTGCCAATCGGTTCTAGCCATCCCATAGGAAGCTACATAGAACTGAGACTCTGCGACGGGCTTATCACCAGCTTCGCGGGTGAAGGTTTGAATTACGCCACCTGCTGAGTTTCCGTATAACTGTGCCAAGGGGCCAGTCAATATTTCTATGCGATCAGCAGAAGTCATGCTGACAGTAGACGCTTGGCCTTGACCGTCTGGAATGGTTCCAGGAATGCCATCTGTGATC
>CAINMN010000144.1 GCA_903850735.1 uncultured Burkholderiales bacterium | reverse complement strand
TCAGCTCGGCTGGCGTGTAGACCACATCGTCCTGGTTGGCGGTGACCTCAAAAGCTTGAGACAAGCGGTTCAGAACTTCAGGAAAAATGGCGCGGGCGACGAGGATGGCAGGTTTCATGGGAAAGGTCTCAAGGTCAAGATGTCAGTGGGTGAGATGGTATTGCAGGATGTACAGCAAGGCGCCCGCAAAATACCCCACGAGCGCCAGCCCGCTGATTTTTCGGACATACCAGCCAAACGCGATTTTCTCCAGGCCCATGGCCGCCACACCGGCGGCAGAGCCAATGATCAGGATGGAGCCACCGGTGCCTGCGCAATAGGCCATGAACTCCCACAAAAAACTGTCTGTGGGGTAGTCTGCCAGGCTGTACATGCCCATGGATGCCGCCACCAGCGGCACGTTGTCCACCACCGCGCTGGCCAGACCGATCACCAACACAATCAGATCTTGCCGGCCAATGGCTTGGTCCATCCAACTCGCCAGTGAGGACAACACATGGGTGTGCTCCAGGGTGGCGACAGACAAAAGAATGCCGATGAAAAACACAATCGACCCCATGTCAATCCGGGACAGCGCATGGACCAGGGTCAAGGGCTGTCGAACGTCGTCGTCCTTGTGCCGATGCACCAAATCACCGACCAGCCACAGCAAGCCCAATCCGAGAAGCACACCCATGAAGGGCGGCAGATGCGTCCAGGTTTTGAAGGCGGGCACCGCCACCAAAATGCCCAGCCCTAGGTAAAACATCAAATTGCGCTCAAAGGCCGAGGTTGCGGTTTGCGCTTCATCTTGGGTGGCGACAGGCGCAATCACTTCTTTGCCTCTGAGCAACAAGGCCGTGAAGGTCAAGGGCACCAGCAAATTCACCAGAGAGGGAATCAGCAAACCCTTCATGATTTCCAATGACGTGATTTGCCCGCCAATCCACAGCATGGTGGTGGTCACATCGCCAATGGGCGTCCAGGCACCGCCAGCATTGGCCGCAATGATGATCATGCCGGCAAAGAACAATCGATCCTCACGCCGATCCAACAGCTTTTTCATCAGCGAGACCATCACGATGGTGGTGGTGAGGTTGTCCAAAATCGCGCTGAGAAAAAACGTGACGAAGCCAACCAACCACATCAGGGAAGAAAGGCTGCGGGTTTGAATGCGTTGGGTGATGACGTCAAAGCCATTGTGGGCATCGACCACTTCCACAATGGTCATGGCGCCGATCAGGAAAAAAACAATTTGGGCCGTGCCCATCAGCGACTCGCCCAACTCGTCGCCCACTCGCTGTGGGTCGCCACTCATTACGGCATAGCACGTCCAAAGCAGTCCCGCACCCAGCAATGCCGAAGCAGACTTGTTGACCCCCAAAGGATGTTCCAAGGCGATGGCCAAATAGGCCAAAACAAACAAGATCACCAGCGTGGTCACCATGATGGCATTCTCTGTCCCGAAAAAAGTGCAACTATTCCGTCGCAGTGAGGTCAAACACCTGGCGCAAATACGCCAGGTATTTTTCGTCATCGCACATGCCCTTGCCTGGGGTGTCCGAAATTTTGGCCACAGGCTGCCCGTTGCAACGCGTCATCTTGATGACGATTTGAAGCGGCTCATAGCCCAGGTCGTTGGTCAGGTTGGTGCCTATGCCAAAGGCCAGTTGACAACGCCCGTTGAATTGCTGGAACAACTCGATGGTGCGCGGCACGGTCAGGCTGTCGCTGAAAATCAGCGTTTTGGTGCGCGGGTCCACCCGGTTGTCGCGGTAGTGCTGAATCATGCGCTCGCCCCAATTGAAGGGGTCACCACTGTCATGGCGCGCGCCGTCAAACAGCTTGCAAAAGAACATGTCAAAGTCGCGCAAAAAGGCATTCAGTCCATAGACGTCGCTCAAGGCAATGCCCAGGTCGCCCCGGTACTCTTTGGCCCAAGATTCGAAAGCAAACACCTGGCTGTCGCGCAAGCGCGGCCCCAAGGCCTGGCAGGCCTGCAGGTATTCATGCGCCATGGTGCCCAGCGGGGTCAGGCCCAGCAAAAAGGCGTAATACACATTGCTGGTGCCAGCAAACTGCCCTTGCGGCCCGGTGCCCAGGCGGGCAGACATGACGCGCAGCACTTCCTCTTGCCAAGCCCTGGAGAAGCGTCGGCGCGTGCCATAGTCCGCAATTTTCAAGGTCTGCAAGCCATCGGCTTGAAGCTGTGCGATTTTGGTGTCAAGCCGGCGGCGGCCTTCCATGAGGTCCGGCACCTTTTGGGTGTTGCGGAAATAGACCTCGTTGACGATGGCCAGCACCGGAATCTCAAACAGGATGGTGTGCAGCCAGGGGCCATGGATGTGAATGTCGATTTCGCCGTTGGGCAGTGGCGTGACCTCGATGTATTTTTCATTGAGCCGAAACAGCCCCAAAAAGTCCACGAAATCGCTTTTGATGAAACGCAGCGAGCGCAGGTACTGCAACTCTGACTCTTTGAAGTTCAGGCTGCACAGCGAGCGTATCTCACGGCGAATTTCCTCCACAAACGGCGCCAGCGCAATGCCCGGGTTGCGGCAACGAAATTTGTACGACACCTGCGCACCCGGGAATTGATGCAGCACCACCTGCATCATGGTGAACTTGTACAGGTCGGTGTCGAGCAGGCTGGTGATGATCATGGTGCGTGTCCAGGCAGCGGCTTAAGCCAGCCAGTGCGTGAATGACTCGACCGTCTCGCGCGGCGTCACCAAGGTGTTGACCTTGTCGGTCTCATCGGCCCAGCCCAAGGCCATGCCGCACACCAGCATTTCGTTTTCACCCGCACCAATGTGCGGCAGGATGATTTTGGAGAAACCGTTCCAGGCGGCCTGCGGACAGGTGTGCAAGCCCCGTGCGCGTGCGGCCACCATGATGCTCTGCAAGAACATGCCGTAATCGACCAGCGAGCCGCGACCCATGACACGGTTCAAGGTGAACATCAAACCGACGGGGGCGTCGAAAAACTTGTAGTTGCGCTGGTGCTGCAAATGCATCTTGTCTTTGTCACCCTTGCCAATGCCCAACAGGCCGTAAAGGCTCCAGCCGTTTTCACGCCGGCGGTCAATGAAGGGGCTGACCCATTGGGTGGGGTAATAGTCATAGGCCTCGCGGTACTCTTCGGCCAAAGCGGGGTTGGCTCGGATGGCATCGTGGGCAGCGCACACTTTCTCGACCAGGCTGTCGCGCGCGGCGCCCTGCAGCACATACACCTGCCAGGGCTGGGTGTTGGTGCCCGAGGGCGAGCGGCGCGCCACCTCGAGGATGTCGGTGATCATCTCGCGCGTCACGGCCTGTTGGGTGAAGGCGCGTGCCGACATGCGGCTGGTGATGGCGTGATCGACCGCCTGTTGTGCTGAACTCATAAAAGTGTCTCCAAAACTGTTTTAAAGGGGGCTGGCAAGCTCACCGGGCGTCTGGTTTCCCGGTCCACATACACATGCACAAAGTGTCCTTTGGCGGCGCAGCTGTCTTGCCCTTGGGCAAACAGGCCAATCTCGTAGCGTACGCTGGAACTGCCCAGCTTGGCCACACGGATACCGGCTTGCACGGTCTGGGGAAAAGCCAGCGGCGCAAAATAATTGCATTGGGTTTCGATGACCAGGCCGATGGTGGTACCGGCATGGAAGTCGAGCACGCCCTGCTCCACCAGGTAGGCATTGACGGCGGTGTCGAACCAGCTGTAGTAGACGACGTTGTTGACGTGGCCATACACATCGTTGTCCATCCAGCGGGTGGGAATGTCACGATAGACGCGGTATGCGCTGCGCGGCTCAGGCTGAGGGCGGGCCGTTGAAGGGGGGGTGTCTTGTCTCATCAGGCCCGATTCTGCCAGTGTCGCCAGTACGCACGTGCCACCCGGAAAGTATTGACCTGAACCTGCACCGTCTCCTCGATGCGCGTGCCATAGCCACCGGCCATGGCAAAGGCCAAAGGCAGGCGGCGCTGGAATGCCCAATCAAAGACGCGCCGGTCCCGTGCTTCCAGGCCATCGTAAGTCAGCTTGAGGCGGCCCAAACGGTCACCCTCAAAGGGATCGGCACCGGCCAGGTAGATCACCAGGCCTGGTTCAAAGCGTTGCTCCAGGGTGATCAAGGCCTGTTCGAGCGCTTCCAGGTAGGCATCGTCCCGGCAACCGTCGGGCAAGGCCACATCGAGGTCGCTGTCTTCTTTTCGGAAGGGGAAGTTCTTTTCTCCATGCAAGGACAAGGTGAACACGCTGGGGTCCTGGGCAAAGATGCTGGCCGTGCCATTGCCCTGGTGCACATCCAGGTCGATGATGGCCACTTGCAAAGGCCGCGCATGCTGGCGCATCCATTCGGCTTGCATCAGGCGGCTGGTGACGGCCGCATCGTTGAACACACAAAACCCGCCGCCTTTGTCGCGGTAGGCATGGTGGGTTCCCCCGGCCAAGTTGCCTGAGACGCCCTCTGAAAAAGCGGTTCGCGCCGCCTGAATCGTGGCGCCACACGAGCGGCGCGCGCGCACCACCATGCCTTCGTTCCAGGGAAAGCCGATTTCGCGTTGGGCCTGGGGGCTGAGGGAGCCCTCTTCGATCGCTGTCACATAGTGCGGGTCGTGCACCAAGGCCAGTTCGCCATCGCTGGCGGGCTGCGACAGGTGCAAGTCAATGTCCGGCAGGTCGCTGGCCAGGCGCGCTCTTAACAGCTCGTATTTGCCCATGGGGAAGCGGTGCCCCGGGGGCAGTGGCTGGGCATTCGGGGGGGCATAGAAGATCTTCACTGGGCGGAGATTGTGCCTTTGGGCCCCTGACCCAGGCCCAGCCGCGGTTTTTAGGAAGCCACCTCTAAATTGCTGCAATGCAACAAAAGAGCCTTGCAAACCTGCGGGATAACCCTATACTTCAACCCATGCTGCACTGCAACATGAAACTTCAAGTTGAAGCGCAGAACCCTTAACCTTTTCATGTAATGGAGTTCCTCATGTTGACCGTTGACCAAGTTGCCGCCGCACACAAAGCCAATCTGGACGTCGCTTTTGGCCTGAGCGCCAAAGCCTTCGCCGGCGTGGAAAAGCTGGTTCAGTTGAACGTTGCCGCTGCCAAAGCCGCCCTGAACGAGTCTGCCAGCCACGCCCAAGCCCTGCTGAGCGCCAAAGACCCCCAGGAAATGTTGGCCCTGCAAACCAACGCCGTGCAGCCCCTGGCTGAAAAAGCCGCCGCTTATGGCCGTCATGTGTATGACATCACCACCAACACCAGCAGCGAATTCACCGCTGCTTTCGAAGCCAAGGCCGCTGAAGCCCAGAAAACGGTTCTGAGCTATGTGGATGCCGCCTCCAAGAACGCTCCCGCCGGCTCCGAGTCTGCTGTGGCCATGTTCAAGAGCGCCATCGCTGCCAGCAACAACGCCATGGAATCTGTGCAGAAAGTGGTCAAGCAAGCTTCCGAAGCTGCTGAAGCCAACCTGCAAGCCGTGACCAGCACCGCTGTCAACGCCGCAAAAACTGCTGCCAAGAAGCGCTGAACCAGTTGTCTCCTCGGATCTTTCGCGGCCACAGGGCCCAGGGATCCCTTCAAGGGTCCGTCGCAAGACGGGCCCTTTTTTTCTGCCCTGCGCAGGCCTTCAGCGCTCCAGGGCTTTGCGCAAGGCCGGCAAAGCCTGCAGCATGGCCGCCCGCCCCGCTTCAATCGAGCGACGCCGCTCGCTGAAGGCGGCACTCCCCACGCCCATCAAGGCGGGACGCACCACCACTTCGGCCTCTTTGAGCTCAAAGGCATTGATGCTTTTGCTCATGATGGTGAAGGTTTGCAACAGCACTTGCAGCATGTCGTTGGCCTTGTTGCTTTCGGGGGCGCTGGAAATGTCCACGGCCAGAACCACATCGGCCCCCATTTGGCGGGCAAAGCGCACGGGCACGGGCGACACCAGCCCACCATCCACATAATCTCGCCCTGCCACACGGACCGGCTCAAACACTGCTGGCACCGCACTGGAGGCGCGCACTGCAGTGGCAATATCGCCGCGCTGGAACAAAACGCCTTGGCCCGAATGCAAATCGGTGGCCACAATGCCCAAAGTCAGCGGCAGGTCTTCGATCTTGCGCCCACCCGTCTGATGGGACACATAGCGTGCCAGACCATCGCCACGCATCATGCCGCGGGACAACAACGGCACGGTCCAGTCGGTCAGCGTGGCCTCGTCCATGGTTTCTGAAACGCGCTGCAATTGCGCGCCATTCTTGCCACTGGCATAAAAGGCCGCGACCAGGCTGCCGGCCGAAGTGCCCACGACCAAGGCCGGCGCGATGCCCGCCTCTTCCAAAACCTGAATCACGCCCACATGGGCAAAGCCGCGGGCAGCCCCGCCCCCCAGTGCCAGCCCGAGTTTGAGGGGGCGCTTCGGTGCCGGTGGCGGCTCTTCGCGCACCAGCGGCGGCGTCACCGCGCTGGTGTCGCCAGGCATCTTGGGTGGCGTGGGGACCACAGGCGCGGTGGAACATCCCACCAAGCCGGCAAAGACCAACCAAACGCAGAGGGTGCGCGCATGGCGCCAAGAGGTCATCGAGTTCATAGAGGCGAATTGTCTCTCTAAGCGGGGGTCTGAGATAATTTACCGATCCATCCACACACAGCAAGAAGAGGTTTTCATGCAGATTCAAGGCAAAGTTTTCGTGGTCACCGGTGGCGCCTCCGGCTTGGGTGAAGGCACGGCCAGGATGTTGGCCAGCCAGGGCGGCACGGTGGTGATTGCCGACATGCAAACCGAACGTGGCGAGGCTGTGGCCAAAGAAATTGGCGGCCACTTCATTCGCTGCGATGTGTCCAGCGAAGCCGACGGCCAAGCTGCGGTCGACCTGGCCGTGTCCTTGGGCAAATTCATGGGCCTGGTGAATTGCGCCGGCATCGCGCCGGCCGAAAAAACCGTTGGCAAAAAAGGCCCCCACAGCCTGGCGATTTACACCAAGACCATCATGGTCAACCTGGTGGGCACCTTCAACATGATTCGCTTGGCGGCCGACGCTTTTTGCCGCAACGAACCGGAAGCCACGGGCGAACGCGGCGTGATCATCTCCACCGCTTCGGTGGCCGCCTACGATGGCCAGATTGGCCAGGCCGCCTACAGCGCCTCCAAAGGCGGCGTGGTGGGCATGACCCTGCCGATTGCCCGCGATCTAGCCCGCAATGGCGTGCGCAACATGACCATCGCCCCCGGCATTTTTGGCACGCCCATGCTGTTCACCATGCCGCAAGAAGTGCAGGATGCACTGGCCGCCAGCGTGCCCTTCCCTTCGCGCCTGGGCAAGCCGCAAGACTATGCGCGACTGGCACAACACATTTTTGAAAACGACATGCTGAACGGCGAGGTCATCCGTTTGGATGGCGCCATTCGGATGGCGCCGAAATAAGCCCGCCCGTGCTGCCGCGCTGGGTCATCACCGCTCTGGCGTGCCTGAACCTGGCCGGCGCGGCATGGGCCGTGGACGCACCGGAAGCAGCCAGTGGCTTTCGGGCCAAGCCGGGTTGGGAATTTCCCAAGCGCGCCGTGGCCAGTGCCAACCCGCTGGCCAGCCAAGCGGGGCTGCGCATCTTGCGCGAAGGCGGCAGTGCGCTGGACGCCGCCATCGCCGTTCAAATGGTCTTGGCGTTGGTGGAGCCGCAGTCCAGCGGCCTGGGCGGAGGGGCTTTTTTGCTGCACCACGATGGCCAGCGCGTGCAGGCCTGGGATGGCCGTGAAACGGCGCCCGCCGAAGCCACCGAAGATTTGTTCATCGTGGAGGGCAAACCCATGCCACTGGCGCAGGCGGTGGTGGGTGGCCGCGCCGTGGGCGTGCCTGGGGTGGTGCGCATGCTGGAGATGGCGCACCGACAGCAGGGGCGCTTGCCGTGGGCCCAATTGATCGCCCCGGCCATCGACTTGGCGCAAAAAGGTTTTCCTGTCTCTGAGCGGCTGCACAGCTTGTTGGCTCAGGACACCACGCTGCGCCAAGATCCCGTGGCTGCCGCTTACTTTTACCAAGACAACGGCCAGCCTTGGCCGGTGGGCCATGTACTGAAAAACCCCGAGATGGCGCAGGTGCTGCAGCGTGTGGCAGAGCGCGGCGCAGCGGCCTTGCATGAAGGCCCTGTGGCCGAGGCCATGGTGCGCACCGTGCGCTCACACCCCCGCAACCCCGGTCGGTTGAGTCTCCAAGATTTGGCGTCTTACCAGGCGCGCGAGCGCACGCCCTTGTGCTTTGACACGGAGCGCCCTCTTCAAGGCGCCTACCGGGTCTGCGGCTTTCCACCTCCGAGCTCGGGAGCCTTGGCCATTGGCCAAATTTTTGGCTTGATGGCTTGGGCCCCCGCCGACCCCGCAGCTTCATCTTGGGGCCCGGCCTGGGTGCATCGTTACACCGAAGCGGCACGTCTGGCCTTTGCAGACCGGGCCCACCATGTGGCAGACCCTGACTTTGTCGCCGCCCCCAACAGTGACTGGACCAGCCTGTGGTCTGCAAGTTACCTGCAGGCCCGGGCCCGGGCGATGGGCTTGCAGCGCATGCCCACGCCCTCGCACGGCCAGCCGGGCGCAGCGCGAAGTGCCTGGGGCACCATGGCCGAGCAAACCGAGCACGGCACCAGCCACTTGAGTGTGGTCGATGGCGACGGTCGCAGCGTGGCCATGACCACCACAATTGAAAGTGGCTTTGGTTCGCGCTTGATGGTCAATACCGGCCAAGGCTTGACGGGCGGCTTCCTGCTGAACAACCAGCTGACCGACTTCAGTTTCATGCCACGCGATGCGCAAGGCCGCCCCATTGCCAACCGGGTGGAGCCCGGCAAGCGCCCCCGCTCGTCCATGAGCCCCACCCTGGTCTTCGAGCGCTTGCCGGATGGCCGAACAGGCCCCTTGGTGGCCAGCCTGGGCAGCCCGGGGGGCACGCTGATCATTCATTTCACCGCGCAGACTTTGTGGGCCATGCTGAAGTGGGACATGACGCCCCAGCAAGCCATTGACCTGCCGCGCTTGGCGTTGACCGACCCGGCAGGGCCTTTGTATGTAGAAGCGCAGCGCTTTCCCACCGACTGGCGTGCCGATCTGGCAGGCCGTGGGCACCGCGTGATCGAAACACCCCTGACCAGTGGTGTGCAAGCCCTGCAGCGCACCGCCAGCGGTTGGCGCGGCGGTGCCGACCCGCGCCGTGAAGGCGATGTGGCGGGAGACTGAGCCCGCTTGCGAGGCAGATGCCTACAATCCTCCAGAACC
>CAINMN010000143.1 GCA_903850735.1 uncultured Burkholderiales bacterium | reverse complement strand
TGCCGTGGCCGCTGAACAAGCCATCTTGCATGACCCGCAAAAAAACCTCGGCACTCGCGGCTTGCGACGGCGTGTTCAGTGCCGACACACACAGGGGCTCGATCATCTCTTGCATCACGCGCTCGCTCAGGCCGTGGCACAGCTTGCGCACGGTCCAATCTGCGGGGCACACAAAGCCCTGCAGCCGCCAGCGCAACGCGGCTTGCAGCAAAGACCAGCGGTCTGCCCAGGTCCAGCCTTGGGCTTGGGCGATGCCCAGCAAGGCATTCCAGGGCGGGGGCAGGTCGGGCAACCTCAGACCTGTGCCATCGGGCAGTCGCAGGTCCAGTGGCTGGCGATGAAACACTTGCTCAGGGTCCACACCCACGGTGCGCAACAAGGCCAGGGTGTCGCGGTATGCGCCAATCAAGACATGCTGGCCGTTGTCGAAGGTGGCGCCCGCGTGCGACACACTGCGGGCCCGACCGCCCAGGGTGCGCGAGGCTTCGCACAAGACCACTTGCCAACCGCGTTGGGTGGCCGCCACGGCCGCGGCCAGTCCGGCCCAGCCGCCCCCAAGCACCAGCAGTTTCAAAGCCGTCCCAGGGCCTGAACCTTCCAGGCCAGCCAGAATTTTCGCAAGGGGGTCAGGGACACGCGCTGCTTGAGCACCGGAAAGCGCGAGGCTTCGATCTCGCGCAGCAAGGTGCGGTAGATGCTGCACATCATCAAGCCCGGCTTTTGCGTGCGCCGATCGCATTCGGGCAACAAGCCCAGGGCTTCGTCGTACAGCGCATGGGTCCGCTCGGCCTGAAACTTCATCAGCGCTTGAAAGCGCTCGGAGTCGATGCGGTTCAGAATTTCATGGGCCTTGACGTCAAACTGCTGCAGCTCGTTCACGGGCAAGTAAATCCGCCCGCGCAGGGCATCCTCGCCCACGTCGCGCAAGATGTTGGTCCACTGAAAGGCTTGCCCCAGCTTGTGGGCATAGGCGGTGGTGGCATCGTCGGTCTGGCCAAAAATATGCGCGGCCACTTCGCCCACCACGCCGGCCACCAAATGGCAGTAACGCTGCAAGGCGGGTGCATCGAGGTAGCGCGTCTGGTTCAGGTCCATCTCGCAGCCATCGATGACCGATTGCAAATGCTCCGAGCGAATGCTGTAGTTGGCTGCCAAGGGCATCAGGGCTTGCATCACCGGGTGCTGGGGCGAGCCGGCAAAGGCGCGCTGCACCTCTTGCCGCCACCAGGCCAGCTTGCTCGCGGCCACGCCCGCATCGCTGACTTCGTCGACCACATCGTCGACTTCGCGGCAAAACGCATAAAAGGCGGTGATGGCCGCGCGACGCTCCGGCGGCAGAAACAGGAATGCGTAATAAAAACTGCTGCCCGAGGCGGCGGCTTTTTGCTGAACATACTGCTGAGGCGTCATGGGCGAGATTGTGACACCGTCGCCCAAGCCCTACAGACCCACCTCACATTTTCAGGGCCTGCCAAAGCATGCCTGGGCTGTCACGCCAGGTGAGCACGGGTCGGGTGGTGTAAGTGTCGGTGCGCCAGCATTTGTCCAGAATGCACAAGCCGCCTTGCACCACCAAGCGCAACTCCCAGCCCATGCGGCCCGGCACGCGGTGCACCAGCGAAGCGCCTTGGCCCATCAGCTCGGTGACAAAGCGCAGCTCTTCGCGCAGGTTGCTGTTGTGCGGCATGTAATGGCGTCCGCGCGGAATGTCCACGCTCAGGTCTTGCCAAAAATTGATGAGTTGCAAGGCCGAGCAGATGGCGTCGCTGCGCCGCAAAGAGTCGGCATCGTTCACGCGGTACAGGTGCAGCAACAAGCGCCCAATGGGGTTGGCCGAGCGCTGGCAGTACTGCAACAGCTCTTCGCGGTTGGCGTAGCCGCGGCCGTCCCGTGTGTAGACCACGTCTTGTTCAAAGGCATCGAGCAGGTCGTGCAAAGGGCCCAGTGGCAATTGAAAGCGCTGAGTTTGCAGGGCCAGCGCATTGAACACGCCCGACCACGGCGCCTCCAGCGGCAGGGGCGACTTCAGGCTGCTGAGCCAGGTGTCGCGAAAGGTTTGCAGGTCGGCCAGGCGTTGTTCGGCCGGCGCGTTGCCCTCGTCCGCCAGATCGTCTGCGGTCCGCGCGAATCGGTAAATTGCCAGGATGGGCGGCCTTAAAGCGGGCGGGCACAGCCAAGAAGCAACCGGAAAGTTCTCATAATGGTCCACGAAGCTATCCTATCCGTTTCTTTCGGGGAAAGGCTGGCAACCCCGGGTTTTTTTTCGGGAAATTCAAACTATGTTAAATTACTAACCAGTTGGTCATTAATTCAGAAGCGAGTCCTTGCCATGTCGTTGCGTCTCATCTTGTGCCTTGCCATGCTGGCTGTGCTCGGCGCTTGCTCCAAACCCGCCCCGCCCGAAGAGCCGGTGCGCGCCGTCAAGCTGATGACGGTGCAAAGCGCGGCCTTGTCTGCCACCCAAGAGTTCTCGGGGGAGGTGCGGGCCCGCATCGAATCGCGTCTGGGCTTTCGCGTGGCCGGCAAAATCATCGCCCGCCATGTCGAAGTGGGGCAGAGCGTCAAAGCCGGCCAGTTGCTGGCCGAGGTCGACCCGCAAGACTACCGCCTGGCCCAAGAGGCCGCCCGCGCCCAAGTGCAAGCGGCCCTGACCCAACGCGATTTGGCCGCGGCCGATTTCAAACGCTACCAAGCCCTGGTGCAACAAGGCTTCATCAGCGGCGCCGAGCTGGAGCGTCGCGATACCACCCTCAAAGCCGCCCAGGCCCAGCTCGACCAGGCCCAGGCCCAAGCCGCCAACCAAGGCAACCAGGCCGCGTACACCCGTTTGCTCGCCGACCGTGCGGGCGTGGTCACGGCCGTCGAGGCGGAACCTGGCCAAGTGGTGGCCGCTGGCGCCCCCGTGGTGCGCGTGGCGCAAGAGGGCCCGCGCGATGTGGTGTTCGCCCTGCCCGAAGACAAACTGAGCCGCGTGAGCCTGGGCCAAACCCTGCAGGTTCAGCTGTGGGGGCAGGATGCGCAGTTGGCGGCCAAGGTGCGCGAAATCGCCGCCAGTGCCGACCCGGTCACCCGCACCTTCGCCATCAAGCTGGCCCTGCCTGCCAATGCCGCGGCCGCGCTGGGCGTGACGGCCACGGTGCGTTTGTCGCGTGACAGCGCGCCGCGCCAAGAGGTCATCAAGCTGCCCACCACCGCGCTGCGCCAAGAGCAGGGCAAGACCTCGGTGTGGGTCTACGACCCTGCACAGCAAACTGTGAATGCCCAGGAGGTGGAGGTCAGCACCGCCGATGCCAACGAAGCCGTCATTGCCAAAGGCCTGAGCCTGGGGCAACAAGTGGTGGTGGCCGGCGTGCATGTTCTGTCCCCCGGTCAAAAGGTCACCGTCTACCGCTCGCCCTATGAGAAGCCGGCCAACGGAGCCGCGAAATGACCTCCGGTCCCCGCCAAGGCTTCAATCTTTCGCTCTGGGCGCTCAACCATCCGGCGCTGACGCGCTACCTGATGGTGGTGCTCATGGTGCTGGGCGTGGCGGCCTATTTCCAGCTCGGCCAAGACGAAGACCCGCCCTTCACCTTTCGCGCCATGGTGGTGCGCACCTATTGGCCCGGCGCCACCGCGCAGCAAGTGGCCGAGCAGGTCACCGACAAGATCGAGCGCACCCTGCAAGAGGTGCCCTACGCCGACAAGATCCGCAGCTATTCCAAGCCGGGCGAGTCGCAAATCATTTTTCAAATCAAGGACTCCTCGCGTGCTGCCGAAGTGCCCGATGTCTGGTACAGCGTGCGCAAAAAAATTGGCGACATGCGCGGCAACTTGCCGCAGGGCATTCAAGGGCCTTTCTTCAATGACGAGTTTGGCGATGTGTACGGCGTCATCTATGCGCTCAAGTCCGAGGGCTACAGCCTGCCCGAGCTGAAGGTGTTTGCCGACAGCGTGCGACAAAAATTGTTGCGCGTGAAAGATGTGGCCAAGGTCGAGCTCATGGGCGTGCAAGACGAAAAGCTCTACATCGAGATC
Organism: uncultured Burkholderiales bacterium; assembly: GCA_903850735.1. Lineage (GTDB taxonomy): Bacteria > Pseudomonadota > Gammaproteobacteria > Burkholderiales > Burkholderiaceae_C > Limnohabitans. The sequence goes on along the minus strand of CAINMN010000143.1, from coordinate 617 downwards.
ACGCAAAAACGCCTGGCGCAGTTGGGACTGGACCTGAGCGCGGTGCTGGCGCAACTGGGACAACAAAATGCTGTGGAAAGCGCCGGCACGGTGCAGTCGCCGCAAGAGGTGCTGCAGGTGCGGGTCACGGGCCAGTTTGAAGCAGAAGCTTCCTTGCGCAACATGCCCATTCGCGGTGCCAGCGGCCAGCAACTCAAGCTCGGCGACATTGCCGAAGTGAAACGTGGCTTGCTGGACCCGGCCAACGTCAAGGTGCGCTTCCAGGGCGAGCAGGTGCTGGCGCTGGGGGTGTCCATGACCAAGGGCGGCGACATCATTCGCCTGGGCGAGTCCCTCACCAAGAACATGGCCGACATTGAACGGTCCTTGCCGATTGGCGTGCAGCTGGTGCAAATTCAAGACCAGCCGCGCGCCGTGGCCACCTCGGTGGGCGAGTTCGTCAAAGTACTGATCGAGGCCATCCTCATTGTGCTGGCCGTGAGCTTCGTCTCCTTGGGCCTGCACAAAGGCGGGCGCTTTGGCTGGTATGTGGACATGCGCCCCGGCCTGGTGGTGGGCATCACCATTCCGCTGGTGCTGGCCATGACCTTTCTGGTCATGTACTACTGGGGCATCGG
>CAINMN010000142.1 GCA_903850735.1 uncultured Burkholderiales bacterium | reverse complement strand
TTGCGGCTGTGCAACTGGCTGCTGCCCTGGCTGCGCAAAAGCTCCAGCGCGCGGATGCCGATGCGCAAGTGCTGGTCCACGCGTTCGCGGTAGAAGTGGTCTGCCATGCCGGGCAGTTTGATTTCGCCATGCAGCGGTTTGTCGCTCACGCACAAGAGGGTGCCGTAGGGCACGCGAAAGCGAAAACCGTTGGCGGCGATGGTGGCGCTTTCCATGTCCAGCGCCACGGCGCGGCTCTGGCTGAAGCGGCGCTGCGGCTGGTTGGCCGGCAGCAGTTCCCAGTTGCGGTTGTCGGTGCTGGCCACGGTGCCGGTGCGCATGATGCGCTTCAAATCGGCGCCGCTGCATTGGGTGACATCGGCCACAGCTTGTTCCAGCGCCACCTGAATTTCGGCCAGCGCGGGAATCGGCACCCACAAGGGGAGCTCTTCGTCCAGCACATGGTCTTCGCGCACATAGCCATGGGCCAGCACATAGTCGCCCAGCTGCTGCGAGTTGCGCAGGCCGGCGCAGTGGCCCAGCATGATCCAGGCATGCGGACGCAGCACGGCAATGTGGTCGGTGATGTTTTTGGCATTGGCCGGGCCCACGCCAATGTTCACCATGGTGATGCCGGTGCGGTCGCTGCGCATCAGGTGGTAGGCCGGCATCTGCGGCAGTCGGGGGGGCGCTTTGCCCAAAGCATCGTCTGCCTGCGCTGGCAGGTCTTGACGGCGGGTGACCACATTGCCAGGCTCCACAAAAGCCATGAACTCACTTTGGGGATCGGCCATGGCTTCGTGGCCGAGACGCACAAATTCGTCTATGTAGAACTGGTAGTTCGTGAACAAGACAAAGTTTTGAAAATAATCAGGGCGGGTGCCGGTGTAATGCCGCAGGCGATGCAGCGAGTAGTCCACCCGCGGCGCGGTGAACAGCGACAAGGGCAGCGGCTCGCTGCCGCGCGGCTCCCAGGTGCCGTTGGCAATGCCATCGTCCATGGCGGCCAGGTCAGGCAGGTCGAAGACATCGCGCATCAGCTGGCGCCGCTCGGCGCTGAGCTCGCCCTCCACATGGTCATGTTCTGCAAAGGAGAAGTGAATCGGGATGGGGTGGTGGCTGACCCCAATTTCCAAATCAACGCCATGGTTGCGTTGCAGCAGCGTGAACTGTTCCAGGTAGTAGCGGCCATACAGGTCGGGCCGCGTCAACGTGGTTTCGTAACGGCCCGGGCCCGCCACAAAGCCGTAGCTCAGGTGTGCCCCTTCGTGCTTTTCCGTGCGCAGCACGGTCTCCGTGTGAATCCGAACGAAGGGATAGCAGGCCCGCACCCGATCGGGAAAGACCTCGCCCGCCACAAAGCGTTGCATGGCTTGGCGCAGGTGATCGATGCTCTGCTGGTACAGCGTCTGAGCATGTGCCAAAGCCTTGGCGGGGTCGCAGAAGCGGGTTGGCGCAATGAAAGGCGGAAGAAGTGGCATGCCCTATTGTGCAACGGCCCTGTGACAAGCCATGTCGCTCGTGTCAATGCTTGTGCAGGAGGGGCGCCACCAAGGTCCACAGGCTTTGGCCGCTGAGCCAAGTGACACCGTGTTGTTGCGCAAATTTTTTCAATCCCGGCGGCATGTCTTGCAGGCTGACACACACGAGGTGGGTGGCGTCCAGCGCGGCGCGCTCGTCCACCAGGGCCTGCAGACTCTCCTGCCCCCAGGCGGCGGCTTTCCAACGCTTGGCGCACACCACCGTGGTTTGACCCTGCCGCGTCAACTTCAAATCCATCACGCTGTTGGGCACAGCGCTGACCTCATAGCCTTGAAGCGCATAGGCTTGCTGCAGCAATTGAGAAAACACACGCCAATTCATGGCCGCGAGCTCGCTTTGCAGCGCTTGCGCTTGTTCGGGGCTGAGGTTGGCGCGCTGACGCCAGGCTGCGATGACGCCCACCACCACAAAGGGAAAACTGCTCAAGGCACCAACGGTTTTGTATTCATCCGGCAGAAGAGCCGAAGCCGCCAAAGCCAGCGCGGCGGCCAAAACAAAGCTGACCCACCAAGGGGACCGCAGCAGGACCGCAAACAAAGAGCGGTCTGACATTTTCCATTTCATGAAAGGCTTTCTAGCGGTGGTAGGTTGGTGCATGCAGAGCTGGCAATGAGCTCGTGACTTATTGTGCAATGCATCCAAGGCAAAGACATGCCGTTTGCACGAAAACCCTAGTACACAGGAACCCTTCACTGCTCTAACCTGATGATGTCCCCGTATTGAGGCAGGACAGTGGCGAGAAATTCGGGGCCGGATTGACTCAAACTAAACCTTAATAGGAGACAACCATGTCATCTGTGCGTCGCACCTTGCTCGGCGGTTTATTGGCCATAGCTTTGCCGATGGGCGCCCAGGCCCAACAAGCTATTACGCTCCATGGCGCCTCCCAATTCGGCGATGACCATGCTTTCACAAAGACCTTGGTTCGCTTTGAGGAGCTGGTTAAAAAATACTACGGCAAACCTGTGAATTTTGTGTTGCACAAAAACAGTGAGCTGGGCCTAGAAAAAGATTACTTCGCCTACATGAACCAAGGCAAGGCAGTGGATTACGCGATTGTGTCGCCAGCTCACATGTCCACCTTCTCAAAAGCTGCGCCCTTCATTGACGCACCGTTTTTGTTCTCGGATTTGACGCATTGGAACAAAGTGCTGGACCAGGACGTTCTCAAGCCCGTCGCCGATGAAATCGCACAAAAAGCCGAGGTGATGTTGATAGGTTACGCGGGTGGAGGCGTGCGCAATATTTTCTCCAACAAATCGGCCACCAATTTGGCTGAATTGAAGAACCTCAAGGTGCGGGTGCAAGGCGCCCCCATTTGGAGTCGCACATTCCAAGCCATTGGCATGGCGCCCACCGTCATTGCCTACAACGAGGTTTACAACGCCATTCAGAACAACGTGATCAATGCGGGTGAGAACGAGGCGGCAGGGGTTGAGGCCATGAAGTTTTACGAGGTTGGCCCCAATTTGTTGATGACCCGCCATGCGATCACCATCCGTCCCTTGTGCGTTTCTGTGAAGACCCTGAAGAAGTTGCCGCAAGATTTGCAAGACGCCATTGTTCGCGCCGGCAAAGAGGCTGGCGCTTACGGGCGGCAAATTGAGTCTTCCGAGGATCAAGCCAAGCTGGACAAATATGCCAAAGAGGGCAAGCTCAAGCAAGTTGCCTTCACAGAGCGTGCCCAGATGCAAAAGCTGGTGGAGCCGGTGATGGCCGCCTATGCCAAGGAAGTGGGCGCGGAAGCCATTTACAACAAGATCAATGCCTTGAAGTGAATTGACACTTCATGCTGTCTTATTGGCTTCGCCTTGCACACCAGCTCCTGGTCGTCCTGATGGCGATCACGGTGCTGGTGTTGATGGGTCCTGTCACCCTGCAAATAGGTTCCCGGTTCACGGAGTGGATTCCCCGCTACATGTGGACCGAGGAAATGAGCAGGTTTTTCTTCATCTGGATGGTCATGATCGGTGCCACCGTGGGGGTGCGTGAAGGGCTCCACTTTGACGTTGACATCTGGGCCAACCCCAGCCCTGCGATGTCCCGCTTCCTTCGCTGGACCAGCCGCAGCCTGATTCTCGGCTTTGCCTGCGTGGTGCTCTATTGGGGCATTGAGTTCACGCAGTTTGGCTGGAACCAAACCTCCGAATTGGCCGACCTGCCCATGTGGATGATCTTCATCGCATGGCCCGTGGCAGGCTTCTTTTGGATCGCTTTTTTAATTGAAAAAATGTTGATTGATTCCGAGCGCGACGATCAGCAGGGAATGCACCTATGAACTCTGTTGTGTTGTCGCCGGGCACCGCCGCGCTGGTGCTCTTTGGCAGCTTCTTTTTGTTGCTGATTGTGCGTGTGCCGGTGGCATTTGCGCTTGGGCTGGCCTCCTTGCCGGTGCTGCTGATCGAGCCGCGCTTGTCACCCATGGTGCTGTTCAATGAAATGTTCAAGTCTTACAACTCGTTCATCTTGTTGGCCGTGCCCTTCTTTTTGCTGACCGCCAATTTGATGAACGTTGGCGGGATCACAGACCGCATGATGCGGCTGTCCCGAACCTTGGTCGGGCACTTCCCGGGAGGGTTGGCTCAGATCAACGTTTTGCTTTCGGTCTTTTTTGCGGGCATTTCTGGCTCATCGACCGCGGACGCAGCCAGTCAAGGCAAGCTGTTCATTGAGGCGCAAGTGAAAGAGGGCTATGACCTGTCCTTTTCAATTGCCATCACCGCTGTGTCCGCCGTGCTGGCGGTGATCATTCCGCCCTCCATTTTGATGGTGGTGTGGGGCGGGGTGATCTCTACTTCTATTGGCGCGATGTACCTGGCCGGCATTGTTCCTGGTTTGCTGATCGGGTTGGCGCAAATGGCCACGGTCCATGCTTACGCCAAGAAGCGTCAATACCCGGTTTACCCACGTGCCAAGTTCTCCGATTTTCTGGAGGCTGCGGCTGTGGCTGTGCCTGCATTGGTCACCCCCGTCATCATCGTTGGGGGCATTTTGCTCGGTTGGTTCACCGCCACCGAATCTGCGGCAGCGGCGGTGCTGTATGCCGCTGTGCTGTCTTTGTTGG
>CAINMN010000141.1 GCA_903850735.1 uncultured Burkholderiales bacterium | reverse complement strand
TCGAGATGCACCAGGCCTATGGCGGCGTGGTGCCGGAGTTGGCCAGCCGCGACCACATTCGCCGCGTCTTGCCCCTGACCGATGAAGTCATGCAGGCCAGCGGGTGCGAGTTGCAAGCCGTTGATGTGGTGGCCTACACCCGCGGCCCTGGCTTGGCGGGGGCCTTGCTGGTGGGGGCGGGTGTGGCCTGTGCCTTGGCGGCTTCCTTGGGCAAGCCGGTGTTGGGCATTCACCACCTCGAAGGGCATTTGCTGTCGCCCTTTTTAAGCCAGGATCCTCCCGAGTTTCCTTTTGTCGCCTTGCTGGTGTCGGGGGGGCACACGCAACTCATGCGCGTGGACGGCGTCGGGCAGTATGCCTTGCTGGGCGAGACCATCGATGATGCGGCTGGCGAGGCCTTTGACAAGTCGGCCAAGCTGATGGGACTGGGCTACCCCGGTGGGCCGGCCTTGTCGCGGCTCGCTCAAACAGGGGACCCCCAAGCGTTCAAGCTGCCACGCCCTTTGCTGCACAGCGGCGACCTGGATTTTTCATTCGCAGGTTTGAAAACCGCCGTGATGACGCAGGCCCGCAAATTGGGCCAGGATTTGGAAGCGCGCAAAGCCGACCTGGCCGCGAGCACGCAAGCGGCAATTGTGGAAGTCTTGGTGAAGAAATCGATGATGGCCCTGCGCGAGACCGGCTTGCGCCGCTTGGTGGTGGCCGGTGGCGTGGGCGCCAACCAGTCACTGCGCCAACAACTCAACGCGCTGTGCCAGAAACAGAACATCCGGGTGCACTATCCGGAGCTTCATTTGTGCACCGACAACGGGGCCATGATTGCCATGGCCGCTGCCATGCGCTTGCAAGCGGGTGTGGGTCAGGCCACGACCCGCTATGCGTTTGACGTCAAGCCCCGCTGGCCCTTGGCCGAGTTGCAGGCTTGAGGCCAAGCGATTTCATTGAATGCTGAGTGTGGTGGCTCGGCTGACCGGCACTTGCTTGGTCAGCGTCAGGGTCAGCACACCGTTTTCCAATTTGGCGCTGCTCAATTGGGCGTCGATGGCTTGCGGCAACTCATAGCTGCCTTTGTACTGGCGCGGCGCTTCGCCCGTGGTTTGAATGCGCACAATGTGGTCTTCGATTTGCACGGACAATTGTTCGCGGCCGATGCCGGGCATGTCAAAGCGCAGGTTGTAGGCCTTTTCGTCTTGCGCGAAGCTTTGACCTGGCTGGCTGGGGGTGCGCACGACGTCGTCCAAAAAGCGCTCGAAAGAGTGCAGGGTGGGGCGGCGGTAGGCGGTGGCAACGGGTGTGAACAACATGGGGATTCTCCTTGGGTTTAAACTGCGCGGCCAGGTTGGCCGCATGCACCACACTTAAGCTCGGGCCAGTTGTTTTCAAGGGATTTTTTTGCATGTTTTTTTTCTTCTTTCAGGTCTTGAAAAAAGCGGGCCTCGCCTTATCTCTCGCGGTTTTTGCATGGGGCGCAGGGGCTGCGCAGCCGCCCATCAAGCTGGCCCTGATCGAAAGCCTGAGCGGCCCTTTTGCCAACACTGGCGAGGCGGTGCACCGCAACCTGGTGTGGGCGCTGGAGCGAGTGAACCACCGCGGTGGCGTCGAACTCGCCGACGGGGCGCGTGGCTTGGTTTTGGAGCGCTACGACAGCAAAGGCCAAAACGAAGAGGCCTTGCTGGCTTTGCGCATGGCCATAGACGATGGTGCACGCATCATCTTTCAGGGCAACAGTTCTGCCACGGCGGCCGCATTGATCGAGGCCATTCAAAAACACAACGAGCGCGATCCTGCGCGCCGCGTGCTGTTCCTCAATTACTCGGCCGTGGATCCCATTCTGACCAACGAACGCTGCAGCTTCTGGCACTTTCGCTTCGATGCCCATGCCGACATGCGCATGGCCGCCTTGATGTCCGTCTTGAAGACTGATCGCGATGTCAAAAAGGTCTACCTGATTGGCCAGGATTACAGCTTTGGGCAAGCCGTGTTGCGCGAAGCCAAGCGACAGCTGCAAGCCCAACGCCCGGATGCGCAGCTGGTGGGGGAAGAGTTGCATCCCATGGGGCGCGTCAAAGACTTTTTGCCTTATGCCACCAAGATCAAAGCCAGCGGCGCGCAGGCGGTGATCACGGGCAACTGGGGCAACGACCTGACCTTGCTGGTCAAAGCCGCCCGCGAAGTGGGCTATGAGGGCAAGTTTTACACCTTCTATGGCAACGCCCTGGGCGCGCCTGCGGCCATGGGCGAGGCCGGCGTGGGCCGGGTGGTGGCGGTGGCCGACTGGTTGCCCAATGTGCCGGGCGCGGCCTCTGAAAATTTTTACAAGGCTTTTCGGCAACGCTTCCCCAAGCCTTCGGATGACTATGTGCACATGCGCATGCAATTGATGGTGGAGGCGCTGGTGCAGGCCATGGCGCAAGCGCGCAGTGCCGAGGCCCTGGCCGTGGCACGGCAGTTGGAGAATGCGCGCATCGAGCGCTTTGGCCAGGCGGCGCAGATGCGTGCCAGCGACCATCAATTTCAGCAGCCGCTGGTGGTGGGCGTGATGGACCGCCAGGGCACACCCGGCGTGAAGTTCGACGTGGAAGGCTCAGGCTATGGCTTTCGCGTGGTCAAGACGCTGACGCCAGCGCAGGCCGAGCAGCCAACCAGCTGCAACATGCAACGCCCTTGAAGGGCAGGAGAGAAGACCATGCGCTCTGCCATCTTGAACCTGGAGGCCTCCAAAATTCGCGAGGTGGCCAATGCGGGCTTGGGCCGCAGCGATGTGCTGGCCTTCTGGTTTGGCGAGAGCGACGAGGTCACGCCCGATTTCATCCGGCAGGCGGCCATGGATTCCTTGCAGCAGGGCGAAACCTTTTATGCCCACAACCTGGGCTTGCCCAGCTTGCGCCAAGCCATCGCCCAGACCATGACGGCGCGCCATGGCCCTGCCGTGGGAGGCGCAACGATTGGCGCTGAGCGCATTGCGGTGACCTCGGGCGGCGTGAATGCCCTGATGTTGGCGGTGCAGGCGCTGGTGGATGCAGTCGACGAGGTGGTGGCGGTCACCCCCATTTGGCCCAATTTGACCGCGCAGCCGCAGATCATGGGCGCACACCTGAAGACGGTCTCCTTGGTGCCACGTGCGGGTGCCTGGACCCTGGATTTGCAGGCGCTGTTGTCTGCAGTGACTGACAAGACCCGCTTGCTGATCCTGAATGCCCCCAACAACCCCACAGGGTGGACCCTCACGGCCGATGAGCAACGCGCCATCCTGACGCATTGCCGGCGCACCGGCACCTGGATCTTGGCGGATGAGGTCTATGAAAGCCTGTATTACGAACCCAGCGCCCAGCAGTGCGCCCCCAGCTTTTTGGACATGGCCGAACCCGAAGACCGTTTGATGGTGGCCCACAGTTTCTCCAAGAGCTTTCTCATGACCGGCTGGCGCCTGGGCTGGCTGGTGCTGCCGCCCTCGGCCACCGAGGCCATGGGCAAGCTGATTGAATTCAACACCTCGTGTGCCAGCGTCTTCACCCAGCGTGCAGGCGAAGTGGCTTTGCGTCGCGGCGACGAGGTGACGCCGCGGGTGGTGGCGCATTTGAAACAGTGCCGCGACACCCTGGTGACGGCCTTGCAAGCGGTCCCGGGCCTGCAAGTGGCTTGCCCCAAAGGCGGGATGTACGCTTTTTTCAAATGCCCGGGCACCACGGATTCGCTGCAAACCGCCAAACAGTTGGTGGCGCAAGCGGGCTTGGGCCTGGCGCCGGGCAATGCGTTTGCCCCCGAGGCGCAAGGCTGGCTGCGCTGGTGTTTTGCCTCGCGCGACCTGGGCCGCCTGACCCAAGGCGTGGACCGCTTGCAGCAGTGGCTGGCCAAAGCCTGAAGGCTGAGGCCTAAAGTTTTCTTTTCACGGCGCAAGCGGCGCGCTATAATTTCAAGGCTTTGCATACCGCACAGCGCACAGCGCACGCCAATTGCATTTCCAGCGAATGGCGCAAGTCAAACTTTCAAGGAAAAAACATGACCACACTGAACAAGGCCGAGATCGTCCAGGCCAATGCGCGCGCCGCCAACGACACGGGCAGCCCCGAAGTGCAAGTTGCACTGCTGACCGCCCGCATCAACGAACTGACCCCGCACTTCAAGACCCACGCCAAAGACCACCATGGTCGCCGTGGCCTGTTGCGCATGGTGAGCCGTCGCCGCAAACTGCTGGACTACCTCAAGGCCAAAGACGCTGACCGTTACACCGCGCTGATCGCCAAATTGGGCCTGCGCAAGTAATTGGGCACACGAACAAAAGGCGTCTGGGTTATTTTGATAGCTCAGGCGCCTTTTGCTCATTTAGAAATTCGGAACGACTGACACGGATCGAAGCTGTGTCATTCCAAAAGCCAGGCCTGAGGGCCCGTTTCTGGAATGGCATCGTGTTCTGTTCAGCCAGCTCCGGGCTCCGGTGAAGTGGCCTGCACTTCCCAAACCTTTTAGGAGAGACACATGTCCCTGTTCAACAAAGTGACGAAAACCTTCCAGTGGGGCCAGCACACGGTCACCATGGAAACCGGCGAAATCGCTCGCCAAGCCACCGGCGCCGTGCTGGTCAACATCGATGACACCGTGGTGCTTGCCACCGTGGTGGCCTCCAAGTCTGCCAAGCCTGGCCAAGACTTTTTCCCGCTGACCGTCGATTACATCGAGAAAACCTATGCCGCCGGCAAGATTCCCGGCAGCTTTTTCAAGCGCGAAGCCAAGCCCAGCGAACTTGAAACCCTGACCAGCCGCCTGATCGACCGTCCGATCCGTCCGCTGTTCCCCGAGGGCTTCTTCAACGAAGTGCATGTGGTCATCCACACCATCTCTTTGAACCCCGAGGTCGATGCCGACATCGCCGCCATGATCGCCACCAGCGCCGCGCTGGCCGTGTCTGGCATGCCGTTCAATGGCCCCATCGGCGCTGCGCGCGTGGGCTATGTCAACGGCGAGTATGTGTTGAACCCGGGTCAAACCCAGCGCAAAGAGAGCCAGATGGACCTGGTCGTGGCCGGTACTGAATCCGCTGTGCTGATGGTGGAATCCGAAGCCCAGCAGTTGTCCGAAGAAATCATGTTGGGCGCGGTGGTGTTTGGTCACCAGCAAAGCGCTGTGGCCATCAACGCCATTCACGAGTTGGTGCGCGACGCTGGCAAGCCGGCTTGGAACTGGACCGCCCCCGCCAAGGACGAAGCCCTGATCGCCAAAGTGACGGCCCATGCCGAAGAAAAACTGCGTGCGGCTTACCAGTTGCGCAACAAGCAAGCCCGTACCCAAGCCTGCCGTGAAGCCTATGCCGGCGTCATGGACAGCCTGAAAGCCGAAGGCGTCGAGTTCGATGGCGTCAAGGTCGAAGGCATGCTGTTTGACATCGAGGCCCGCATTGTGCGCAGCCAGATTCTGTCGGGCGAGCCCCGCATCGATGGCCGCGACACCCGTACCGTGCGCCCCATCGAAATTCGCAACAGCGTGTTGCCCCGCACCCACGGTTCCGCCTTGTTCACGCGTGGCGAAACCCAGGCGCTGGTCATCACCACGCTGGGTACCGAGCGAGACGCCCAGCGCATCGACGCCCTGGCCGGCGAATTCGAAGACCGCTTCCTGTTTCACTACAACATGCCTCCCTTTGCCACTGGCGAAGTCGGCCGCATGGGCAGCACCAAGCGCCGCGAAGTGGGCCACGGCCGTTTGGCCAAGCGCGCCTTGGCCGCTTGCTTGCCGAGCAAGGAAGAGTTCCCCTACACCGTGCGTGTGGTCTCGGAAATCACCGAGTCCAACGGCTCGTCGTCGATGGCCTCGGTGTGCGGCGGCTGCTTGTCCATGATGGACGCTGGCGTGCCCATGAAGGCGCACGTGGCCGGCATTGCCATGGGCCTGATCAAGGACGGCAACCGTTTCGCCGTGCTGACCGACATCCTGGGTGACGAAGATCATCTGGGCGACATGGACTTC
>CAINMN010000140.1 GCA_903850735.1 uncultured Burkholderiales bacterium | reverse complement strand
CGCAAACGCTCGACCACTTGGCCCTTTTTCAAATGGGTCTCCACGATCTCATCGATGTCGGTCTTGTCCACAAAGGTGTACCAGACCGCTTCGGGGTAAACCACCATCACGGGCCCCCCGGCGCAGCGGTCCAGGCAGCCCGCTTTGTTGATGCGCGCACCGCCGGGCCCGGCCAGGCCTGCGGCCTTGACGCTGGCCTTGCAATGGTCAAACGCTTGTTGTGCCCCCTGATGCGCACAACAGGCTTCACCGTTGCTGCGCTCATTCAGGCAAAAAAACACGTGGTGTTTGTAATAAGAGGTATCAGACATGGTCGCCATTCTAAGGAGCGGGCTTGCCCGAGGCAGGCTGTGACAATCGGACCAGGGCTTCGAGCAACACGGCAAACGGCCACAGCCAGCCCAACCACTGCGCCAGCCCGTGAAAGCGGATGAAGCGCCCTTGTTCCCAGGTTTGCAGGGTTTGGGCGAAATAGGAGCTGGCGGGCGCTTGGTTCAACAAGCTCAGGTGCAACACCCCCACGAGCAACAGCAAGGCCAAACAGGTCCGGTGTGGCAAGGGCACCAGCAAGGTGGCCACCAACGCACCCAAGCCCAGGCCGAGCAGGGCCGGCAAATCCAGCCAGGTCCAGGCATTGCGCGGGCCATAGCTCAGGGTGGCGGACAGCGCGCTCAAGCACACCGCCACCAGCAACAAGAGCAGGACAAACTTCAGGCGCAGCAAGCGCCGCCGAATCAAGGAAAAACCCAACAGGCAGGGCACCAGCAAACCGAGCAAGACGCACAACAATTGCCCGCCGGGCAACAGGGGCTGCAACTCCACCGGGCGCAAGGGCAACCACTCCAGGAATGGCGTGTGCCGCAAGGCTTCGCCCAAGGCGCTTTCCAAGCGCTCCATCACCTGGCCCAAACCCAGGGGCACTGCCGCGGGGAACAGCAAAGCCAGGGGCCAGAGCATCAAGAGGGCCAATGCGCCATGGGCCTGTGGCACAAACCAGCGCGCCCGAAAACGGGCCCAACGGTCCAGCCAGCCCCAGCGCTCCAGCGTGCTGGCGACCACCGCGCCAAGCGCTACGCCCAGCGTGTTGAGCACCCAGTCCATGGTGGAGGGCACCCGCGCAGGCAAATAGCTTTGCAAGCTTTCCAACACGAACGACAAGGTCATGCCCACCAAGACGCTGGCGCGAATCGCCCATTGGCGACGGCCAGTGCGCAATGCCGCCAGAGTCAACCAGAAGCCCAAGGGTGCATAGCCCCATAAATTGGCGAGCACATCAAAGGCGCTCCAATAGCGGGTGACGGGCGCCGCCAGGAAAGACCACGGCGCCAAGCCCTGGTCGCGCCAGTTGTCAAAAGGGTAGAGGCTGGCGTAGACAATCAGCGCCGCATAGACCCAGGCCAGGGGCCAGGCGGAAGTCTTTCGCATGGCTTAGCGCCCGCGCAGCTTGAGAATTCCCACGGTGAGGGCGATCAGCACGCCCAGGCCGGCACCGATGGCCAGAAAAAATTCGCCCAGTTCGGGGGGCTTGACCACCACCAAACACACGGCCAAGACCATCAAGACCACCGGGATTTCATTGAAAACCCGAAACCAGACATGGCTGCGCGTGACCGCCCGGGCCTCCCATTGGCGCAACATGCTGGCGCACACATGGTGGTAGCCAATGGCCAAGACCACCACCGCCAGCTTGGCGTGCATCCAGCCCTGGCCCGGGCCCCAGCCAATGCCGTAATGCGCCCACAAGACCACCCCCAGCCCCACGGCGGGCCACAGCAGCAGGTTCATGAAGCGCATGAGTTTTCGCGCCATCAGCAACAAACGCGTGCGCTCGGCCTCGGAGTCTGGCGGCACCATCGCCAGATTCACAAAGATTCTTGGCAGGTAAAACAAGCCGGCAAACCAGCTGGCGACAAAAACGATGTGGAGTGATTTAACCCAGAGCATGCGGTCAGTGTAGTGCCATGCGCAGCCAAAAAAAAGCCCGACCAAGGTCGGGCAACAACACCTTCGGCCCAAAGGCAAAAAGCGCCCGCTCAGGGAGGTAAGCGGGGAGTGCAAAGCACTCAACCCACAATCTAGCAAAGCGCGCTCGGGTGGACAAGCTCCAAAACCCGAAAACCGCTCGCCGGTCGCCTTGGCGAAAGAAAGAACTGGTCAAACGCGCGCGGCAGGTGCACAATTTTGGACATGACGATTTCTACCCAATTCCCCGCGACCCGACTGCGCCGCCTGCGCCGGGATGATTTCACACGTCGCCTGGTGCGCGAGCACTCACTGACGGTCGACGATCTGATTTACCCCGTTTTCGTACTCGATGGCCAACAGCGTCGCGAAGCCATTGCGTCCATGCCCGGTGTCGAACGCCTGAGCCTGGACTTGCTGCTGCCCGTGGCCGAACGCTGCGTGAAGCTGGGGGTGCCGGTCATGGCTTTGTTCCCCGTCATCGACACCCGCCTGAAAACCCCGGATGGCCGCGAAGCCATGAACCCCGAGGGCCTGGTGCCGCGCGTGGTGCGTGCCTTGAAAAAAGAGTTTCCGGATCTGGGCGTTCTGACCGACGTGGCGCTCGACCCGTTCACCAGCCATGGGCAAGATGGTCTGCTGGACGACACGGGTTACATCCTCAACGACCCCACGGTGGAAATTTTGGTGCAACAAGCGCTCGCCCAAGCCGACGCGGGCGTGGACTTTGTGGCCCCCAGTGACATGATGGACGGCCGCATTGGCGCGATTCGCCAGGCCCTGGAAGCCAAAGGCCATGTTCACACCCGCATCATGGCCTACAGCGCCAAATACGCCAGCGCTTTTTATGGCCCCTTCCGAGACGCTGTGGGCTCAGCAGGGAACCTCGGCAAAAGCAACAAGAAGGTCTACCAGATGGACCCGGGCAACACCGATGAGGCCCTGCGCGAAGTGGCCATGGACATCGAAGAAGGCGCCGACATGGTGATGGTCAAGCCCGGCATGCCCTATCTGGACATTGTCCGCCGCGTCAAGGAAAGCTTCCAGATCCCCACCTTTGTTTACCAAGTGTCGGGCGAATACGCCATGCTCATGGCCGCGGCGAAAAACGGCTGGCTCGATCAGGAAGCCGTCATGCTGGAGAGCCTCTTGGCCTTCAAACGCGCCGGTGCCGACGGCATCCTGACCTACTTCGCCCTGGATGCGGCCGAGCATCTGAAACGCACGGCACGCTGAGCCTCAGCGACGGTCAGCCCACGTGCTTGGCGAAAAACGCCAAGGCGCGCTCCAGCGCCAAATGGGCGGCCGCTTCGTTGTAAGAGCCACGGTGGTCGCAATTGAAGCCATGGTCTGCTTCGTACACATGAACCTCTACTTGGGGTTGGGCTTGCTTGAACGCTTCCACCGTCTCCAGCGGAATCCAGTGGTCCTTGTTGCCAAAATGGGCTTGCACAGGGCAGGCCGGCACACGCTGGATCTCGGCCTCTGAAGTCACGCCGCCACCGTAGTAAGGCACGGCCGCGCTCACGCCTTTGACGGCGCCGGCTGCGCGCCAGGTCAGCAAGCCGCCCCAGCAATAGCCGACCACACCGACTTTGCCGCCCGAGGTTTGGGCGGCATAGTCCACCGCCGCTTGAATGTCGGCCAGCACGCCCGGCGCGGGCAAGGTTTCAACCGCGGTTTTCAGCGCGAAGCCTGCATTCATGTCTTCCGGCGTGTAGCCCAGCTCGACGCCGGTTTTGACGCGGTGAAAGGTGGCTGGCGCAATCGCCAGGTAGCCTGCCAGCGCGTAACCATCGGCGACGGCACGGACATGGGCATTGACGCCAAAAATTTCCTGCAGCACAACGATGGCACCGCGCGGCTTGATGGCCGGCTGGGCCACATAGGCTTGGCTCTCGAAGCCGTCTGCCGCTTTCAAAACAACCAGATGTCCCATGGTGATTGCTCCTGTGAGGTTGAAGTTGCTCAGGCGCCTGCGCCCTTGAATTTGAAAACTGCGGTGCCGGCGCGCCAATTCGGCATCCAGCGAACCTCGTGCGCGTCTTGCAAGCCAAAGGCTTCCAAAACTTGAAGGCCGTTTTTGCGCGCCAACACCTGAAAATCGTCAAAGGTGCCCACCCGAATGTTCGGAGTGTCATACCATTGGTAGGGCAAGCGCCGAGTGACCGGCATGCGGCCTTTCAAAATGCTCAGGCGGTTGGGCCAGTGGGCAAAGTTGGGGAAAGCCACAATGCCCATGCGCCCTACGCGTGCGGTTTCTTGCAACATGGTTTCGGCGTTGCGCAAATGTTGCAGGGTGTCGATTTGCAGCACCACGTCAAATGACTGATCGGCAAACAGGCTCAGCCCTTGGTCGAGGTTCAACTGCAACACGGGCACGCCGCGCTTCACACAGGCCAGCACATTGGCGTCGCTCAACTCCACCCCATAACCCGTGCAGGCACGGTGCTGCTGCAAATAGGCCAGCAATGCGCCGTCGCCACAGCCCAGGTCCAACACCCTGCTGCCCATGGGAACCCGTTCGGCCAGTTGGCGAATGATGGCGTCGCTCATGCGTGCAACTCCAGCGCAATTCGTTCGAAATAAGAACGCACCAGGGCCAAGTAGCGGGGGTCATCGAGCAAAAATGCGTCATGGCCGTGCGGCGCATCGATTTCGGCGTAACTGACCTCCCGGTGGTTGTCGAGCAAGGCCTTGACCATCTCTCGGCTGCGGGCGGGCGAAAACCGCCAGTCGGTGCTGAAACTCACCAACAGGAATTTGGCTTGTGTCTTGGCCAGCGCGGCGCTTAAATCGCCCTGGTGCTGACGCGCTGGGTCGAAATAGTCCAAAGCGCGCGTGATCAGCAGGTAAGTGTTGGCGTCAAAGTACTCGCTGAATTTGTCGCCCTGGTAGCGCAGGTAACTTTCGATCTGGAACTCCACCTCTTGCGTAGAGTAGCGGTACTCGCCCGCATCGGTGGTCTGCCCTTGGGCGTCCACCACCGCCGATCGCAAATCGCGCCCAAATTTTTCATTCATGACATCGTCGCTCAGGTAGGTGATGTGGCCCACCATGCGCGCGATGCGCAAGCCTCGCTTGGGGATGACGTCGTGCTGGTAAAAGTGCCCGTCATGAAAGTCCGGGTCGGTCACGATGGCGCGGCGCGCTACTTCATTGAACGCAATGTTTTCAGCGGTCAGGTTGGGGGCGCTGGCCACCACCACCGCATGGCGCACGCGCGCCGGGTACTGAAGCGTCCAGCTCAGGGCCTGCATGCCCCCGAGGCTGCCGCCCATCACGGCCGCCAGCTGTTCAATGCCCAGCGCATCGAGCAAACGCGCCTGGGCATGGACCCAGTCTTCCACCGTCACCACCGGAAAATCGGCACCGTAGACACGCCCGGTATCGGGGTTCACATGCATCGGGCCGGTGGAGCCAAAACAAGAGCCCAGGTTGTTGACGCCAATGACGAAAAACCGCTGGGTGTCGACCGGCTTGCCCGGGCCAATCATGTTGTCCCACCAGCCCTCGCTCTTGGCCTGGCCTTCGTACGTGCCCGCCACATGGTGCGAGGCGTTCAAGGCATGGCAAATCAGCACCGCGTTGGAGCGCTCGGCATTCAACTCGCCATAAGTTTCATAGGCCAAGGTGTAATCGCGCACGCTGGACCCGCTTTGCAAAGGCAAAGCATCCGGAAAATGCATGAAACGGGGTGTGGCAATCAAGGACATCAACAAACCTGGCATCGCTGACCACGAAGCCAGATCTGGCCTCCGTGTTTAGCAGTACTTTTTTCAAGCGCCCGCAAGCTGGAGCAAATCGGCGCGTGTTTCAGTATAGCCAATCCTTGGGGGTTCAGGAA
The DNA here is from genome assembly GCA_903850735.1 of uncultured Burkholderiales bacterium. Classification (GTDB taxonomy): domain Bacteria; phylum Pseudomonadota; class Gammaproteobacteria; order Burkholderiales; family Burkholderiaceae_C; genus Limnohabitans. Next base: position 24,808 of record CAINMN010000140.1, on the reverse strand, counting down.
AGCCAAAGCCCCAAGCCCAAGCCGGCAAAGATCAAGGCGCTGACGCGATGCACCCACACCAGCGGAATAAGTCGTGTGATGCGCTCGCCCAGCCAAACCACGGGCACATTGGCCAGCATCATGCCCAGGGTGGTGCCGGCCACGACCCAGGCCCAGGATTGGTAATCGGCCGCCAACATGACGGTGGCAATTTGGGTTTTGTCGCCCATTTCGGCCAGGAAAAAAGCCACCAGCGTGGTACCGAACACGCCCCAACGCGGTGCTTGGGGCGCGTCTTCGTCATCGATTTTGTCAGGGATGAGCATCCACACCGCCATGGCCAAAAACGAGACGATCAGCACCCATTTGAGCGCCACAGGCCCCAACCATTGGGTCACCCAAGTTCCCAAGGCGCCCGCTGCGCCATGGTTGGCCAAGGTGGCCACCAGAATGCCCCAGACGATGGGCCAGGGCTTTTTGAAGCGTGCCGCGAGCAAAAGCGACAGCAACTGGGTTTTGTCGCCCATTTCCGCCAGCGCCACAATGCCCGTCGACAACCAAAATGCTTCCATGGTGAGATGGTAACCCCTGTGGTTGACCCCGCCGCACCAAACCCATGTCCTGGCTTTTTTGGTGCGAGTTTTGCTTGCAATTGGTGCGGCCCTGAAAAACAGGGCAAAAACGCACCAAAAAAGAACATTTTTCCAAGGAAGACTCATGGACGCACACAAACAGGGCGCGGATGCCTTGTTCATCATGCTTGGCGCCATCATGGTTTTGGCCATGCACGCCGGTTTTGCATTTCTGGAACTGGGCACAGTTCGCAAAAAGAACCAGGTCAATGCCCTGGTGAAAATCCTCGTGGATTTCAGCATGTCCACCCTGGTGTACTTTTTGGTGGGCTATGGGGTCGCTTACGGCACGAATTTCTTTGTCAGCGCAGAAACGCTGGCCGAGAAAAATGGTTATGACTTGGTCAAGTTCTTCTTTTTGCTGACCTTTGCGGCCGCCATCCCGGCCATCATTTCCGGCGGCATTGCCGAGCGTGCCAAATTCTGGCCGCAGTTGATCGCCACCGCCGTCATTGTGGGCCTGGTTTACCCCTTGTTTGAAGGGATCGCCTGGAATCAAAAATTCGGCATCCAGGCCTGGATCAAAGACCTGACCGGCGAAGAGTTCCATGACTTCGCCGGCTCGGTGGTGGTCCATGCCGTGGGTGGCTGGATTGCCTTGCCCGCCGTGATTCTGCTGGGCGCACGCCACAACCGCTACCGCAAGGGGGGCGTGATGTCGGTGCACCCGCCGTCGAGCATTCCCTTTCTGGCCCTCGGCGCCTGGATTCTGATTGTGGGTTGGTTTGGCTTCAATGTGATGAGCGCACAGACACTGGACAAAATGTCGGGTCTGGTGGCAGTCAACTCTTTGCTGGCGATGGTCGGCGGCACCCTGAGTGCCCTGATCTTGGGGCGCAACGACCCTGGTTTTGTACACAACGGCCCCCTGGCCGGCCTGGTGGCGGTGTGTGCCGGCTCTGACCTGATGCATCCGCTGGGCGCGCTGGCGGTCGGTGCGATTGCCGGGGCCTTGTTTGTGGTCATGTTCACGCTGACCCAAAACAAGTGGAAAGTGGACGATGTGCTGGGCGTTTGGCCCTTGCACGGCCTTTGCGGCACCTGGGGCGGCATTGCCGCAGGCCTGTTCGGCAGCAAAGCACTGGGGGGCTTGGGCGGGGTGACGCTGACCGGCCAGTTGATCGGCACCGGTTTGGGCGTGCTGTGGGCCGTGGTGGGCGGCTTTGTCGTGTACGGCGTGATTCGGGTGCTGGCCGGTGGCCTGCGGCTGGACCAAGAGGACGAATACATGGGTGCGGACCTGAGCATTCACAAAATTGGTGCAACCCCAGACCGCGAGAGCGATTGGTGAGCACGAGCTTAGGTGTGGTTTTTAAGCCTTAAATTGCAAAAACTAGGATAAACGCTTGGTTTGTCAAGCAAATCCTGTTTCATAATGGTCCAGCCTCTCCCTTTCTTGTGTTGACGAGCGGGACTGGCGAGTCTGGTGATCGGTCAGTTTCGCGCCCCCGCTTTCTTTTCTGGCGTTGTGCCCTGGGACCCCATCGCTTCGTTAATGTGTTTATAGGAGTCCCTTTCATGGGCAACAAGCTTTACGTGGGCAACCTGCCGTACTCGGTGCGCGACAGTGATTTGGAACAGGCCTTTGGCCAATTCGGCGCCGTGACCAGCGCCAAGGTGATGATGGAGCGCGACACCGGCCGCTCCAAAGGTTTCGGTTTTGTGGAAATGGGCAGCGATGCCGAAGCCCAAGCCGCGATCGAAGGCATGAATGGCGCCCCCCTGGGCGGCCGCAGCCTGGTGGTGAATGAGGCCCGTCCCATGGAAGCCCGTCGTCCTCCCCGGACCGGTGGCTTTGGTGGCGGCGGCGGCGGTGGTTATGGCGGCGGTGGTGGCGGTGGCTACGGCGGCGGCGGTGGCGGTGGCCGTCGTGAAGGCGGTGGCGGCTATGGCGGTGGTCGTCGCGAAGGCGGCGGCAACGACGGCAGCTTCCGCAGCCCCTACGGTGCAGCACCCCGCAGTGGTGGTGGTGGCCGTGGCAGCTACGGCGGTGGCGACTCTTATTGAGCGCACCTCGAACCGCGTTTTTCAATAGGCCTCTTCGGAGGCCTTTTTCATGGCTTGCGCGCGTTGCAGGTCAGCGCTTGGGCTGTAAAACACCGCGGACACGCCCCGACAATTCCACCCGCTGGTCAAGGTTGTCATAGGACAAGCGATCGGCCGTGAAGCGATCCTGACCCCGCAACAGTTCCACGGGCAGATGCGTTTGCACGCGGTCTGTGTCCACAAAAAAATGCAGGAACTCGCTGCGCAATTCAAAGCGCTGCTTGGGCGTGCTGTCTTTGGAAGCAAACGCTTCACGCACCACCGTGGCACGCCCCATGAGTTGCACCTCGGAGCCATCGGCATTCGAAATGGCTTTGTCAGCTTGCGCCAAGGTCACTTGGCCGAGCGGCCCGGTGCGACGAATGCGCGGCTGGTCAATTTCCAAGGTGTCGGTGTCGGGGTAATGCCGAATTTCAAGACCTTGAATTTCGGACTGAAAGCCGCCGTTGGCGCCAAAGGTTCGAACGGCGAAGTCGCGCATGAAATAGTCGGGCACGTGGCGCACCAGCGCACGCGGCGCCTCCTCGGGCGGCGCCGGGGTGTTGCGCACCAACCAGTACGTCAGCATCGCCAACAGGCCCATCAAGACCACCGGAAAATACAAGAGCAAGGCATCCAGGCTTTGGCGCAAGCGCCGCCAGAGCGTGAGGTTTCGCTGGGCAGAAACCGGCGCTGGCAACCCGACATTCATGCCAAATAATCCCGCAACAGATCGGCATAGCGTGCTTGGGCCACCAGCAACAAGTCGCAGACCTCTCGCACAGCGCCCGCACCGCCATGGCGGGTGGTCACAAAATGGGCCCGTGCGACGACTTCGGGATGCGCTTGAGCAGGCGCACAAGCCAAAGCCACGCGCTGCAACACCGGCAGGTCGGGCCAGTCGTCGCCAACGGCAGCCGCCTGTGCCCAGGTGAGCTGGAGGTCGGCCAATATTTTTTCAGCGGCGGGCCGCTTGTCTTCAGTTCCAAGCACGGCGTGCGCAATGCCCAAAGCCTTCAAGCGCAAACGCAAAGGCGCACTGTCGCGGCCGGTGATGACGGCTGGCGTGATGCCCACGCGTTGCAACATTTTGATGCCTTGGCCATCCAAGGTGTGAAAGCGCTTGAGGGTTTCACCTTGCTCTGAAAAATACAAGCCGCCGTCGGTGAACACGCCATCGATGTCAAAAAAGACCACCCGAACCGGCTGGGCGCGCAAGAGCAGCGCCGGGTCATGTTGCAAGACAGGCGTCATCAGATGACCTTCGCACGCATCAAGTCGTTGGTGTTCACCGCGCCACACAAACGCGCTTCGCCATCGACCACCAACAAGCTGGTGATGCGGTGAGCCTCCATTTGCTCGGCGGCTTCGGCAGCCAAAGCGGTGTCGCGCAGGGTTCGGGGCTTGGGATGCATGACGTCTGCGGCCGTCAAGCTGCGCAGATCGACGCCTTTCTCAATCAAACGGCGCAAATCGCCATCGGTAAAAATACCCAGCACGCGCCGCTGCTCATCCACGATGGCCGAGGCGCCCAAGCCCTTGGCACTCATCTCGCGCATCAGGGCGCTGAAGTCCGCGGATGGCGACACAGAAGGGACGGCGTCGCCCTGACGCATGATGTCGCGCACATGCGTGAGCAAGCGACGGCCCAAGGCGCCGCCCGGATGGGAGCGGGCAAAGTCTTCGGCCTTGAAGCCGCGCGCATCGAGCAAAGCCACGGCCAAGGCATCGCCCAAGGCCAACTGGGCCGTAGTGCTGGCGGTGGGCGCCAAATTCAAGGGGCAGGCCTCTTTGGCCACACCGCTGTCCAGCACAATGTCGGCGTGATGGGCCAAGGTGGAGTCCAGGCCGCCTGTGATGGCGATCAAGGGAATGCCCAAGCGCTTGAGCACCGGCAAAATGGCGGTCAGTTCATCGCTCTCGCCGCTGTTGGACAAGGCCAGCACCAAGTCCTGGGCTTGCACCATGCCCAAATCGCCATGGCTGGCCTCGGCCGGATGCACGAACAACGCAGGGGTTCCGGTGGAAGCCAGCGTGGCCGCCATCTTGCGGCCAACGTGGCCGCTTTTGCCCATGCCCATCACCACCACCCGGCCCTGCACCGCCAACATGCGCTGCACCGCATGCACAAAACTTTCCGTCAAGCGCTGCCCGACTTGTTGCACTGCCGCGGCTTCGATGTCCAGCGTTTCTCTGGCCAATTGAAGAATGCGCTCGCCATGGACGGTGGTCAAGCTTTGTCGAGCGTTCGCGGCAAGAGGGGTGTTCATTCCTTGATTTTATAGACCCCTCAGACCTGCGTGTGTTTCAGAGCCATTACCATGTCAACATGACCTCCCTTGACTTGGCTTTGTTGTATTTGCTGGCCGCCGTGTTGGGCGTGGTGGTGTTTCGGTTCATGAAGTTGCCAGCCATGCTGGGCTACCTCCTGGTCGGCATCGTCATTGGACCCAATGCACTCGCCTTGGCGCGCGACTCTGCGGGCATCCGTTATCTGGCCGAGTTTGGCGTGGTCTTTTTGATGTTCGTCATTGGCCTGGAATTCAACTTGCCCAAGCTGCGCAGCATGCGGCACCTGGTCTTTGGCCTGGGCTTGGGTCAGGTGCTTTTCACCATTGTGGGCGCCCTCTTGGGCAACATGGCCCTGGTGATGGTGTTTTCCTGGGTTGGCATGAGCTGGGATTTGTCGTGGCAAGCTGCCGTGGCTTTGGGCGCCGCGCTGGCCATGTCCAGCACAGCCATTGTGGCGCGCCTGATGGCGGAGCGATTGGAGCTGTCGTCCGAACATGGGCAGCGGGTCATGGGCGTGTTGCTGTTCCAGGATTTGGCCGTCGTGCCATTGCTGGTGCTGATTCCAGCCTTGGCCATGCCCTCGGGCAGCGATGTGTGGTGGGGCCTGGCCGTGGCGCTTTTGAAAGGCGCGGCGCTCGTGGGCTTGCTGCTTTGGGGCGGGCCGCGCGTGATGCGCTTTTGGCTGACCGTGGTGGTGCGGCGCAAGAGCGAAGAGTTGTTCATGCTCAACCTGCTGCTGATCACGCTGGGCCTGGCCTGGCTGACCGAGCATGCGGGCCTGTCTTTGGCCCTGGGCGCGTTTTTGGCGGGCATGTTGATTGCCGAAACAGAATACAAGCACCAGGTTGAAACCGACATCCGTCCTTTCCACGATGTGTTGTTGGGCCTGTTCTTCATCACCATTGGCATGAAACTGGAGGGCTGGGCCGTCATCCAGAATTGGCATTTGGTGTTGTTGCTTACGCTTTTTCCGCTTGCGATCAAGGCGGCCCTGGTGACCTTCTTGGCCAAGGTGCTCGGGGCCACGTCGGGGGTGGCGCTGCGCACAGGCCTCTATCTGGCGCAAGCTGGTGAGTTCGGTTTTGTGCTGTTGTCGCTGGCCGCGGAAAAGTCGTTGATTTCGCCCGAATGGTTGAGCCCGGTGCTGGCGGCCATGGTGTTGTCCATGCTGGCCACACCGTTCATCATTTTGTACAGCGACCGCATCGTCATGAAATGGGTGGCCAGCGATTGGTTGTTGCAATCTGTTCAGTTGACCAGCATCGCCAAACGCTCGATTCGCAACGAAGCGCATGTGATCATTTGCGGTTATGGCCGAAGCGGTCAAAACCTGGCGAGCTTGCTCATGCAAGAAAACATTCCCCACATGGCCCTGGACCTGGACCCCGACCGCGTTCGATTGGCGGCAGCGGCCGGACAAAGCGTGGTGTTTGGTGACGCGGCACGCTTGCCCAGTTTGATGGCCGCAGGCTTGGCGCGTGCAGCCGCGGTGGTGGTGAGCTACCACGACACCCCCTCCGCCCTGCGTGTGCTCGCGCATGTGCGCGACCATGCGCCGCAAGTGCCCGTGATCGTGCGAACGCGCGACGACCGGGACCTGGATTTGCTGCGCCAAGCGGGCGCCACCGAAGTGGTGCCCGAGGCCATTGAGGGCAGCCTGATGCTCGCAAGCCATGCGCTGGCTCTCATGGGCGTGCCGATGCGGCGCGTGATTCGCGTGACGCAAGAGCAACGCGAGGCCCGTTACAACTTGTTGCGTGGTTATTTTCACGGCGCAGATGACGACGACATCGACGAGTTGGAACACGAACGCCTGACCAGCGTCACCCTGCCATTGGGATCGCGGTCCTTGGGGAGCACGCTGGCGCGACTGGCCTTGCACGGCATGGGTGTGCGCCTGGTGCAATTGCGTCGCCACCAAGGGCATGCAGCACCATTGAACGATGACACCCTGCTCGAAGAGGGCGACACCCTGGTCTTGTCAGGTAAACCGGAGGCCTTGGCCGTGGCCACCGAAAAAATACTGAAGGGCTAGGGTGTTCACTTGCCGATGCAAAAGCGCGAGAAGATCACCCCGAGCAATTCGTCGGCGCTGAACTCGCCGGTGATCTCGCCCAAGGCGTTTTGCGCTTGTCGCAACTCTTCGGCCAGCAGGTCAAGCGCCGCATCGCTGTGATTCAAAATTTGATGGGCCTGCGCCAGCGCTTCGGCCACGCGGAGCAATGCTTGAACATGGCGCTCACGGGCCATGAAAACACCGTCCCCGGTGCCCGCCTGCCAGCCCGCCAGCGACAACAGGCGGGCACGCAAGGCCGCCAAACCCTCACCGGTCTTGGCCGACAAATACAAGGCCTCTGACGACGAGGGCTGCTGGGGCACCGCATCGGCCTTGTTCCAGACCTGCAGCACGGGAATGGCTGGATCGATGTCCTCGGACAAGGCGGCTGCAATGCGCGCGTCGCCCTCTTGGTAAGCCACATCGTGGGCGCGCGTGAGGTCGTGCAAAAACACCACCGCATCGGCTTGGCGAATTTGGTCCCAGGCGCGCGCAATGCCTATTTTTTCAACCTCATCCACCTGCGGATGCTCCAGCGGCCGCAAGCCTGCCGTGTCGACCACATGCAAGGGCACGCCGTCAATTTGCAAGGCTTGGCTGACCACATCGCGGGTGGTCCCCGCAATGGGCGTGACAATGGCCAACTCGGCGCCGGCCAAGGCGTTGAGCAAGGAGCTTTTCCCGGCATTGGGCTGGCCCGCAATCACCACGCGAATGCCCTCGCGCAGCAAAGCGCCTTGGCGCGTGCGCTGCTGTATCTCGTGAAGCCGGGTTTGCAGACGGTCGAGTTGGCCGCGTGCATCGGCCTTTTCCAGAAAGTCGATGTCTTCTTCAGGGAAGTCCAGCGTCGCTTCGACCAGCATGCGCAGATCAATCAGGGCGTCGCGCAAGCCATGAATTTTTTCGGAGAATGCACCCGCCAAAGAACGACTGGCGCTGCGGGCCGCCAAGGCCGTGCTGGCGTCAATCAGGTCGGCCACCGCTTCGGCTTGCGCCAGGTCAAGCTTCTGATTGAGAAACGCGCGCTCGGTGAACTCTCCCGCGCGGGCCAGGCGCAAACCTGGCAAGCATTCGGGGGCGGCCAAATGATCCGACGTTTTTTCCTGAGCCACGGCCAGACAGCGGGCCACCAGCAGTTGCAACACGATGGGGCCACCGTGTGCCTGCAACTCCAGGACGTCCTCTCCGGTGTAGCTGTGCGGGGCCGGAAAATACAAGGCCAGCACTTGGTCGATGGCCTGTCCCTGCGCATCCTTCAAGGGCAGCAGGGTGGCCTCTCGGGGTTGAAGCGTTCGAGCGCAAAGGCGCTGTACCCAGGGACCCAGTGCCGGCCCGCTGATGCGCACAATGCCGACCGCGCCGCGCCCAGGGGCGGTGGCGATCGCGATGACGGGGGCCGCTCTGTCGTGCATGTCTGCGCTTTCAGGCCCGGCCCAAGGGGCGCATCAACGGCCCAGCACGCCCAACTGTTTGTTGATCAACCACTGCTGCGCAATCGACAGAATGTTGTTGGTCAACCAATAAAGCACCAGGCCTGCAGGGAAGAAGAAGAACATCACGCTGAAAGCCATTGGCATGATCCACATCAACTTGGCTTGCATGGGGTCCGGCGGTGTCGGGTTAAGCCAGGTTTGCAGCAAGGTTGACAAGGTCATCAACACCGGCAGGATGAAGAAGGGGTCGGGTGCGGCCAAGTCATGGACCCAACCAATCCAGGGCGCGTTGCGCATTTCCACGGTCGACAGCAACACCCAGTACAAGGCAATGAACACCGGGATTTGAATGGCAATGGGCAAGCAACCGCCCATGGGATTGACCTTTTCCTCGCGGTAGATCTTCATCATCTCCATTTGCATTTGCTGCGGGTTGTCTTTGAGGCGCTCGCGCATTTCCATGATGCGGGGATTGACCGCTTTCATTTTGGCCATGCTGCGGTAGGCTTGGGCGTTGAGCCAGTAAAAAGCAATTTTCAGCAGCACCACCAAGGCCACGATGGACCATCCCCAGTTGTGCAAATAGCCATTGAGTTTGTCGAGCAGCCAATACAAGGGCTTGGCCAAAATCGTCAACCACCCATAGTCTTTGACCAACTCCAGGCCGGGATAGAGTGCTTCCAGCTTGTGTTCTTCTTGCGGGCCCGCAAAGAAGCTGGCTTGCACTTCTTTTTTGGCGCCAGGCGCAATCGGCTCCAAAGGCACGATCATGCCCACCGCAAACAGGTTTTGATCCACCTTGCGCGCAAACAAGTCGCGGCGCAGGTTGTCAGGCAACAGCCAGGCACTTGCAAAATAGTGTTGGACCATGGCGATGTAGCCGTCGTTGGACTGCTTTTCGAATTCCGCCTTGCCTTTTTCGATGTCGGTGAATTCGAATTTCTGGTATTTCTTGGCGCCGGTATAAACCGCAGGGCCGGTGAAGGTGGAATAGAAGGAAGACTCGCCTTCGGGCTTGTTGCCGTCGCGCACCAGTTGCAAGTAAAGCTGCGGTGCCACGGGGGCGTTGCTGCCGTTCACCACTTCGTGCTTGACGCCCATGTCGTAGGCGCCACGCTTGAAGGTGTAGGTTTTCAGCAGCTTGACGCCGTCCACTGCGAGCGACTCAAACTGCAGGCTCATGCTGTCTTGGCCGTCTTTCAGTGTCCGCTCGCCCGCCAACACGCGCATGGCGGTTTTGTGGGTGGGAAAGTGCCCGCCCGCAGGGCCCGCAATCAACCCCGTTTGGGCCAGGTAAACACGCTCTTTGCTTTCATCGAGCAACACCACATTCGCCCCTTGGCGATGCGCATCCTCGTGCTTGAGGAATTCTGTTCGAACCAGTGACGCCCCTTCGCTGTCAAAGCTGAGCTTGAGCACATCGGTGCGAACCTCGATGAGCTCGCGCGGCGCGGCCGTGTTGGCCTGTGCGCTGCCTGGAACCGAGGTGACCTGCCCCGCCACAGGTGCTGCAGCCGGGACGCTGCTGCCATTGGCAGCTGGGGTTGTGCCTGCAGCCGTCGGCGCGGTCGCCTCCACCTTGGGCGGTGTGGGAAAGAACGTGGGCTTGTGGCCGTTGTAAATCTGCCATTGGTCCCAAAGCAAAACCATGGAGAAACCAAAGATCACCCACAGGATGGTGCGACGAATGTCATTCATGTTGTTGTTTTCGCAGGAGAGACTTCAGGCAACGCCGTTGCGGCCACTGAAGGGATTGGAAAAAGGGCGCCAGGCACGGGATCGTGTCCCCCTGCACACCAAGGGTGACAACGTCCCAAGCGACGCAATGTCAGGTAGCTGCCCTTGGCCGCGCCATGAAGCGACAAGGCTTGCAACGAATAAGCAGAACACGTGGGCTCAAAACGGCAAGCAGAACCCAGCCAGGGGCTGAGCAACAGGCGATAGCCTTTGACGAGGCCAATGAGCAGGGAACGAATCATGGCCTGGGCAGTTTCTCAAACAATTGTTGCAATTCCACGCGCAATGCTCGCTTTAACGACTCGGAGGTGGCGCTGTGGAACTGTTTTGCGTCAAAACTGGCCCTCAGCCTCACCACATGTGCCGCCACCGGTAATTGCGGTGCCCATTGCGCCATCACGCCATAAATTTGTCGCCGGATGGCATTGCGTGTGACGGCTCTTTTGGCCCAGCGCTTGGGGATGACCGCACCCACTTGAGCGGTGCAGATCGCACTGGACACAGCCCGGTGCAGCGCAAAATGGGGCGTTTTAGAGGCAACGCCCGCGGCCATGACCGCTTGAAAGTCGGCCCGGGTCTTGAGTCGTTCCACGGCCAGGCAATGCAGTGGATCGGGCCAGCGCTGGGTTTAGACCGCCAGACGCTTGCGGCCCTTGGCGCGGCGTGCATTGATCACAGCGCGGCCGCCACGGGTCTTCATGCGAACCAAAAAGCCATGGGTACGGGCGCGGCGGGTCTTGGAGGGTTGGTAAGTGCGTTTCATCGTGGTTCCAATCTAGAAGGTCCCTGAATAACAAGGGAAACCCGAAATTATCGCAAATTTTCAGAACTTTGGATAGAGGGGGGTTTTTGCAAGCCAACGCCAGTGGCATGGCCCTGTGGATAATTTTTTGATAAAGTCCGAGATTCGGGTTTTCAAAACCCACCTATCCACAGAACACTACAACAATGACCCTCGGTTCTTCTTCTTCCTTGCCAGACCCCGATTTGCCCTCGGATCTGGGTTCCAGCCTCTGGCAAGGATGTGTGGAACAGCTGGCCCAGGAACTGCCAGAGCAACAGTTCAACACCTGGATCAAGCCCTTGCATGCGGTCGCTGCCAGTGACCTCTCCAAGCTGACCATTCTGGTCGGCAACCGCTTCAAACTGGATTGGATTCGTGCCCAATACGCGGCCAGGATTTCGGCCCTGGTGGAGCAATTGAATGGCCAGCCCATCACGGTTGAGTTAGCGCTTGCTCCCAGAGAACCCGTTTCCAGATCATCTTTTTCTAAAATTACAACCGAGTCGGAAATTTTGCCTGAGCGCTTCCAGGCGCCTGAGGAGCCGATGAGCACAGGCTTTCGCTCGCGCTTGAATTCAGCGTTGACTTTCGCCAGCCTGGTAGAGGGCACAGCCAACCGCATGGCGCGCGCGGCCGCCATGCATGTCGCCAGCATTCCGGGGCAGCTGTACAACCCCTTGTTCATCTACGGCGGTGTGGGCTTGGGCAAAACCCACTTGATGCATGCGGTCGGCAACAAATTGCTCGAAGACCGCCCGGATGCCAAAGTTCTCTACATCCATGCTGAACAGTTTGTCTCCGATGTGGTTAAAGCTTATCAGCGAAAAACCTTTGATGAGTTCAAAGCCCATTACCACTCGCTGGACTTGTTGCTGATCGACGATGTGCAATTCTTTGCCAACAAAGAACGAACACAAGAAGAGTTTTTCAACGCCTTTGAGGCCTTGCTGGCGAAAAAGTCACACATCGTGATGACCAGCGACACCTATCCCAAAGGCTTGAATGACATTCATGAGCGACTGATTTCCCGTTTTGATTCTGGCCTGACGGTGGCCATCGAACCGCCCGAACTGGAAATGCGGGTGGCGATTTTGATCAGCAAAGCACGCTCCGAGGGCACGGAAATGCCCGAGGAAGTGGCCTTCTTTGTCGCTAAAAATGTGCGCTCCAACGTGCGCGAGTTGGAAGGCGCTTTGCGCAAAATTCTGGCTTATTCGCGTTTCAACCAAAAAGAAATCTCCATACAGTTGGCACGTGACGCGCTGCGAGATCTGTTGTCCATTCAAAACCGCCAAATTTCAGTAGAAAACATTCAAAAAACGGTGGCGGACTATTACAAGATCAAAGTCGCTGACATGTATTCCAAAAAACGGCCGGCCTCGATTGCCCGACCGCGTCAAATCGCCATGTACCTGGCCAAAGAGCTCACCCAGAAAAGTTTGCCGGAAATTGGTGAACTTTTTGGGGGAAGAGATCACACCACGGTTTTGCATGCGGTTCGGAAAATCACCGGGGAACGACAGCAATTGAGCGAACTGAACCAACAACTGCATGTGCTCGAGCAGACCTTGAAGGGCTGAAACAGATGAAGAACAAGTCTGTGCATGAAAAAAGGATAACTGTGGACTTATCCACAGCAGCAGCCCTTTTTCAAAACTTGTCCACTTTGCCGAGACAGCCCAAAAGCACAGTTGCCAACAGCCTTGAAAGTGTCTCAAGTTGTTGAAAAAAAAGAGGAAAATGGCGTTTTCCACAGAGTGGCAGCGTCCTTATCTACTACCACTATTTAAATTAAAGAAATCAAGAGGTTGACATGATCGTTCTGAAAGCGACACAAGAGCGCGTTTTGTCGGTGCTGCAGTCTGTGTCTGGCATCGTTGAGCGTCGCCACACACTTCCCATTTTGGCGAATGTGTTGATTCGCAAAACGGGCAGCAGCCTGCAATTCACCACCAGCGATTTGGAAATTCAGATTCGCACAGAATCGGAACTCGATGGTGACACGGGCAATTTCACGACCACCGTGGGTGCACGCAAGCTGATTGATATTTTGCGTTCCATGCCCAGTGACCAAACCGTCAGCCTGGAATCGAGTCAGAACAAACTGATCCTCAAAGGCGGCAAGAGCCGCTTCACACTGCAAACCTTGCCTGCAGAAGATTTTCCTTTGGTTCAGGAGTCCGCCAGCTTTGGCCCGGTGTTCAGCGTCCCGCAAAAAACACTCAAAGACCTGCTGAACCAGGTCTCGTTTTCCATGGCAGTGCACGATATTCGGTACTACCTGAATGGCATTTTGTTTGTGGCTGAGGGCAAGCAATTGAGTCTGGTCGCTACCGATGGCCACCGCCTGGCCTACGCGTCGGCGCTGCTCGATGTGGAAGTGCCACGCCAAGAGGTGATCCTGCCGCGCAAAACGGTGTTGGAAATGCAACGCCTCTTGAACGACAAAGAGGGCGCGATTGAAATGCAATTTGCCAACAACCAGGCCAAGTTCAGTTTTGAAGGCATGGAATTTGTGACCAAATTGGTGGAAGGGAAATTCCCCGACTACAACCGCGTCATTCCCAAGAACCACAAAAACTCCGTCACCATGGGGCGCACGTCCTTGTTGGCCTGTTTGCAGCGCACCGCCATTTTGACCAGCGAGAAATTCAAAGGCGTTCGCCTGAACCTGGATCCTGGCACCTTGCGTGTGGCTTCAAGCAATGCCGAGCAAGAAGAAGCGGTGGACGAACTCGAAATCGATTATGGTGGGGACAGCATTGAAATTGGTTTCAATGTGACTTACTTGATTGATGTGTTGAGCAACATGGAACAAGACATGGTGAAGCTTGACCTTGCGGACTCCAACAGCTCTGCGCTGATCACCATTCCGGACAACACCACTTTCAAATACGTGGTCATGCCCATGCGCATCTGAGCGCCCTGATTTTTGAAAGCATCCAAGCCCTGAGCTTTGACCCTTTGATGGGTCGATGAGAGTATTTATGACTGAACCGACAGAACAAACCAACCTTCCTGCGCCGTCTGAGGCCTATGGGGAAGGTTCCATTCAAATTCTGGAAGGATTGGAAGCCGTTCGCAAGCGACCCGGGATGTACATCGGAGACACCTCCGATGGCACAGGCCTGCACCACTTGGTGTTTGAGGTGGTGGACAACTCCATCGATGAAGCGCTCGCAGGGCATTGTGACGACATCGTGGTCACCATTCACACCGACAACTCCATCAGTGTCACCGACAACGGCCGTGGCATTCCTACCGGCGTCAAGATGGACGACAAGCACGAGCCCAAACGCAGCGCGGCTGAAATTGCACTGACAGAACTTCATGCGGGCGGCAAATTCAACCAGAACAGCTACAAAGTTTCGGGTGGCTTGCACGGCGTGGGTGTGTCCTGTGTGAACGCTTTGTCCAAATGGTTGCGCCTGACCGTGCGCCGTGAAGGCAAAGTCCACACGTTGGAATTTGCCAAGGGCTTTGTGCAAAATCGGTTGATTGAACAGGTCGATGGCTTTGAAGTCTCGCCGATGAAAATCAGCGGCAACACCGAAAAGCGCGGCACCGAAGTTCACTTCCTGCCCGATGTGGACATATTTCAGCAAAACCACGACTTTCATTATGAAATTCTCAGCAAGCGGCTGCGCGAACTCAGTTTTTTGAACAATGGCGTGCGCATTCGTCTCATTGACGAGCGCAACGGCAAGTCCGACGATTTCTCGGGTGCGGGCGGTGTCAAAGGCTTTGTGGAGTTCATCAACAACGGCAAGAAGATTCTGCACCCCAATGTCTTCCATGCCGTGGGCGAGCGCCCAGCGGACACCTATGGCGGCATTCCTGGCACCAGCATTGGTGTGGAAGTGGCCATGCAATGGAACGACGGCTACAACGAGAGCGTGCTTTGCTTCACCAACAACATTCCGCAGCGCGATGGCGGCACCCATCTGACGGGTTTGCGCGCGGCCATGACGCGCGTCATCAACAAGTACATTGAAGAAAACGAATTTGCCAAGAAGGCCAAAGTCGAAATCAGTGGCGATGACATGCGCGAGGGACTGTGCTGCGTGCTTTCCGTCAAGGTGCCCGAGCCCAAGTTCAGCAGCCAGACCAAAGACAAGCTGGTGTCCAGCGAAGTGCGTGCCCCGGTGGAAGACATCGTGGCCAAGGCACTGAACGATTATTTGCAAGAGCGCCCCAACGACGCCAAAATTTTGTGCGGCAAGATTGTGGACGCTGCCCGCGCTCGCGAGGCCGCTCGCAAGGCCCGTGAAATGACGCGCCGCAAGGGCGTGCTCGATGGCATGGGCTTGCCTGGCAAATTGGCAGATTGCCAAGAAAAAGACCCGGCCCTGTGCGAGATTTACATCGTCGAGGGTGATTCCGCAGGGGGATCTGCCAAGCAAGGCCGTGACCGTAAATTCCAGGCCATCTTGCCCTTGCGCGGCAAGATCCTGAACGTTGAAAAAGCCCGCTACGAAAAGCTGCTGACCAGCAACGAAATTCTCACCCTGATCACGGCACTGGGCACGGGCATTGGCAAGGCCAGCGCGGAATCAGGCAAGTCGGCGACCGATGATTTCAATGTGGACAAACTGCGTTACCACCGCATCATCATCATGACCGATGCCGACGTGGACGGCGCGCACATTCGCACCTTGTTGCTCACCTTCTTCTACCGCCAAATGCCGGAACTGGTGGAGCGCGGCCACATCTACATTGCGCAGCCGCCGCTTTACAAAGTGAAAGTGGGCAAGGAAGAGCAATACCTGAAAGATGCTTCGGCGCTGGACACCTTCTTGTTGCGCATTGCCTTGAAAGACGCCAGCATCGAGACCGGCGGCACAGCCCCCCAGACATTGAGCGGCGACACATTGGCCGAACTGGCGCGCAAGCACCAATTGGCCGAGGCCGTGATCAGCCGCCTGAGCGGCTTCATGGATGCCGAAGCCTTGCGCGCCATGGCCGATGGCGTGGCGGTCAATCTGGACAGCGTCAGCGATGCCGAAGCTTCCGCCCTGTCTTTGCAAGCCAAATTGCGCGAACTCGGCAGCGGCTCAGAAGTCGCCGGCGAATTCGATGTGCGCACCGACAAGCCGATTTTGCGCATCAGCCGCCGCCACCATGGCAACGTCAAAAGCAGCATCATCACCCAAGACTTTGTGCACGGCGCCGACTATGCGGCCTTGGCTGAGGCCGCACAAACCTTCCGTGGTTTGCTGGGCGAGGGCGCCAAGGTCAAGCGCGGCGAAGGCGACAAGCTCAAAGAAGAAAAAGTTCAAGACTTCCGCCAGGCCATGCGCTGGTTGATCGGCCAAGCCGAACATGCCACCGCGCGTCAGCGCTACAAGGGCTTGGGCGAAATGAACCCCGAGCAGTTGTGGGAAACCACCATGGACCCGAACGTGCGCCGCTTGTTGCGTGTGCAGATCGACGACGCGATCGAAGCCGATCGCGTCTTCACCATGCTGATGGGCGACGAAGTGGAGCCGCGCCGCGACTTCATTGAAACCAATGCCTTGCGGGCGGCCAACCTGGACGTTTGAGTCCTGGAGAGGGACAGATCCAACGCCCGTCAGGGCTTGATCAGGCCATCCGCCCCGCCCGAAAGTCGTCCACGGCCTGCATCAGTTCCTGGCGCGTGTTCATGACAAAGGGGCCGTACTGTGCAATCGGCTCATGCAGTGGCTGCCCCGCCAGCACGATCGCCCGTGTACCTGCTTGGCCATGCACTTCCAGCACATCGCCATCGTTGTGCAAGATGCCCATGCGCTGTGCATCGATCGTCTGCAGGCCTTGCGATGACGCAACGTCCAGCTGCCCACGGTAAACATAGACAAAGGCATTGTGTGTGGCCGCCAGGGCCTGCACAAAGACCGAGGACGCCTCAAACTGAAGGTCTAAAAACAAGGGTTGCGTTTCGGCACGCGCAATGGGGCCCGTCACTTCCTGGCATTGACCTGCAATCACCCGCACAGACACGCCCCCCACATGCACGCGCGGAATTTGTTCGGGCTGAAAATCCTGGTAGCCCGGATCACACAGCTTGAGTTGCGAGGGCAGGTTCAGCCATAACTGGAAACCTTCCATCACGCCTTCTTCCTGTTCGGGCATTTCGCTGTGGGTCAGGCCTCGCCCCGCCGTCATCCATTGCACGCCCCCGTTTTCGAGCAAGCCCTCGTGCCCGCGGCTGTCACGGTGGCGCATGCGGCCCGCAATCATGTAGGTGATGGTTTCAAAGCCGCGATGCGGGTGGTCTGGAAAGCCGGCAATGTAATCGTCGGGGTCATCGCTGCCGAAGGCATCGAGCATCAAAAAGGGGTCCAGCCGCTGTTGCAGGTCTTGGGTCAAGACCCGCGTCAGGCGCACGCCCGCGCCGTCTTGTGTGGCTTGGCCAGCGACCCAACGCTCGACCGAGCGCAGCTTGGGCTCAGCCATGCGACACCGTGTAGCCTTCCTCGGCAATGGCCTGGGCCAGGCTTTCCCGCGCTTGCGAACTGACAACGTCTACTTTGTTGTGCGCACGGTCAATGGTCACCGTGGCTTGGGCGTCCACGCGCAAAATGGCGCGTTTCACCGCCATTTCACAATGGCCACAGGTCATGCCTTGAACTTGTAAGTGGTGTTCCATCCGGACTCCAGAAAATATTGCCACCTGTACATCATAAGAAGGTTTAACCTAGCGGCATGAATTCTGTTCCGATGCCGCCCAGCAATATCACCGATCTGGGCATTGGGGGCATGACCTGTTCTGCCTGCGTGAGCCGTGTGGAGCGGGCATTGCAAAAGGTTCCCGGCGTGGCCCAGGCCAGCATCAACTTGGCCTCTGAATCTGCGCGCGTGACGTGGACCGCTGCTGCACCAGCCGACCTGGAGACACGCGAGGCTCAGTTGCGGCGTGCCGTGCGCGATGCCGGCTACGAGCCGCTGGCCCGTGAACAACAAGAAGCCTTGCTGGCCAATCCTTGGCAAGGCTTTGCGCCCGTCGCTTTGGGCCTGTTGCTCAGTGCGCCATTGGTCTTGCCCATGCTCGGCAGTGTGTGGGGTCAGCATTGGATGTTGCCTGCGCTCTGGCAGTTCTTGTTGGCCACGCCCGTGCAATTCATTTTGGGCGCACGCTTTTACAAAGCGGCCTGGCATGCCCTGCGCCAAGGCAGCGGCACCATGGATCTGCTGGTCTCTTTGGGCACCACCGCGGGATGGGCCTTGTCGGTCTGGTTGTGGCTGCATACCCCCGCCGACGCCATGCCCATGCTTTATTTTGAAGGCTCCGCCGTGGTCATCAGCTTGGTGCTGCTGGGCAAGTGGCTGGAAGGGCGAGCCAAGCGACAAACCACGCAGGCCATTCGCGGCTTGCAGGCCTTGCGGCCGCTGACCGCGCGCATTCTGACGGCCCAGGGTGAAGAAGACATTCCCGTTGCGGACTTGCTGGTGGGCGATCGGGTGGTGGTGCTGGCGGGTGCACGCATCCCGGCCGATGGCCCCGTGCTGGAGGGGCGCTCGCAAGTAGACGAGGCGATGTTGACCGGGGAGCCCCTCCCGGTGTTGAAAGAAGTCGGCGATACCGTTCGCAGCGGCACGCTCAACGGCGAAGGCCGCCTGGTGTTTCAGGTCCACGCGACGGGCGCGGCCTCTGTGTTGTCGCAAATCATCCGCTTGGTGGAAGACGCACAGGCCGCCAAAGCTCCGATTCAGCGGCTGGTGGACCAGGTGTCGGCCGTCTTCGTGCCGGTGGTCTTGGTGTTGTCGCTTTTGACGGGCCTGGGCTGGTGGTTCAGTGGCCACGGCCTGGAGCCTGCGCTGATTCACGCCGTGGCCGTGCTGGTGATTGCCTGTCCCTGTGCCTTGGGGCTGGCCACGCCAGCCGCCATCATGGCCGGCACCGGTGTGGCGGCCAAACATGGCATCTTGATCAAAGACGCCCAAGCGCTGGAGCGTGCGCACCAGGTCGGCACGGTGGCATTTGACAAAACAGGCACGTTGACGGTGGGTCGCCCTCGCCTGTTGTCTTTGCAATGCTTGGACGCTGAAGATGACGCGCAGGCGGCGCATTGGTTGGGCGTTGCGGCCGCTTTGCAGCGCGGCAGCGAACACCCGTTGGCAAGCGCCGTGAAAGTCGCAGCGGAACAGGCCGGCTTGACCGTGCTGACACCGCAAGCGGTGGTGGTTGAAACGGGTTACGGCCTTCAAGGCCAGGTCGGCGAGCGAACGGTCCTGCTGGGCAGCCTGCGTTGGTTGCAGATTTTGGGCGTGCCTCTGGCGCCGTGGTTGGACCGCGCAGCGGCCTTGCAAGCGCAAGGTGCGACCGTGTCTTGCCTGGCAGAGCGCGTCGCAGAAGATTGGGTGCCACGCGCTTTGTTGGCCTTTGGCGACGAGCCCAAGCCCGGTGTGGCGCAGGCTTTGCAAGCCTTGCGCGCACAAGGCTTGCGCCTGGTGCTGATTTCCGGGGACAACGCAGGGGCCGCACACCACATGGCAAAGCGCCTGGGCTTGCGACCCGACGAGGTGCACGCCGATGTTTTGCCCGGCGACAAGGTGGCCTGGGTTCGACGACTGCAGGCGCAAACACGCAGCGCGTCGCATCCCGCCGTCGCCTTTGTGGGGGATGGCATCAACGACGCCCCGGCCTTGGCTGCGGCCGATGTGGGCATGGCAATGGCCGGCTTGCAAGGCGGTGGCACCGATGTGGCGATGAATGCCGCGGGCATCACCCTGATGCGCGGCGACGTGGCCCTGGTGGGAGCGGCCTTGGCCATCTCCAAACACACAGTGACCAAGATTCGACAAAACCTGTTTTGGGCTTTCGCCTACAACGCCGCCGGCATTCCCTTGGCCGCCTTGGGCTACCTCAGCCCCGTGATGGCCGGCGCCGCCATGGCGCTGAGCTCGCTCAGCGTCATGGCCAACGCCTTGTGGCTCAAGCGTTGGAAGCCTTGATCAGGCGGGGTCTTTGTCCCCGCCGCCAGGCGCATTCTTGGGTGAAAACCAAGCCACATACAGCGCAGGCAACAGAACCAGGGTGAGCCTGCACCCACCCCCATTTTGCAAGTCAATCGCGCTGGTTTTGGCCGATAGGATCGGCAGCGGCGCTCGGTTGGACGCCATAACGCCGGCTTTTGCCGCCTCGGTCAATGCAATGGGGTGGTTCGTTTGGGGTTGCGCGGCCAAGGGGGCCAGCAGGTTCAGGCAGGCGCCCAAGGCCGCCGCGCTCCTGGTCCAAAACAATTGTCGTATGCTCATGCATGGTCTATCGCAGACACTGCCTGACCGCCGCCTGACCAACATCACCTCATCTTGTCGTTGCCGCCATGTGCATTCTTTTGATCGAAGGCTATACAGTTTGCAAGCCGTCATGTTGCGCAGCCTGAGTGATGCGGGGCGCCGGGTGGACGCGGCCTCGCACCTGGGCGCACGCGGCTTGGAACAGCCCGTGTGGGTCATGGCGCACCGCGCACTGGTGGAAGGGGTGTTGAACAACTTGCTCGACAACGCGCTGCGGTATGGGCGGCCGCAAGTCGGCGCGCCGCAGGTGACGGTCTCGCTGGAGCAAAGCCATCCACATGTCCTGCTCAGCGTGCAAGACAACGGCCCTGGCATTTCCGCGGATCAGCGACAGCGGGTCATGCAACGTTGGTCGCAAGGCCAGGCCGGGGAGGCCCTCAAGGAAGGGGCTGGTTTGGGCTTGGCGATTGTGTCGGAATACGCCCGGCTGATGGGGGCCACGCTTTCCTTGCAGCCCGGCGATGGCGGTGTGGGCTTGACGCTGACCCTGCAGTTTGCGCAAGTGGCCAGCGGCGAAGGTGAGGCATGACCCTGGCCGCCCGCCCCGTCTTGCTGGCGGCCATTTTGTCACTGGGTGCGGCGGTGTCCTTGGGGATCACGCGCTTTGCCTACGGATTGTTGCTGCCCATCATGCGGGACGACTTGGACTGGACCTACACCTTGGCCGGCGCGATGAACACGGCCAATGCCGTAGGGTATTTGTTGGGCGCGTTGACCGCGCCCATGTTGCTGCGCCGGCAGGGCCCTGCGCGCTTGATGCTGTGGGGGGCCGTCTTCGCCACGCTGTTCATGGCCGCCAGCGGTTTTTTTCGCGAGCCGCTGCCTTTGCTGTTGCAGCGCCTGTTGGCGGGGGTGGCAAGTGCCTGGGTGTTTGTGACGGGAGGGCTTTTGGTGGCGCGCCTGGCCTCGCGACATCCTGAACGCAGTGGGTGGCTGTTGGGTTTGTATTACGGCGGCACGGGCTGGGGCATTGCGGCCTCAGCACTCTTGGTCCCGCAAGCGCTGGCATGGGGTGGCCATTGGGCGCATGCCTGGTGGTGGCTGGCGCTGTCCTGTGCGCTGGCCACGCTGGTGTTGTGGCGGCCCGTTCTGCAACTGCACGAGGTACCGGCCGCCGCAGCGAGCATTGCGGCTGAGGCTGCGCAGTGGACGCCTTGGCGGCGTTATGCCCCGGTGCTGGCCGGCTATGGATGTTTTGGGGTGGGCTACATCGGCTACATGACCTTTGTCATCGCCATGCTGCGAGAGCATGGGGTTGGCGCGCAAGGCCTGACCCTTTTCTATGCCTGTCTGGGTTTGGCGGTGGTGGCCTCGTCCCGAATTTGGGCGGGCTTGTTGGACCGTTACCGGGAGGGGCAGGCCTTGGCCCTGCTCAACGCCTTGCTGGGTGTGGCCACGGTGATTCCCGCCCTGACCCCACACCCACTGGCGCTGATGGTCTCTGGGTTGTTGTTCGGAGGCGTCTTCTTGTCCGTGGTGGCCTCGACCACCGCGTGGGTGCGTCACAACCTGCCGGCGGCCGAATGGGCGCATGGCATCACGGTGTTCACCGTGGTCTTTGCGGTGGGCCAAATTTTGGGGCCCATTTGGGTCGGCTGGATTGCCGATGGTCCCGGCGGCTTGGCCCGGGGCCTGCTCGTCTCTGCGGCGGTTTTGTGGCTGGGCACCGCCCTGGCCTGGCGCCAAAAACCTCTGGCCTGACCCTGCCGCCATCGCGAGCGAAGCGTCGCGATCTCTTGCGCCGGCGTGAGGTTGCCGCGGCCCCTTTGGGGCCTCGCAACGACGGGTCAGGTTTTGTAGCTGGGGTCGAGCCGATCGAGCTTGCGCAGCAAGGCCGGCCAGGCAATGGCGGGGCCTTGCCCGGCGGTGGCGATGCGCATGACCTGGGGCATATCGCGCATGATCTCGGGGTTCACCTCAATCAGCTCGCCGCAGGCTTGCGCGGTCACCTGAATCTGGCAGGTGTTTTCAAAGGTGTACATGTTGAGGAAGGCCGCGGGAATGGTGGCGCCAACGGTCAGCAGGCCGTGGTTGCGCAACATCAAAAAGTTTTTGTTGCCCATGTCGGCTTGCAAGCGCGGGATCTCGTCTGCGCGCAGGGCCACGCCCTCATAGTCGTGGTAAGCCAGCGAGGACACGACAAAGGTGGACTGCTGGCTGATGGGGAGCACGCCGCACTTCAAGGCGCTGACCGCCACGCCGGCGCGGGTGTGGGTGTGCAACACGCACTGCACATCGGGGCGCGCGGCATGCAAGGCGCTGTGGATGGTGAAGCCAGCAGGGTTGACCGGGAAAGCGGACTCTTGCAATTTGTTGCATTGCATGTCCACCTTGATCAGGCTGGAGGCCGTGATTTCGTCGAACATCAGGCCATAGGGGTTGATCAAGAACTGATGGTCATGGCCCGAGACCGACTCGGGCAACCGCACGCTGATGTGGGTGAAGACCAGGTCGCTCCAGCCAAAGGCCGCCACCAACCGGTAGCAAGCCGCCAAGTCACAGCGCAGGGCCCATTCTTCCGCGCTGACCAATTCTTTCAATGAAGGGATGTGCATGCATGTCTCCTGTTTTTTGTAGAAATCATTGTGTCATGCCAGGGCTTGGGATGCCAGTCTCGGAGAGGGTGACGCCCTTGCGATAAAATGTACAAAACCATCCATTTGTACAAAATGCAAGTTCTTCCTTTGAGCGCCTTGCGCGCGGACATCGCCAGCATGATCGACCTGGTACAGCGGGGCGAGACGGTGCGCATTTTGCGGCACGGCAAGCCTGTGGCCGACCTGGTCCCCGTGCAGGACGCACCTGTGGCCAGACAACCCAGCTGGAAGCAGCCCTTTGACCCGGTCGCCTTGCCGCCACAAGCCTCGTTGGCCCAAGCCGTGCTGCACGAGCGGGAGGCCGGCGCATGATCGCCGCCACGCCCACCCAGCCCCTGCGCGTGATGTTCGACGCCTCGGCGCTGACTCCCCGCTATGCGCAAGAGCCAGGCCACGACCGTGTTCAGGACTTGTGCGCCCGCGCCACCGAGTTGCTGGTGGCTTCCCATTGCAAAGCCGAATTGGCGGCGGCGCTGTCACGACGCCACCATGAGGGCGTGCTGTCGGCGGCGGACTACCAGCGGGTGAAAGCACGCCTGGCGCAAGACTTTGCCGACATGACCCTGGTGCCCTTGGACGCACGCGTGGAGCGCCAAGCCCTGGAGGCGTTGGAGCGCCAGCCCATGCAAGGCCTGGACGCGATTCAGGTGGCGTCGGCCCGTGTGGCCCGCGCAGATTTGTTTGTCACGGCCGATCGGCGCCAAGCGCGCTTGGCCCGTGACATGGGGGTGCCGACCGAGTGCCTGCTGGAAGAATTGAAAGGACCCGTGTGATGTGGTATCCCGAAACATTTGACATCATTGTGGTGGGCGGCGGCCATGCCGGCACCGAAGCGGCGCTGGCGGCCGCGCGCATGGGCGCCAAGACCCTGCTGTTGAGCCACAACATCGAAACCCTGGGGCAGATGAGTTGCAACCCCTCGATTGGCGGGATTGGCAAAGGCCATTTGGTCAAGGAAATCGACGCCCTGGGTGGCGCCATGGCCTTGGCCACCGATGAGGGCGGCATCCAGTTTCGCATCCTCAACAGCTCCAAGGGCCCGGCGGTGCGCGCCACCCGCGCGCAGGCCGACCGCATTCTTTACAAAGCCGCGATTCGCCAACGCCTGGAAAACCAGCCCAACCTGTGGCTGTTCCAGCAAGCTGTGGATGACTTGATCGTCGAGGGTGACCGCGTCGCTGGCGCCGTCACACAGGTGGGCATTCGTTTTCGCGCGCGCGCCGTGGTGCTGACCGCGGGCACCTTCTTGGACGGCAAGATCCATGTCGGCTTGAACAACCACCCTGGAGGGCGCGCGGGCGATCCCCCCGCCGTCTCCTTGAGCGCGCGGTTGAAGGAGTTGAAGCTGCCCCAAGGGCGTTTGAAAACCGGGACGCCGCCACGCCTGGACGGTCGAACCATCGACTTTTCGCAATGCACCGAGCAACCAGGCGATGGCATGCCTGGGGGCCTGCCAGGTGATGTGCCGGTGTTCAGTTTCCTGGGACGACCGGCCATGCATCCCCAGCAGGTGCCGTGCTGGATCACCCACACCAATGAGCGAACCCACGAAATCATTCGTTCCGGATTTGACCGCAGCCCCATGTTCACCGGGAAAATTGAAGGCGTCGGGCCACGCTATTGCCCCAGCGTGGAAGACAAGATCAACCGCTTTGCCGACAAGGAAAGCCACCAGATCTTCCTGGAGCCTGAGGGCTTGAACACCCATGAGGTCTACCCCAACGGCATCAGCACCAGCCTGCCCTTTGACATTCAGTATGCGCTGGTCCGGTCCATGAAAGGACTGGAGAATGCGCACATTTTGCGGCCTGGCTATGCCATCGAGTACGACTATTTCGATCCGCGCGGGCTGACCTCGCACTTCGAAACCCGCGTCATTCAGGGCCTGTTCTTTGCGGGCCAAATCAATGGCACGACCGGTTACGAAGAGGCGGCGGCGCAAGGCCTGTTTGCCGGCATCAATGCCGCATTGCAGTGCCGGGGGGACGGCCCCT
>CAINMN010000139.1 GCA_903850735.1 uncultured Burkholderiales bacterium | reverse complement strand
GACCCAGTCCATCAAGGGCTTGGCCTGGATGACCTTCACCATCGAGATCAGTGACTCGGCGCGCTTGGCCAAGGTGCTGACGGTGGTGAAAGAGGTCAAAGGCGTACGCAATGCAAGGCGTCGCTGAAAACCCTGTTATAATTGCTTTCTCGACAACACAGGCGCGTAGCTCAGCTGGTTAGAGCACCACCTTGACATGGTGGGGGTCGTTGGTTCGAGTCCAATCGCGCCTACCAATTTCCCGTAACGTCCAGCCACCCGGAGATCCCCTACAGGGAAAACCTCAGGGGTTCGACAATTTGCGGCCTTCCTACAATCTCGCTGAGGCATCCGCATCGCGTACAGGAAACAAACCCGTGGTCAGCAAAAAACAAGCATCCTCCGCCGCACAGAGCGCATCGGCACAGCGCGTCATCAAGAAGTACCCCAACCGACGCCTGTACGACACGCTCACCTCCTCGTACATCACCTTGGCCGAGGTCAAGCAAATGGTGATGGACAACCTGCCCGTGGTGGTGCTGGACGCCAAAACGCAGGAAGACCTGACCCGCAGCATTTTTTTGCAAATCATCCTGGAAGAGGAAACCGGCGGTGTGCCCATGTTCACAGAGAGCGCGCTGGCCAACATCATCCGTTTTTACGGGCATGCCATGCAAGGCTTCATGGGCACTTACCTTGAAAAGAATGTGCAGTCCTTCATGGACATCCAGCACAAGATGAGCGAGAAGTCGCAAACCCTGTCCCCTGAAATGTGGAAGCAATTCATGACCATGCAATCGCCCTTGCTGCAGGGCATGATGGGCAACTATGTCGAGCAATCGCAGAACATGTTTGTGCAAATGCAAGACCAACTGCAAAAGCAAACCGAGCAAGTGCTAGGCGCCATGGGCCTGAAGCGCTGAACAAGATGAATGACACACCCTCTACCCCCAGCGCAGCACCCAAGGTCGGGTTTGTCAGCCTGGGTTGCCCCAAGGCTTTGACCGATTCCGAATTGATTCTCACGCGCCTGAGCGCCGAGGGCTATCAAACCTCCAAAACATTCGAAGGCGCTGACCTGGTCATTGTCAACACCTGCGGCTTCATTGACGACGCGGTCCAGGAAAGCCTGGACACCATTGGCGAGGCGCTGGCCGAGAACGGCAAGGTCATCGTCACGGGCTGCCTGGGTGCGCGTGCCGCCGAAAGCGGTGACAACCTGGTCAAGGCCATGCATCCCAGCGTGCTGGCCGTGACCGGCCCGCATGCCACCGACGAGGTCATGGACGCCGTGCATGCGCATTTGCCCAAGCCGCACGATCCCTTCATCGACTTGGTGCCGCAAGCCTTTGGCGAGGCCGGCATCAAATTGACGCCCCGCCATTACGCCTACCTGAAGATCAGCGAAGGCTGCAACCACCGTTGCACCTTCTGCATCATCCCCTCCATGCGCGGTGACCTGGTGTCCCGCCCGATTGGCGACGTGATGAAGGAGGCCCGCGCCTTGTTCGAGGGCGGCGTCAAAGAGTTGCTGGTGATCAGCCAGGACACCTCGGCCTATGGCGTTGATGTCCGCTACCGCACGGGTTTTTGGGACGGGCAACCGATCAAGACCCGCACCCTGGAATTGGTGCAAGCCTTGGGCCAATTGGCCGAGGGCTATGGCGCCTGGGTGCGTTTGCACTATGTGTACCCCTATCCCAGCGTGGACGAGATTGTCCCTTTGATGGCCTCAGGCTTGGTGCTGCCTTACCTGGATGTGCCTTTTCAACACAGCCACCCGGATGTGCTCAAGCGCATGAAGCGCCCAGCCAGTGGCGAGCGCAACCTCGAGCGCATCGCGCGCTGGCGCGAGTTGTGCCCGCAGATCGTCATTCGCAGCACCTTCATCGCCGGCTTTCCTGGTGAAACCGAAGAAGAGTTTCAGCACTTGCTGGACTTTGTGCGCGAGGCGCAAATTGACCGCGCAGGTTGCTTTGCCTACAGCCCGGTGAACGGTGCCACGGCCAATGAACTGCCAGGCATGCTGCCCGCCGAAGTGCGCGAGGAGCGCCGTGCGCGCTTCATGGAAGTGGCCGAGGCGGTGTCGGTTGAGAAACTCAGGCGGCGTGTCGGGGCCAGCCTGCAAGTGCTGGTGGATTCGGCTCCGGGCGGTGGCAAAAAAGGCGGGGTGGGTCGCAGTTACGCCGATGCGCCTGAGATCGATGGGGTGGTGCATTTGTTGCCCCCGGAAAAACTGAGCAAGCGCCTCAAGGTTGGGGAATTCACCCGCGCCGAGGTGGTGGGAACACAGGGCCATGACCTGGTGGCACTGCCCGTTTGATTTGTATTTTTGATCTATTTTATTGATTTAAAATAATTTAAAAGTATACTTTCCACATTGATCCCTTTGACGGGCCTCTCGCTCCTCTGGAGAAAAATGTGTCAACGCATACCTCGGGTCTTTCCAAAGCCACACGCCGCGCGCCTGCGAAGCCACCCGAAACGGCCTTGCAAGGCCGTCGCGACCTGATTCGCCAAATTGAAGCGGCCCGCGGGACCCAACTGGTGTGTTACGTCACCAGCACCCGTCCAGGCTTGGAAGTCGCCATGGCACAGGATGTCATTCGACAAATCTATCCTCACCTCGAAAAAATCAAAGCCTCTGCCCGCCATGGCTTGCCCAAACTGGATTTGTTCATTTACAGCAATGGGGGGGACACGACCGTGCCTTGGCGCCTTGTGTCGCTGTTGCGGGAATACACCCTGGAGTTGTCTGTGTTGGTGCCGTTTCGGGCTTTCAGTGCCGCAACCTTGACGGCGTTGGGCGCAAACAAGATCGTGATGCACCCCATGGGCACGCTGGGGCCAACCGACCCGACCGTGAATGGCCCCTTCAACCCGCGCGACCCGGTGACCCAACGCAACATCGGCGTGAGCGTGGAAGATGTCACAGCCTATTTGCAATTGGTCAAAGAGGATGCCGGCATCACCCATGAAGATGAGTTGGTCCAGACCTTCAATTTGTTGGCCGAGCAAGTTCATCCCTTGGCTTTGGGCAATGTGAAACGCATTTTGTCGCAGTCCCGGAGCCTGGCCACCAAGCTGTTGTCCATGCACATGAACAAGACATCCGATGGCCACAAGATACAAGATATCGTGGAGAGCTTGACGTCCAAGCTTTTCTATCACGGGCACCCGATCAGCCGTGTCGAGGCCAAGGATCAGATCGGATTGGAGTCTGTCGACTTTGCCTCGGAAGAAGTGGCTGCGCTGATGTGGGAGCTTTACTTGCGCTACGAAAGCGAACTGGAGTTGCTGACGCCTTTCCATACAGCGCAAGACTTCATGGTGGCCAATCCAAGCTTTGCAACCCAGCCCGCCGGAACCAGTTTGACAACGCCCCCCAAGGTGGCGAAACTGGCTTATGTAGAAAGTGCTGCGGCGTCTGTGGTCAGTGTGCTTGAATACGAGTTGATGGGCGTCAGAACGCCTGACATGAAAACAGCCGTGAGCCTTTTGCAAAAAAGAACGGGTTGGCAAGAGGAGTTCTGAGGGGCTCCCTCCCTATAATGATTCGGAGTTTGCAAAAGGAAGTCCTCGGATGACCCATTTCACCCATTCCGAACTGTCGCCTTACGGCGATCCTGTCATCGTGCCCGAATGGTCACCCGCGCCGGCCATGCTGCCCGCGCGTTTCACAGAAATTTCTGTGCCTCAGGTTCAACCATTGCAGTTTGCCGAGAAACTCATGGACGTGATTGCGCCGGAATACGTCGAAGACGACTTTGTCACAGTTCCGTGACTGCAAAGCGCTATCATGGGTGTCAGTGGCTCAGCGTTGGAAATAAAAAAGCCACCTGTCGGGTGGCTTTTTACTTGGTTTGTGGTGCCCAGGAAGGGACTCGAACCCCCACGATGTTACTCGCTAGTACCTGAAACTAGTGCGTCTACCAATTCCGCCACCTGGGCATTTCAGGAAAGAAAGGCATTGTATCAAAAAAATGAGCGCATCCAGCAGCCTGCTGGAAGAATTTGAAGGAACCGTTCAAGGCCATCGCGATGGCCACGGCTTTGTACAACGTGATGACGGGTCGGCAGACATTTACCTGCCGCCCAATGAAATGCGCGCTGTCCTGCACAAAGACCGGGTCAAAGCCCGGGTGGTGCGATTCGATGGGCGCGGCCGCCCCGAAGGGCGTGTGGTTGAAATCATTGAGCGGCCTGCGCAGCCCATCATTGGCCGTTTGCTGCAAGAAAGCGGCGTGTGGCTGGTGGCGCCAGAAGACAAGCGCTATGGCCAGGATGTGCTGATCCCCAAGAGCGCCACCGGTGTGGCCAAAGTGGGGCAGGTGGTGGTGGTCGAGTTGACCGAACCGCCCAGCTTGTTTGGCCAACCTGTGGGTCGCATCAAAGAAGTGCTGGGCGAGATGGACGACCCCGGCATGGAAATCGAAATTGCCGTGCGCAAATACGGCGTGCCGCATGAGTTTTCGCAGGCGTGCCTGGCTTTGGCGCGCGGCTTGCCTGACAAAGTGCGGCCGCAAGACAAGCGAGACCGCATTGACCTTACCGATGTGCCCCTGGTGACCATCGACGGCGAAGACGCCCGCGACTTTGACGATGCCGTTTATTGCGAACCGGCGCGTGTGGGCCGCCGCAAGGGCTGGCGTTTGCTGGTGGCCATTGCCGACGTGAGCCACTATGTGGAAACCGGCAGCGCCATTGACATCGACGCTTACGACCGCGCCACCAGCGTTTACTTTCCGCGCCGCGTCATCCCGATGCTGCCGGAGAAGCTCTCCAATGGCCTGTGCTCGCTGAATCCGCATGTGGAGCGGCTGTGCATGGTCTGCGACATGCTGATCTCTGCCGATGGCGAGATCCACGCTTACCAGTTTTACCCGGCGGTGATGCACAGCCAAGCGCGTTTCACCTACACCGAGGTGGCGGCCATTCTGGGCAACACCCGCGGGCCGCAAGCCCTGGCGCGTGCTGAACTGGTGCCGCACCTGATGGATCTGCACGACGTGTACCGCGCCTTGCTGCAGGCACGCCAACGCCGTGGTGCCGTGGACTTTGAAACCACGGAAACCCAAATCGTTTGTGACGACAACGGCAGGATTGAAAAAATTGTGCCGCGCACCCGCAACGATGCGCACCGCTTGATTGAAGAGGCCATGCTGGCGGCCAACTCTTGCAGCGCCGATTTCATTTTGCACAGCAAGCACCCTGGGCTGTTCCGCGTGCACGAGGGCCCCACGCCCGAGAAAAAAGAATTGCTGCGCAATTACCTGAAGTCCACCGGCATTGGCATGAGCATCAGCGATGAGCCCAAGCCCGCAGAATTTCAAGCCATTGCCAACGCCACCAAAGACCGGCCTGACGCACAACAGATCCACAGCATGTTGTTGCGCTCGATGCAGCAGGCGATATACACGCCCATCAACAGTGGTCACTTTGGCTTGGCTTTTGAGGCTTACACCCACTTCACCAGCCCCATTCGGCGCTACCCCGATTTGCTGGTGCACCGCGTCATCAAGGCCATCCTGGCCAAGAAGCGCTACCAATTGCCCAGCTTGCCCACGCCCGGCGAGGCGCATGCGCGCTTGTCGCGCCGCTTGGCCTCGCGCGTCAAGCCACCGGAAAATGCGATGGCCAAAGCGCGCAGCAGCCATCCGGACCAAACGGCCTGGGAGGCCGCGGGCTTGCATTGCAGCGCCAACGAGCGCCGGGCCGATGAGGCCAGCCGCGATGTGGAGGCCTGGCTCAAGTGCAAATACATGCGCGAGCACCTCGGCGAGGAATACAGCGGGGTGGTGACGGCAGCCACGGGCTTTGGCGTCTTTGTCACGCTCGACGCGCTCTATGTGGAAGGCTTGGTGCACATCACCGAGTTGGGCGGGGAGTACTTCCGCTTCGACGAGGCGCGCCAAGAGTTGCGCGGCGAGCGCACCGGCATTCGCTACGCCATTGGCACGCGGGTGCAGGTGCAGGTGAGTCGGGTCGACCTCGATGGCCGCAAGATCGACTTTCGCCTGGTGCGCGAGGGAGAGGAGCGACCCCTCAAGGCGACGCGTGAGCGAGGAGGGCGGGAGTCCACCGAGCGCGATGCGCCTGCGGCACGCCGCCGTGACAAAAAGGGGGGTGACAAAGGTGACAAAGCCGTGGTGGTGTCTGCGCCAAAATCCCCGCTTCAGTCGTTAAAGGCAGCTGTGAAAAAAGCTGTCGCTTTCAAAAAAGGGCGCAAGTCGCGTCGCTAATTCACAAGGATGTTTCATGAGTGATTCCAAAGTTGCCATCGTCACAGGTGCAGGCTCGGGTGTTGGCAAAGCTGCCGCCCTGACCCTGTTGAAGGCCGGTTACCGCGTGGTGCTGGCCGGCCGCCGTGCCGATGCCCTGAACGAAACCCTGGCCGAAGCCGGCGCCGGCGTGACGGGCTTGGCCGTGCCGACCAACGTGGTCGACCCTGCCTCCGTGAAGGCCTTGTTTGACCAGGCGGTGGCCGCTTATGGCCGTGTCGATGTGCTCTTCAACAACGCCGGCGTCAGCGCACCCGCCGTGCCCTTGGAAGACCTGGACATCGAGATCTGGAAAAACGTGGTGGACACCAATTTGAACGGCATGTTCTATTGCATTCAGCAAGCCTTCCGCGTGATGAAGAGCCAGTCGCCCCGAGGCGGTCGCATCATCAACAACGGCTCCATCTCGGCCACCACGCCGCGCCCCAATTCGATTGCCTACACGTCCACCAAGCATGCGGTGTCGGGCCTGACCAAGACGGCCTCGCTCGATGGCCGCAAGTACGACATTGCCGTGGGACAGATCGACATTGGCAACGCCGCCACCCCCATGGCGATGCGCATGGCCAAGGGCGTCATGCAAGCCCATGGCGAAGTGGCGGTCGAGCCTTTGATGGATGTGAACATCGTCGGCCAGTCGGTGCTGTACATGGCCAGCCTGCCCTTGGAGGCCAATGTGATGTTCCACACCGTTATGGCCACCAAGATGCCGTTCGCCGGCCGCGGTTGAGCTTTCAGCAGGCCAGCATGTCAGCGGTCAACACGCTGTCTTGCGGGCCTTGTTCGGCGCGTTGACCGTGGGCGTACACCGCGCCGCAGGCGGCTTCCCAAGCCGTCTGCCCTTGCGCCATGCGCGCGCCAATCATGCCCGCCAGCACATCACCGCTGCCCGCGGTGGATAGCCGGGCATTCCCCGTGGGATTGATGTGCGGCAGCCCTTGCGCGCGCGCGATCACCGAACCAGCCCCTTTGAGCACCACACAGCTTTGGGTCAGCGTCGCCAGCGCTTGCGCGCTGGCCAGCCGATCGGCTTGAACCTCGCCTGTGCTGCTTTCCAGCAAGCGAGCGGCCTCCAGCGGGTGGGGCGTCAAGACGGTGTGCAGTTGACGCTGCGCACGTTGTTGCAGAAAATGCAGCAAGCCCTGGTCTTGTGCGATGGCGTTCAGGGCATCGGCATCCAGCACCAGTCGAGCGGCCTTGGACAGCAGGCGTGGCAAATGGGCGCGAATGGCATCGCCCCCGCCGCAGCCCGCCACCACCGTGGCGTTGTCACCCAATGACAAGGCGTCCACAGGTCGCAACATCAAGGCTGCCGGTGAGGCGAGGCCTTCTGAATGGGTCAACAAGTGCACCATGACGCGTCCGGCACCGGCATGCAGCGCAGCGGTTCCCGCCAGCAAGGCCGCACCAGACATCCCCACATCGCCCCCCAGCACGGCGACATCGCCAAAGCGGCCCTTGTGGGCGTCGTGCCAACGTCTGGGCAATGGCGTGGGCCCCTGCAACCAGGCGCAAGCGTCTTGTTCTGAAACTTTGATGCCCAGGGTGTCCAGCCAAACCGTGCCGGCGACGTCGCGCCCGGCGCGTGTGAACAAGCCAGGCTTGAGGGTCAGCAGGCTCAAGGTGTGGCGTGTTTGCGCGGGGTGGATGGCCGGTCCATGCCAGTCCCCAGTATCGGCATCCAAGCCTGTGGGGACATCCACGCACAGCACGGGGGCAGGACTGGCGCACAGTGCGGCCAGTGCATCGCCCATCCGTCCAGCGGGGGCGGTGCGCGCACCCAAACCCAGCAGCGCATCAATCGCCAGGTCCCAAGATGGTGGAACTTCTGTGCTGATTGCCAAGCCGGCTTGCTGCACGTTTTGCAAAGCTTGTTGCGTGTCAGCGGGCGGTGGCTTGTCATCCGGCCAACGGGTGACATGCACACGTTTGCCGGCTTGCTGCAACCAAAGCGCCGCCAGCAGGCCGTCGCCGCCATTGTTGCCAGGGCCACAAGCGACCCAAATGTCTTGAGCATGCGGCGCCAAGGCCAAGGCCAGTCGAGCCACCGACTCGGCCGCGCGCAGCATCAGGCTGTGGGGCTCAACGCCAGACAACGCTTGGCTTTCCATCAAGCGTGTGCTTGCCACGGAATGCAGTGGCCGGGCAGTGAGGGCAGAAATGCGTTGCAGTGTCATCGTGGAAAGCGTTCCGACAGTTGGTAACCACTCAAGTCCAGGCCAGGGTCTTGGCCTGAAATCAAGTCAGCCACAGCGCGTGCGCTGCCGCAACTGAGGGCCCAGCCACTGGAGCCATGTCCGAGGTTGAGCCAGACGCCAGGTACGCCGCTGGCCCCCAGCAATGGCGGCCCATCGGGCAGCATGGGCCGTGCGCCTTTCCAGACTTGAACCCCTTGGCTCAATTGTGCGCCTCCCGGAAACCAGTCGTTCAACACTTTGTAAAGGGTTTGCACCGAAGCGTCGCGCAGTCGCAAAGGGTCGCCCCCAATCTCGGCCGAGCCCGCCACGCGCACGCGGTTGCCCAGTCGCGAGATCGCGACCTTGTAGCGCTCGTCCATCAGCGCGCTGCGCGGCGCGTCCATGTCTTCACGCACCGGTGCGGTGACGGAGTAGCCATACACGGCGGTCAAAGGAATTCGCAGGCCCAGGGGCCGCAGCAGGGCCGCACTTTGCACGCCAGCGCACATCACCACGGCCTCAAAGGTGGCCGCGCCGTGTCGGCCGTCCAGAGTGGTGGGGGCGGCAGGACGCAGCGCGGAGAGACTTTTTTTGAAATGAAAGCGCACGCCCAGGGCTTCGGCATGCTGTCGCAGCTGTACCGCAAACTGGCGGCAGTTGGCCACTTCATCGTCGGGCAAATGAATGCCAGCGTGCAGCTCGGTGTCGGCATTCAAGGCGGGCTCCAGGGCCAGCACGCCTTGACGGTCTAGGCGTTGAAAGGGCACACCCGCCTCGCGCAAAAAATCCAGCGAGGCTTGCACCAGCGCTTCGTCCCGGGCCGAACGCAAGAGCACGGTGTAGCCGCTTCGGCAGTCGTAATCCATACGCAGTTGCTGGGTCAGCTCATGCAGGCAGGTACGGCTGTAAAACGCCAGCCTTTGCATGCGCTCCCGGTTGACCCGGTAGTGCGCTGGGTCGCAGGCCTTGAGCCAGCGGCGCATCCAAGTGAGGTCTCGCCAGCTGGGGAGGCCCAGTCGAACGGGGGCGTGCTGTTGCAGCAGGTAACG
Source organism: uncultured Burkholderiales bacterium (assembly GCA_903850735.1). Taxonomy (GTDB): domain Bacteria; phylum Pseudomonadota; class Gammaproteobacteria; order Burkholderiales; family Burkholderiaceae_C; genus Limnohabitans. The sequence continues at coordinate 8,452 of CAINMN010000139.1, read as the reverse complement.
CAGCACTTTGCCTGGCATGCCGGGTGCCGCCCAGGGGGTGACATAGCCCGGCGCGAGAACACCTGCATTGGCAAAGCTGCTGCCCTCGGCCACCGCGCCATGGCGCTCGAACACCTCCACCTCGTGGCCCCGGCGGGCCAACTCGTAAGCGGTGGTGACGCCGATGATGCCGGCGCCGATGACGGCAATTTTCATGGTGGAAGCAGGGTGATCAGTGTCAGGGACGGCTGTGCTAGAATCATTAGGTTTTGCGGAAATCACCGTGAATCAATCGCAAACCAGTTCCCTCAAGGTGTTGGCATGACCTCATGCCGATCTCGAACTGGATTTTAGACCCAACCTTCGGAGTACTTTATGTCCACAACCATGCGCGAAATGCTGGAAGCCGGTGTGCACTTTGGCCACCAAACCCGCTTCTGGAACCCCAAGATGGCCCCGTTCATCTTCGGTCATCGCAACAAAATTCACATCATCAACCTGGAAAAAACGCTGCCCATGTATTTGGACGCAGTGAAGTTTGCCAAGCAGCTGTCTGCCAACCGCGGCAACATCCTGATGGTGGGCACCAAGCGCCAGGCGCGCGACATCGTGGCCGCAGAAGCCCGCCGTGCTGGCGTGCCCTTCGTCGAGCAGCGTTGGCTCGGCGGCATGCTGACCAACTTCAAAACCGTCAAGACCTCGATCAAGCGCTTGAAGGACATGAAGGCCCAGCAAGAAGCTGGCTTGGACAGCCTCTCCAAAAAAGAACAGCTGATGTTCACCCGTGAAATCGAAAAACTGGAAAAAGACATCGGTGGCATCCAAGACATGGCCACCTTGCCCGACGCGATTTTCGTGATCGACGTGGGTTACCACAAAATTGCCGTGGCCGAAGCCAAGAAGCTGGGTATTCCCCTGATCGGCGTGGTGGACTCCAACCACTCGCCCGAAGGCATTGACTACGTCATTCCCGGCAACGATGACTCCTCCAAGGCTGTCACCCTGTACGCCCGCGGCATTGCCGACGCCATCCTCGAAGGCCGCGCCAATGCGGTCAACGACGTGGTCAAGGCCGTGGCCGAAGGCAGCGACGAGTTCGTCGAAGTGGAAGACGGCGCTGCCGCCTGATTCCCGCGTCGCGTCAGCGTCCAAGGGGCTTGTGAAGCCCCTTTTTCGCGACTGCAACTGAACCTTGCTGAACACCCCCCGATTGAACTGATTACGGAGAATACAAATGGCTGCAATTACCGCAAGCATGGTCGCCGAACTGCGCGCCAAGACCGATGCCCCCATGATGGAGTGCAAAAAAGCCCTGACCGAGTCCGATGGCGACATGGCCAAGGCCGAAGAGCTGCTGCGCGTCAAGCTCGGCAGCAAGGCTGGCAAAGCCGCTGCCCGCGTCACCGCTGAAGGTGTGGTCGCCAGCTTCATCAACGGCAGCACCGGCGCCCTGATCGAAGTCAACTGCGAAACCGACTTTGTGACCAAGAACGACAGCTTCCTGGCCATGGCCCGTGCCGCTGCCGAACTGGTGGCCAAGCACAACCCCGCCAGCATCGAAGCCCTGGGCGCCTTGGCCTACAGCCAGGACAGCTTTGGCCCCACGCTGGAAGACGTCCGCAAAGGCCTGATTGGCAAAATTGGCGAAAACATGAGCTTCCGTCGCTTCAAGTACTTCAGCGGCGCCAACCACCTGACCTCTTACCTGCACGGCACCCGCATCGGCGTGGTTGTGGAGTTTGACGGCCAGGAAGCCGCCGCCCGCGACGTTGCCATGCACGTTGCTGCCATGAAGCCCGTGGCCCTGACCAGCGCCGATGTGCCGGCCGAGCTGATCGAAAAAGAGCGTTCAGTGGCGACGGCCAAAGCAGCCGAGTCTGGCAAGCCCGCCGACATCGCCGCCAAGATGATCGAAGGCTCGGTTCAGAAGTACCTCAAAGAGGTCTCGCTGTTCAACCAGCCCTTCGTCAAGAACGACAAGCAGACCGTGGAGCAAATGCTCAAGGCTGCCGGCACCAACGTCAAGGCGTTCACGCTGTACGTGGTGGGCGAAGGCATCGAGAAGAAGGTCGATGACTTTGCCGCCGAGGTGGCCGCCCAGGTTGCCGCAGCCCGGCAAACGGCCTGAGCCACACAAGGGGACTTCGGTCCCCTTTTTCTTATCTGAAGCCTTCTAAAACGCTACACTTCACTGAATCACAAGGAGCCCAAGACATGACCGATCGCCAGCCAGCCCACAAGCGCATTTTGCTCAAGCTGTCGGGTGAGGCCTTGATGGGCGACGATGCCTTCGGCATCAACCGGGCCACCATCGTGCGCATGGTCGAGGAGGTGGCCGAGGTCACCCGCCTGGGTGTGGAAGTGGCTGTCGTCATCGGTGGCGGCAACATCTTTCGCGGTGTCGCCGGTGGGTCAGTCGGCATGGACCGCGCCACGGCCGATTACATGGGCATGCTGGCCACGGTCATGAACGCTTTGGCTTTGGCCGACACCATGAACAAGGCCGGCCTGACCGCACGCGTCATGTCAGCCATTGGCATCGAGCAAGTGGTGGAGCCTTATGTTCGCCCCAAAGCCCTGCAGTACCTCGAAGAAGGCAAAGTGGTCATCTTTGCTGCGGGCACGGGCAATCCCTTCTTCACCACCGACACGGCCGCTGCATTGCGTGGCGCGGAAATTGGCGCCGAGATGGTGCTCAAGGCCACCAAGGTGGACGGCGTCTACACCGCCGACCCCAAGAAAGACCCGCACGCCACGCGGTACGAAAAAATCAGTTTTGACGAAGCCATTCGGCAGAACCTGGGCATCATGGACGCCACGGCCTTTGCGCTGTGCCGCGATCAGAAGTTGCCCATCAAAGTGTTTTCAATTTTCAAAAATGGCGCCCTCAAGCGCGTTGTGATGGGCGAGAACGAAGGCACCCTGGTGTACGCCTGAGCCGTTGAGCCCCCACCCTGGAGAATGACATGAGCATTGCAGACATTAAAAAGAACACCGAAAGCAAGATGAACCAGTCGATTGCTGCGTTGGGGCAGCACTTGAGCAAGATTCGCACGGGCCGTGCCAACCCCTCGCTGCTGGATGCCGTGATGGTCGACTACTACGGCAACCCCACGCCCATTGGCCAGGTGGCCAATGTGTCCTTGCTTGACGCCCGCACCATCAGCGTGCAGCCTTGGGAAAAGGGCATGGGCCCGAAAATTGAAAAAGCCATTCGCGACAGCGACCTCGGCCTGAACCCCTCGTCCATGGGCGAACTCATTCGCGTGCCCATGCCGCCCATGTCGGAAGAGCGCCGCAAGGAACTCACCAAAGTGGCCCGCAACGAAGGCGAGAACGCCAAGATTGCCGTGCGCAACTTGCGCCGTGACGCCAACGAAGCGGTCAAGAAACTGGTGAAGGACAAGCTGGCCTCCGAAGACGACCAAAAGCGCGCCGAAGCCGACATCCAAAAAACCACCGACAAGCACATCGCCGAGATCGACAAGGTCATTGCGGCGAAAGAGCAAGAGATTCTGGCCGTCTGAGCGGACAGACCCGCATGCTTCGGCAACGCATCATCACTGCCTTGATTCTGGTGGCCTTGCTGTTGCCGGCGTTGTTTCATGCGGCGCCCGAGCCCCTGGCGGGCCTGACCCTGGTGCTCATTGCGGCAAGTGCCTGGGAGTGGGGTCGCCTCAACCAACTCGATTTCAAATCGGCCATGGGCTTGGCCCTGGCTTGCCTGGCCCTGTGTGCCCTCAGTTGGGCCCAAGGCTGGCCCTGGCAGCCCTCACTCTTGCTTTGGCAAATTGCGGGTGGCTGCTGGGTGCTGGCCGGTGCCTGGTTGTTGCGCCAGGGCGTGGCGGGCTGGCCCCACATTCCCCGCGCCTTGCGTTGCGTGGCCGGTGTGCTGGCCCTGTGGTTGACCTGGCTGGCGGTGTTCCAAGCCAAGGTGATGGGCAGCAATTTCTTGCTCTCCATGTTGGTCTTGGTCTGGATGGCCGACGTTGCCGCCTACTTTGCCGGGCGTGCGTTTGGGCGCCGCAAGCTGGCGCCGGGCATCAGCCCTGGCAAAAGCTGGGAGGGCGTGTATGGTGGCATGGTGGGCGTGCTGGTTCTGGCGCTGGCCTGGATTGCTGCGGACCAGCGCTGGGCCATCGAAGCGCCCAGCCTTTACACACACTTGCTTCACCTGGGATGGTTCGGTGGCTTGCTGGGCCTGTTGTTTTTGACGGTGATGAGCGTGGTGGGCGACCTGGTGGAGTCCTTGGTCAAGCGCAGTGCGGGTGTGAAAGACAGCAGTCATTTGCTGCCGGGCCATGGTGGCGTTCTGGACCGCGTGGACGCCTTGTTGCCGACCTTGCCCTTGGCCATGATGCTGGCATTGAGTTGACATGAAAAAGCGCCTCACCATTCTCGGCTCCACCGGCTCCATCGGCACCAACACGCTGGACGTTGTGGCGCGCCATGCAGACAAGTTCGAAGTGGTGGCGCTCACGGGCGCGCAGCAAGTCGATCTGATGTGGGCGCAGTGCCTGCAGTTCAAGCCTCGCTATGTGGTGATGGCCCATGAAGCGTCCGCCCGTGCTTTGCAAGACAAAGTCAAGGCCGAAGGCCTGCCGATCCAGGTGATGTCGGGCGCTGCCGCCTTGGATGAGGTGGCGTCACTGCCAGAGGTCGATGCCGTGATGGCCGCCATCGTAGGCGCTGCAGGCTTGTCCCCCTGTTTGGCAGCCGCGCGCGCGGGCAAACGCCTGCTCCTGGCCAACAAGGAAGCCTTGGTGGTCGGGGCCGAGGTGTTTTTGCAGGCGGTGAGCGAGGGGGGGGCGACTTTGTTGCCGATTGACAGCGAGCATTCGGCGATTTTTCAGTCATTGCCGCAAGACCCTGCCACCTGGAATGAGCGGGTCGACAAAATCATCCTCACGGCTTCCGGCGGTCCTTTCCGCGCGCGCGCCGTCGCCACCTTGAAAGACGTGACGCCTGAAGAGGCTTGCGCCCATCCCAACTGGGTCATGGGACGCAAGATCTCGGTGGACTCGGCCACCATGATGAACAAGGCCTTGGAGGTCATCGAGGCACGTTACCTCTTTGGCCTGTCGGGCGAGCGGCTGTCCGTGGTGATCCACCCACAAAGCGTGATCCATTCCATGGTGCAGTACCGAGACGCCTCGGTGGTGGCGCAATTGGGCACGCCCGACATGCGGGTGCCCATTGCCTATGGCCTGTCCTGGCCAGAGCGCATGACTTCGGGGGCTCCAGCATTGGACTTCCATGCGCTCTCTGCCATGACCTTCGAAGCACTGGACGACCATGGTCACGCCGAGCGCTTTCCGGGTTTGCGTTTGGCTTGGGAGGCGTTGGCGGCACCCTCGGGCACCACCGCTGTGTTGAACGCCGCCAATGAAATCGCGGTGGCTGCGTTTTTGGAGCGTCGCATTCGGTTTGACCAAATTCACGCCCTGAACCTTGCGACACTGAACGCTTACCTGCCTGCCGCACCGCACTCACTCGCTGACTTGTTGGCCATCGATGCGCAAGCGCGCGCCACGGCGCAACAGATCATGACGCGCGGCCTGCGTTGAGGCCCTTGAACCCATGGTGACCCTGCTCGCCTTTTTGTTCACCCTGGGGATTCTCATCACCCTGCACGAATACGGTCACTACCGTGTGGCGGTGGCTTGTGGCGTCAAAGTGCTGCGGTTTTCCATTGGCTTTGGCCGGCCGATTTTTTCCTGGCGTTCTGCCCGGCCCCGGCCCGGACAAGACACCGAATTCGTGATCGGATTGATTCCCCTGGGTGGCTACGTCCAGATGCTGGATGAGTCGGACGGGGAAGTAGCCGCCGCTGACTTGCCCCGAGCTTTCAATCGCCAGCCTTTGCGCTCACGCGTAGCGATTGTGGCGGCGGGTCCCTTGGCAAATTTGGTGTTGGCCATCGTCTTGCTCTCCAGCCTGGCTTGGTGGGGCCAATGGGAAACCAAGGCCATTTTGGCCATGCCGGCAGCCGATTCCTTGGCGCAACGGGCGGGCTTGCAAAGTGGCGACCAGGTGATGCGGGTGGCCCGCGACGGTGGCGACCCCCGAGAGATTCTTTCTTATGAAGACCTGCGCTGGTGGCTGCTGCATCAGGGACAAGAGGGCGGTCAGGTGAGCCTGGAGGTGAGCGCCCGCGGCACACAGGAAACCCGGGAAGTGGCGCTGGACTTCGCGCAAATGACTCAACCGGTGGACGAGCCGGCCTGGTGGCGCGAATTGGGGCTGCAAGGCCCTTGGACTGCGCCTATATTAGGTGAGTTGGTCGCAGGGGGCGTGGCGCAGCAGGCTGGGTTGCGGCGAGGTGATCAAATTCTCAAAATCCAGGGCCGCACGGTGCAGGATGCCCAGCATTTGAGAACCCTGATTCGGCAAAGCGTTCAGGGGGAGGGCGTCGCTGAAGGTCCTTTGGTCTGGGAGGTTTCGCGCCGCGGCCAGTTTGGGGTGTTGTTGATCGAAGTTCAGCCACGTCGCGTGGAAGTTGAAGGCCAGGTCATTGGGCGTGTGGATGCCATGATTGGCGAGGCGCCAGCCAAGGTCTGGGTTCAGCAAGGCTTTGTCGACGGCTGGGCCAAGGGTCTACAGCGCACCTGGGAATTGTCATGGTTGACCTTGCGAACCCTGGGCAAGATACTGATTGGCGAAGCCTCTGTGCGCCACCTCAGCGGCCCGCTGACGATGGCGGAATATGCAGGCAAGTCGGCCCAGCTGGGCCTGGCGGCTTTTTTGAACTACCTGGCCTTGGTCAGCATCAGCCTGGGCGTCTTGAATTTGCTCCCCATCCCCGTCCTGGATGGGGGCCACCTGATGTATTATCTTTGGGAAGGACTGACGCGCAGACGTCCTTCTTTGGCGTGGACGGGTTGGCTGCAACGCTTGGGAACAGCTTTTGTGCTGTTGCTGATGCTGATTGCGATGCGAAACGACCTGTTGCGCTGGCTGGAGGGCGGGTGATACCCGTCATTTAACGGACACACACTTTGCCCATGAATTACACCATTCGCCAATTTTTTCGCAAGATCGCCCAGTGGCTGGCGCTGGCTGTCTTGACCTGCAATTTGGCATGGGCAGTCGAGCCCTTTGAAATGCGAGACATTCGCGTGGAGGGCCTGCAGCGCGTGGAGCCCGGCACGGTGTTCGCTTCCTTGCCTTTTCGGGTCGGCGACACTTACACCGATGAAAAGGGCACGGCCGCCATCCGAGGCTTGTTTGCCTTGGGTCTGTTCAAAGACGTTCGCATCGAAGTCAATGGCAATGTCGTGGTGGTGGTGGTCGAGGAGCGCCCGGTCATCGCTGGCGTGGATTTCATCGGCACCAAAGAGTTTGACAAAGACACCCTGAAAAAAGCCCTGCGCGACATCGGTTTGTCGGAAGGCCGCTCTTTTGACAAGGCGCTGGCAGACCGTGCCGAGCAGGAACTCAAGCGGCAATACATCAACCGCAGCTTGTATGGCGCGGAAATCATCACCACCATCACCCCCATTGACCGCAACCGTGTCAACCTGAGCTTCAATGTGGTGGAGGGCGATGTGGCCAAGATCAAGGACATCAAGATCATTGGCAACAAGGCATTCTCTGAGTCCACCTTGCGCGACCAATTGGACCTGAACACCGGCAACTGGCTCAGTTGGTACACCAAAAATGACCGCTATGCCCGCAACAAGCTGAACGCGGACCTGGAAACACTGCGGTCTTTTTACCTGTCGCGCGGCTTTCTCGAGTTCCGCATCGACTCCACCCAAGTGTCCATTTCTCCCAACCGGCAAGACATCTCCATCACCCTCAACATCACCGAAGGCCAGCGGTTCGTGGTGTCCTCTGTCAAGCTGGAGGGCTATTTTCTAGGGCGCGATGACGAGTTCAAATCCCTGGTCACCATCAAGCCAGGGCAAACCTACAACGCCAATGACGTGGCGCAAACCGTGAAATCCTTCACCGAGTATTTCGGTAATTTTGGCTTTGCGTTTGCCCGTGTCGAGCCACGCCCCGAGATCGACCGCGCCACCAACCAGGTCAGCGTGGTGCTGCAAGCCGAGCCCTCACGCCGTGCCTATGTGCGACGCGTCAATGTGGCGGGCAACACCCGCACGCGCGACGAAATCATTCGCCGTGAGATGCGCCAAATGGAATCCGCTTGGTACGACGGTGACCGCATCCGCATGTCGCGAGACCGCATTGAACGCTTGGGCTATTTCAAGGAAGTGACCGTGGACACCCAAGAAGTGCCCGGCGCCCCTGACCAAGTCGACCTGATCATCAATGTCTCAGAGAAGCCCACAGGCTCGCTTCAATTGGGCGCGGGCTATTCGTCTTTCGAAAAACTGTTTTTGACGTTCGGCATTCAACAGGACAACATTTTTGGCACGGGCAACTACCTGGGCGCGCAAGTCAGCACCAGCAAGTACAACCAGATTTTTTCCATCAACACGACCGATCCTTATTTCACAAAGGACGG
>CAINMN010000138.1 GCA_903850735.1 uncultured Burkholderiales bacterium | reverse complement strand
TGCGCACCCGCATTTGCGAGGGGTGATCGTCCTCGGCGGTGTCGATGATCTGGACTTGCAAATGGTTTTGGATGCTGGTGTCGCTCGGCTCTTGCAGCGTGATGCTGACATCGCGGGCCAGCACACGCAGCCTCACCTCATCGCCCAGCCTCATGCCGTCGTCGCGCACCCACAAGTGCCCCGTTGGGAAAGACACCTTGGCCAAGTGCCAGGCTGGCTCGAGCTGGCTCACTTGTCCCGCCATCAGCACCCCCAAGTCTTGGCTCGGCCCCCAGCGCACATCCAGCGACGACAGCGTCTCGGTGACAGGCCCCATGGCACTGACACGCCCTTGGTCCAGGACCACCAAGTGGTCTCCCAGGCGGGTCAGCTCATCCATGGAATGGGTGACATAAACCATGGGAATGCGCAGCTCGTCGCGCAAGTTTTCCAGCCAAGGGAAGACGTCTTGTTTGCGGGCCGGGTCCAAAGCGGCCATGGGCTCATCGAGCAGCAACAACTGGGGACGCGTCGCCAAGGCCCTGGCAATGGCCACGCGCTGTCGCTCGCCACCGGACAAGGCCGCGACGGAGCGCGTCAGCAAGTGCTCAATCCCCAGCAGCGCTATGGCCGCGTCGACAGTCTGCCTCGATCGATCGCCCTTGATGCGCTGAAAGCCAAATTCAATGTTCATTTGCACACTCAGATGCTCGAACAAGCTGGCTTCCTGAAAGACATAGCCTATGGGCCGCTCATGCGGCGCAAGCCGGTAATTCTGCGCATCCGAATGCCATAGCACCTCGCCCATGCGCAGGTGCCCGCGCATGTTTTTTTCCAAGCCGGCCATGCAGCGCAAGAGGGTCGTTTTGCCGCACCCCGAAGGGCCAAACAGCACCGAGATGCCAGCGCCAGGCAACACCATGGCGACATCCAGAGAGAAATTCTCTCTGTGAAGTTGCACACTCAGATCGATCGCTGCGGCTTGTGTCATGGCATCACGCGCTCATGGTGGCGCTTCATCAAGGCCAACAGCCACAGCACAGCAAAAGAAAAAACCACCATGCCGCCCGCCAACCCATGCGCCTGCGCATACTCCATGGCTTCCACATGGCCGTAAATTTGGGTGGAGACCACGCGGGTCTTGCCAGGAATATTGCCCCCCAGCATCAGCACCACGCCAAACTCGCCCACGGTGTGCGCAAAACTCAGAATGGTGGCGGTCCACAAGCCCGGCTTGGCCAGGGGCAAGGCCACATGAAAAAAAGCGTCCCAGGGCGAGGCCCGCAGCGTGGCTGCCACCTCCATGGGTCGCGGGCCCATGGCCTCAAAAGCATGCTGTATCGGTTGCACCGCAAACGGCAGAGAAAACACCACCGAGCCGATCAGCAAGCCCGTGAAGGTGAAGGAAAGCACGCCCCAGCCCATGGCCTGCGTCCATTGACCCAAGGGTCCCTGCGGCCCCATGGCCACCAGCAAATAGAAACCGAGCACCGACGGTGGCAAAACCAGGGGCAAGGTCGCCAAGGCGGCCACAGGGCCCCGCCATGGGGAGCGCGTCTGCGACAACCACCAAGCCAAGGGGGTGGCCAGCAACAGCAACACCAAGGTGGTCAGCGACGCCAATTGCAGCGTCAGGGCGATGGCCTGCCATGCCTCGGAGCTCCATGCCTGCGTCATTCATGCGCTCCTGTCACAGGTCATACCCATAGGACTGAATGATGAGCTTGGCCTTGTCCGATTTCAAAAAAGCCACCAGCTCGCGCACAGCGGCCTTGCCCTGCCCTCGGGCCAGCACGACGGCGTCTTGTTGCAAGGGCGCATGCAGCTGGGCGGGGACCACCCACGCAGAACCTTGGCTGATCTGGCCTTGCATGAACACTTGGGACAGGGCCACAAACCCGAGTTGGGCATTTTCAGTCACCACAAATTGGTAGGCCTGGGCGATGTTCTCCCCTTGTACCAGCTTGGGCTTCAACACCTCTTGCAGTCCCAACTTGGCCATCACCTGCCAAGCTGCAGCGCCATAAGGCGCCAACTTCGGGTTGGCCATGGCCAAGCGCTGAAATGGCGCACGGCGCAAGATGTCGCCTTGCTTGTCCACGAAGCCGGCTTGAGGGCTCCAAAGCACCAACCGGCCGGTGGCATAAGTGAACCGTGAACCGGCCACACCCAAGCCCTCTTTTTCCAGGCGCTGCGGGGTTTCGGTATCGGCGGCCAGAAAAACATCAAACGGTGCGCCATGCTTGATTTGAGCGTAGATGTTGCCAGTCGAGCCCAGAGAAAGCACCAGCTTGTGGCCCGTCGCCTGCTCAAACGACTGGGCCATGGCCTTCATGGGCGCCGCAAAGTTGGCAGCCACAGCCACCATGACTTGCGCGCCATGCGCTTGCGCGGCGAACACCAGCGCCGCCAGGCCACTGAAGATCTTTCGTTTCATCGACGGATACGCTATTCAGAAATAGAATAGCGAGTGTAGCACCGCTCTCCCTTTTCAGAATAGCGACTCTTTGCCATGCCCGCCAAAACCTCATCCCCCGACCTCACACAGGCCCTAGGCTCGGAAATCGCCGACAAACGCATCGACATTTTGCGCCGCTTGGGTGAGGTCGGTTCCATCTCGCAAGCGGCGCGCAGCGCCGGGGTCAGCTACAAAGCGGCATGGCAAGCCCTGGAAACCTTGAGCAATTTGGCAGGCACCCCCTTGATTGAAAAAGTGGTGGGCGGCAGCGGCGGCGGCGGCGCCCAGTTGACCCAGGCAGGCCAGCAGGTGCTGCAAGGCGCTGAAAAATTGGCCCAGGCCCGATCTGCCGTTTTGGCCGCGCTCCAGAAAAACACGCCCTCCGACAACACGGCACCCAACCTGCAAGGCCTGGGGCTACGCACCAGCATGCGCAACAACCTGCCATGCACCGTTCACAAGTTGCAGAAAGTGGGCGCCACCGTCAGAGTCCTGCTCGACCTTGGCGAGGGTCTGCGCATCGCTGCGCGCATCACCCAAGAAAGCGTGCAGTTGTTGGGCCTGGTGCCCGGCATGCACGTCTTGGCGCTGTGCAAAGCGACCGGCGTCAAGGTCGGCTTGACACTGCAAGCGCAAGATGGCCTGAACCTGATCGAAGGTCAGGTGACACGCGTCAGTCGCAGCCGCCAGGGGGGCGAGGTGTCCATCCAAACCCGCACAGGCCATCAATGGGTGGGCTTTGCACCGCCCCAGAGCGGGCTTCAAACAGGCATGACGGTCTGCGCCACGGTGGAAGAGTCCGGCGTCGTGATCGCTTTGCCAGGCTGACGCCGCTCAGAGCGCCAGCACATACAGACGCACCGCAGCC
>CAINMN010000137.1 GCA_903850735.1 uncultured Burkholderiales bacterium | reverse complement strand
GAATCCAGGAGGTGTAGGCGCCACGCTTGCCATGGGGCGCGTGTTCTGCCACGTAGGTTGCGGCACCGCCGTACTCACCGCCCAGAGCCAAGCCTTGCAGCAAGCGCAAGATGATCAGGATGATGGGGGCTGCCACGCCAATGCTGGCGTAGGTGGGGAGAATACCCACGATGAAGGTCGACAAGCCCATGAGCAGAATGGTCACCAAGAAGGTGTACTTGCGGCCGATCATGTCGCCGAGGCGGCCAAACACCAGGGCGCCGAAGGGGCGCACGATGAAGCCAGCGGCAAAAGCCAAGAGCGCGAAGATGAAAGCAGAACCAGCGTCTAGGCCGCTGAAAAACTGCTTTGCAATGATTGCGGCGAGTGAACCGTAAAGGTAAAAGTCATACCACTCGAACACGGTGCCGAGCGACGAAGCGAAGATCACTTTCTTCTCTTCGGCGGTCATCGGGCGTGCGGCTTCTGCTGTTGCCATAGCGATGTCTCCAAAAGTTAAGCCCCCTCGAAATTGAAGGGATGCGCGATTCTTAAGGGGCGTCCTTTCCAGGTTCTGACGGGAAACTGAATGAACGCTGACAAGTTAGGTAGTAACCCTTGTCTTTGATTTCACATCGCGTCAATCGGAAATTATTTTCGGGAAATCTCCGACGGCAACGCTTGTGCAGCTTGCCATGCACCCGATTCAAACCAGGCGTCTCCCTGCAGAAAAGCCCTGAGCATGGGGAGTGCGTCAAAGCCCCAAAACAGTTTGCCATCGACGGCCATGGTGGGCACGCCAAAGAGCCCGGCGGTGATTGCATTTTGGGTGGCATCGATCAAGCGCTGCTTGACCTGCGGGCTCGAGGGATCCTGTTGCGGCGCCAGCTGTTCTGTCAACGCACGCAATCTGTCGGGGGACACAGGGTCCCCGCCCTCTTTCCAGACATGCCTGAAGATGGTTTCACAGACCCAGCGATTGGGCAGGCCCGCCTCGGGGCAAGCCAAAGCCAGACGCAGCAAGGCCAATGGGTTGAATGGGTGGGCCGAAGGCAATTGCAAGGGGATGTTGTGCTGATGCGCCCCCCATTGCACTTGTTGGTAGGTCCAGTCGCGCTTTCCGGCGATTTCAGCAGGGCCCAATTGGCCATGGTGCTTGAGCAAACCCGCAAACAAAATCGGTTGGTAGTGCACCTGGTGGCTGATGCCCTGCAAAGCCTGCGGCAAGGCTTCAAACGCCAGATAGGCATAGGGCGAGATGAAGTCGAAATAAAAGGTGATATGCTTCATGCGCTGCCCTCCTCGGGCGTTGTCAATCGCTGGGCAATGCGTTGCCAGACAAGGCGGCGCTGCGCGTCCTGCAACTGCCCCCAGCTGGCAATTTCATCCAGGGTGCGCCAGCAACCCTGGCACAAGCCACCGGCCATTTGGCAGACCGAGACACAGGGCGAGGGCATGGGGCCGGGCTGCGCCAACAACTGTGCGGACCAGTCTCGCATGGCCAGTGCCAACCGATGTTGTTCAGAGGGTTCCAAGGCGTTTACCCTGCACGCTTGCTCAGCAAAGCACGGGCCACACGCGAAGACGTCTGGCGGCCCAAAGCCTCGCTGATGAACACGCCGGCATCGACCAAGCGGTCCAGATCGATGCCGGTGTCGATGCCCATGCCGTGCAACAGGTACACCACGTCTTCGGTCGCCACATTGCCTGTGGCGCCCTTGGCATAGGGACAGCCACCCAAACCAGCCACCGAGGTGTCAAATTGCCAGACGCCCAGTTCCAGACTGGCCAGCGTGTTGGCCAAGGCTTGGCCATAGGTGTCATGGAAGTGCCCGGAGACATCGTCCAGTGCATAGTGTTGCAAGGTGGCTTCCAGTGCCGCTTGAATTTTTCGCGGGGTGCCCACGCCAATGGTGTCGGCCACGCCCACATGTTGCACGCCGATGTCTTTCATCAGCTTGGCCAGGTACCCCACCCGCTCGGGGGCCACCTCGCCTTCGTAAGGGCAGCCCACGGTGCACGACATGGCGCCACGCACATAGATGCCTGCAGCGCGCGCCGCGGAGACCACCGGCGCGAAGCGCGCCATGCTCTCGGCAATCGAGCAATTGATGTTCTTGTGGCTGAAGGCTTCGCTGGCCGCGCCAAACACCACGATTTCATCAGGGCGCGATTTCACAGCTGCTTCGAATCCTTGCATGTTGGGGGTCAAGACCGAATAGCGCACACCGGCCTGGCGTTGAATGCCGGCCATCACCTCGGCGTTGTCGGCCATCTGCGGCACCCACTTGGGGGAGACAAAGCTGGTGACTTCGATCTCTCGCAAACCGGCTGCTTGCAGCTTGTGCACCAAGGCGATCTTGGTGGCCGCAGGAACCGGCTGCTTTTCATTTTGCAAGCCGTCACGTGGGCCAACGTCCACCAACTTGACGCGAGAGGGCAACATGTCAGTAACCTTTCTTCGGATCGACCACCCCCGCCAAACTGGCCAGGGGTTCGCCGCGTTGCAGGGCCGAAATTTTTTGCGCGATTTGGGCAATGCTTTCATCGCGCAAGGTACGCGCCGAAATGTGCGGCGTCACGGTGATCTTGGGGTGCTGCCAAAAAGCGTGCGCCTGCGGTAGCGGCTCGGTGCGAAACACATCGAGCGTCGCGCCAGCCAAATGGCCTTCGTCCAGCAGCGCCAGCAAATCCTCGTCGACCAAATGCGCGCCGCGTGCCACGTTGATCACGTAAGCGCCTGGCTGCAATTGCGACAGCGTCTGCCGGTTCAGCAGGCCCTGCGTGTCGGGCGTCAAGGGCAGCAAACACACCAGCACACGCGTGGCGGCCAGGAACGCCGACAAACCGCTCTCACCTGAAAAACAACTGACCCCTTCGATCTGTTTGGGGGTGCGACTCCAGCCATTCACCGGAAACTCAAATTGCCGCACCACCTCTGCGACACGCTTTCCCAAAATGCCCAAGCCCAAAATCCCCACCGAAAACTCCTGGCGCCGATGGGGCTTGCGGTAGGCCCAGTGGGATTGCGCCTGGGCCTGGTCATAGGCCTGGAACTCGCGAAAGTGCCGCGTCACGGCATGCATCACGTACTCGGCCATTTGCACCGACATGCCGGCGTCGTCCAGGCGCACCAAGGCCATGCTGGCGGGTAGGTTCATTCGCAGCAAGGCATCGACACCCGCACCGGCATTGAACAAGACCTTGAGTTGCGGTTGCTCATCGATGAATTGTTGCGGCGGCGCCCACACCAGCGCATAGTCGGCGGGGGGCGCGCCGGGCACCCACTCATACACCTGTGCTTCAGGCAAGGCGGCTTGCAAACTGGCAATCCAGGGCCCGGGCTTGGTGTTGCTCAAACAGACAGCGATCTTCATCCCTGCATTCTCACCCAAGCCTGGGATTCATGCCTCCAGGCGCAGCAATTCCGCCCCTTCGGTCACCTGGTCACCGGGTGCAAACAGCAACTCAGCGACTTTGCCATCCGCGGGCGCCTGAATGGTGTGCTCCATCTTCATGGCCTCCATCACCGCCAAGGCCTGACCGGCTTTCACCGCATCGCCCGCTTTCACGGCGAAGGACACGATTTTGCCGGGCATGGGCGCGGTGAGTCGGCCGGCTTCCTGGGCGGCCTCGCCGGCATGCGCCAGGGCGTCGACCACGCCCAGTCGGGCCGCGCCTTGCGGCGTGAACACATGGGCGGTTTCGCCTTGCAGGTAAACCGATGCCACACAACGCACTGTGCCCCACTGAAGCTGCAAACTGTCGCCCAGGCGTTGCCATTGCAGCGCAGTTTCCGGGCCGGCTTGCAGGGCCAATGACAAAGCCCCGCCCGCGCCATAGGTGAGCGTGGCCGTCACGGGCTCGCCCGCATCGTCGAAGGACCAGTGGCGTCGCTGATGGCCGTGCGATTGCCAGCCATCGCGTTGCGACAGGGGGTCGACCCAACCGGATGCGTCGGGTTGGGCCATCGCCTGCTCTGTTGCCAAGGTGTGGGCCACCACGGCGGCAATCGCCAAGTCACGGCTGACCGGCCGCTGATGAAACAACACGTCTTTTTCGCGTTCAATCAGGGCGGTGTCCAACTGCGCTTGGGCAAAAGAGGGGCTGCGCAAGACATGGCGCAGAAACTGCACATTGGTGGCCAGGCCCACAATGTGCGTCTGCGCCAAGGCGGCATCGAGGCGCGCCAAAGCTTGTTCACGGGTTTCGCCGTGCACGATCAGCTTGGCCACCATGGAGTCGTAATAAGGGCTGATGGCGTCGCCCTCGCGAACGCCGTCGTCAATGCGCACATCACCCTGCGCAAAAGCGCTGGCGTGGGGCTTGCGGTAGACGTTCAGGCGGCCGGTGGCCGGCAAGAATTGGTTGTCGGGATTTTCAGCGCACAAACGCGCTTCGATCGCATGGCCATGGATGCGCAAATCGGCCTGCTTCAAGGGCAAGGGCTCGCCCGATGCCACCCGCAACTGCCATTCCACCAAGTCCAGGCCCGTGATGGCCTCGGTCACCGGGTGCTCCACTTGCAAGCGGGTGTTCATCTCCATGAAAAAGAAGTCCATGCCGCGCGCTGACTGCTCGACGATGAACTCCACCGTGCCCGCCCCCACATAACCCACGGCTTTGGCGGCGGCCACTGCTGCCGCCCCCATGCGGGCGCGCAAATCTTCGGTCATGCCGGGGGCGGGCGCTTCTTCCAGCACCTTTTGGTGGCGGCGCTGCACCGAGCAATCGCGCTCGAACAAGTACACACAGTCGCCTTGGGTGTCGCCAAACACCTGAATTTCAATGTGGCGCGGGCGCTGCACATATTTTTCAATCAGCACAGCATCGTCGCCAAAGCTGTTGCGCGCCTCGCGCTGGCAAGAAGCCAAGGACGGCGCGAACTCCGAGGCTTGCGTGACGATGCGCATGCCCTTGCCCCCACCGCCGGCACTGGCCTTGATCAGCACAGGATAGCCAATGCGATCGGCTTCGCGTTGCAGCAAGCCGGGGTCTTGGTCTTTGCCGTGGTAGCCAGGAACCAAGGGCACACCGGCTTTTTCCATCAGTTGTTTGGACTCGGCTTTCAAGCCCATGGCCTGGATGGCCGAAGCCGGTGGGCCGATGAACACCAAGCCCGCTTGCGCGCAAGCTTGGGCAAAGGCTTCGTTCTCACTCAAGAAACCGTAGCCCGGGTGAATGGCTTGCGCGCCCGTGGCCTTGGCCGCCTCGAGAATGCGCTCCCAGCGCAGGTAGCTGTCCTTGGGCGCGCTGCCGCCAATGTGCACCGCTTCGTCGCAGGACTGGGTGTGTTTGGCGTTGGCATCGGCATCCGAGTACACCGCCACGGTGCGAATCCCCATGCGGCGTGCGGTGGCGGCCACGCGGCAGGCAATTTCGCCTCGGTTGGCAATCAGAATTTTTTGAAACATCTCGGAATCCTCACAGCAGCCAGTTGGGTTTGCGTTTTTGCAAGAAAGACTGCACGCCCTCCTTGCCCTGCGCACTGGCGCGAATATCGGCAATGCCGGCCACGGTTTGGGCCACCAGCGCGGCATCGATTTCGCGCTCGGCCACATCCTGCACCAGGCGCTTGCACACTTGAACGGCATGCGGGCTGGCACTGGTCAGGGCCTGCACCCATTGGTTCACGATCGCATCCAATCCATCGGCCGTGGTCACCTCTTGGACCAAGCCTACGCGATGCGCTTCGGCCGCACTGAAACGCTCGGCCGTCAAAAAATAACGGTGCGCTGCGCGCGCGCCCATGGCGCGAATCACATACGGGCTGATGGTGGCGGGAATCAGGCCCAGCTTGACTTCGCTCAGGCAAAACTGGGCGGTGTCCACGCTGACCGCCATGTCGGCGGCGGCCACCAGGCCCATGCCGCCCGCAAACACATCGCCTTGCACCCGGGCAATGACCGGCGCACGGCAGACATAAATGGCTTCCAGCATGTCGGCCAACTTGCTGGCGTCGGCCAGGTTTTCATCGCGGGTGTAGTCGGCCATGCGCCGCATCCAGTTCAGGTCGGCGCCGGCACAAAAGGCAGGGCCTTCGGCGGCCAACACCACGCAGCGCACGCGCTCATCGGCGGAGGTCTGACGGAAGGCTTGGGTCAATTCGGCAATCACTTCTTCATTGAAGGCATTGCGAACTTCGGGACGGCACAGCGTGATGGTGGTCACGGCCGCTTCATGGGTGATGCGTACGGCGGTCATGGCATCACATCCTGAACACGCCGAACTGGGTCTCGGGGATGGGTGCATTCAGCGATGCGCTCAAACCCATGGCCAGCACGCGGCGGGTGTCCGCGGGGTCGATCACGCCATCGTCCCACAAACGCGCCGTGGCGTAATAAGGATGGCCTTGCACTTCATACTGTTGGCGAATCGGGGACTTGAAGGCCTCTTCTTCAGAAGCGCTCCACGCGCCCCCTTTGGCCTCGATGCCATCGCGCTTGACGGTCGCCAGCACGCTGGCGGCTTGCTCGCCGCCCATGACGCTGATGCGCGCATTGGGCCACATCCACAAGAAGCGCGGGCTGTAGGCCCGGCCACACATGCCGTAGTTGCCAGCGCCAAAGCTGCCGCCGATGATGACGGTGAACTTGGGCACCGCCGCCGTGGCCACCGCGGTCACCATCTTGGCGCCAGTGCGGGCGATGCCCTCGTTTTCGTATTTGCGGCCGACCATGAAGCCGGTGATGTTTTGCAAGAACACCAAGGGGATCTTGCGCTGGCAGCACAGCTCGATGAAGTGCGCGCCTTTCAGGGCCGACTCTGAAAACAAAATGCCATTGTTGGCAATGATGCCCACGGGCATGCCCTCGATGCGCGCAAAGCCACAGACCAAGGTGGTGCCAAAGCGCGACTTGAACTCATCGAATTCGGAGCCATCGACGATGCGCGCAATGATTTCGCGCACGTCAAAGGGCTTGCGGGTGTCGGTCGGGATCACGCCATACAGCTCTTCGGCGGCAAAGCGAGGCGCTTGCGACGCCTGGGTCGCGATGGGCGGCACCTTGCGGGCGTTCAAATTCTTCACCGCTTGGCGTGCCAGGGCAATCGCATGCAAGTCGTTTTGCGCCAGGTGATCGGCCACTCCCGACAGGCGGGTGTGCACATCGCCGCCACCCAGGTCTTCGGCCGTGACCACTTCGCCGGTGGCCGCTTTCACCAAGGGCGGGCCGCCCAGGAAAATCGTGCCCTGGTTTTTCACGATGATGGCTTCATCGCTCATGGCGGGCACATAGGCGCCACCGGCCGTGCAACTGCCCATGACCACGGCAATCTGGGCAATGCCCTGGGCGCTCATGTTGGCCTGGTTGAAGAAGATGCGGCCAAAGTGATCGCGGTCGGGAAAGACTTCATCCTGGTTGGGCAAGTTGGCGCCGCCCGAGTCCACCAGGTAAATGCAGGGCAAACGGTTTTGCTGGGCCACTTCCTGGGCGCGCAAATGCTTCTTCACCGTCATGGGGTAGTAGGTGCCACCCTTGACCGTGGCGTCGTTGCACACAATCATGCAGTCCACGCCACTGACGCGGCCAATGCCGGCAATCAGCCCGGCGCTGGGCGCGTCGTTTTGGTACATCTGCAGGGCCGCCAGCGGCGCCAGCTCCAGGAAAGGCGTGCCAGGGTCGAGCAGGCGCTGAACGCGCTCGCGGGGCAGCAATTTGCCACGCGCCGTGTGCTTGGCACGGGCGGCTTCGCCGCCGCCTTGGGCCACTTGGGCAAGCTGGGCCTGAAGATCATCCACCTGGGCGCGCATGGCCGTGGCATTGGCTTGAAATTCAGCCGAGCGAGGGTTGAGTTTTGTCTCCAGAACAGGCATGGCTCACTCTTTCGGAAAACCAGCACTCTAATTGACGTTTACGTAAACGTCAATTGATTCGTCCACTTTTTTTGCCGGCCTCAGGCGGCTTGGATCAGGCCCGGCAAGTCGGCCATGCTGTGAAAAACGCGCTGGGCGCCCGCTTGCCGCAAGACTTCGATGTGGCGCGCCATGTCCTGCGCGTCGGGCGCCACATAGGCCCAGACCTCGGCACCCGCGGCCACGCCAGCGGTGACGCCCGTGGGCGTGTCTTCGATCACCAGGCAATCGGCTGTCGGGACCGCCAAGTGTTCTGCGGCGGCCAGGTAAACATCGGGCGCGGGCTTGCTGCGCGGCATTTCATGGCCGCTGAAAATGCGGCCCGCAAAATAAGCGTGCAGCGCAACCTTTTTCAATTGCAACTCCACCTTGAAGCGGTCCGCCCCCGAGGCGCAGGCCATGCGTTGGGCAAACACGGGTTGCAAGGCCGCCATCGCGGCATGAATGTGCGGCACAGCTTGCAGTCGTTCTTCAAGCGCCTGGTTGCGGCGTTCACGGAACGCTGTCAGCCAGGCTTCTGTCAGCGGCTGCTGGGTGTGATGCTCGATCACGGCGCGCTGGTCTTTGACCGCCCGGCCCATGAAATGGTGGACACACTCCTCCATCGTCAGGCGCCAGCCCTGCGCGTGCAACATCTCATGCAAAACGCCATGGGTGATGGGCTCGCTGTCGACCAAGACGCCATCGCAATCGAATAGAAGGGCTTGAAAGCGCATGTCAGCTCACATCTCCATCCACGTAATACCAAAGGCCATTCTCGCGCACGAAACGGCTGTGCTCTGTCAAACGAACAGCGCGGCCCGCCAGGCGAAACCGCGCCACAAACGACACCTCGGCTTGGTCGTCCCCAGTTTGCTGTCGCTGCTTGACCTCCAGGCCCAGCCACTTGGCGGCGGGATCCAGTTCCAGCGTGGCGGGGCGCGTGCGCTGGTGCCAAGTGGCCAACAAGTAATCTGCATGGCCCAGCACATAGGCTGTGTAGCGCGAGCGCATCAGGGCATCAGCGTCCGGCGCGGGTTGCTCGCCTGAGAGCCTGGGACCACAACAGGTCGCAAGCGTTGCCAGACCGCGACCACTGCGTTGGCCACAGGGGCAGTCCAACAAGGCCGACGCAGAAGCCTTCATGCCAATGCGCGTTGGATCAGGATCTTTTGAACGTCCGAGGTGCCTTCGTAAATTTGGCAAACACGCACGTCACGGTAAATGCGCTCCACAGGGAAGTCGCTCACATAGCCATAACCGCCCAGGGTTTGGATGGCGGCACTGCAGACCTCCTCGGCCACTTCGCTGGCGAACAGCTTGGCCATGGCCGCCTCTTTCAGGCAGGGGCGGCTGGCATCGCGCAAGGCGGCGGCATGCCAGATCAACTGGCGCGCGGCCTCGAGCCGCGTGGCGCAGTCGGCCAAGCGAAAGCCGACGGCCTGGTGATTGAAAATCGCGGTGCCGAAGCTTTCGCGCTGGCGCGCGTAATCCAGAGCCACCTCCAGCGCGCTGCGCGCCATGCCCACGCTTTGCGCGGCGATGCCAATGCGCCCGCCCTCCAAGGCACTGAGGGCAATTTTGTAGCCCTCGCCCTCTTGGCCAATCAGGTTTTCTGCGGGCACGCGGCATTGGTCAAAATTGATTTGCGCGGTGTCGCTGGAATGCTGGCCCAGTTTGTCTTCGAGTCGCGCCACCACATAGCCGGGCGTGTCGGTTGGCACGATGAAGGCGCTGATGCCTTTTTTGCCGGCGGCCTTGTCGGTCACCGCAATCACAATGGCCACATCGCCATGCTTGCCGCTGGTGATGAACTGCTTGACGCCTTGCAACACATAGCTGTCGCCCTCGCGGGTGGCCGTGGTGCGCAAGGCCGAGGCATCGGAACCGACATGGGGTTCGGTGAGGCAAAAAGCACCGAGCATGTGGCCTTGCGCCAAGGGCATCAGCCATTTCTTTTGTTGCTCGGGGTTGCCGTAGCGCATCAGGATGGCATTCACCGGGCAATTGGTGACGCTGATGGCGGTGCTGGTGCCGCCGTCGCCGGCCGCAATTTCTTCCAGCACCACGGCCAGGGTCAGGTAATCCAGGCCGGCGCCGCCTTGGGCTTCCGGCACGCAGATGCCATAAGCCCCCAGGTCGGCCAAGCCACGGTGCACTTCTTTGGGAAAGGTGTGCTCTTTGTCCCAGCGGGCGGCCTGCGGCCACAACTGTTCCTGGGCAAAGGCCCGTACGGCATCGCGAATCATTTCCTGGTCGGGGGTCAGCAGCATGGGAACTCCATCAAAGCAAGGGCCTCACCACGCCAAGGGCGAGCCATCATGAGAAAGAAATTGGCCGTGGTGTTCAGGCTTCAACGAAGCCAGCGTGGCGCGCATGGCGGCCACACTCTCACGGGGCGTCAAAGGCGCGGCGCGGCCACCCATGTCGGTTTGCACCCAGCCAGGATGCAAGGCCACCACAGCGATATCGGGGTAGCCCGCTTGCGTGGTACGCACCACCATGTTCAGCGCCGCCTTGCTGATGCGGTACAGCGCGGCATCGCTGCTTTGCGTCAGTGCCAAGCTGCCCATGCGGCTGCTGATGCAGGCCAGTGTGCCATGGCCCTCTTGCAGCATGGGCGCGACTTGGGGAATGACTTGCATGGCGCCCAGGACATTGGCGTGCATGACCGCGTCAAAGGCCTCGCGCGTGGGCGGGGTCTGCGCATCGCCTTTGTCCATGACGCCGGCCACATACAGGGCCAGGTCCAGCTTTTCACCATCGAGGCGCCAGGACAGGCCGCTGACGCTGGCCGGGTCACTGACATCCAGCGACAAAGCCTCCGCACCGACCGCTTGTAAACGCGACAAGCCCTCGGGCGAGCGCGCCGTGCCAATGACACGCCAGCCCGCGGCCGCGTACTGCGTTGCCAACGCCAAGCCCAAACCGCGGGAGGCGCCAATGACCAGGACGGTGCTCATCTTTGAACCTTTCTGCCCACAGGCTCAGAGCATTTCAACGGCCATGGCCGTCGCTTCGCCGCCGCCAATGCACAGCGTGGCCAGGCCTTTTTTCAAGCCCCGCGCCTTCAAGGCG
>CAINMN010000136.1 GCA_903850735.1 uncultured Burkholderiales bacterium | reverse complement strand
TTGTGCGTCAACCAGATCAAGCGCAATGGTACGGACGCACAGCGGCAGAAATACCTGCCCAAGCTGATCAGCGGCGAGCATGTCGGCGCGTTGGCCATGTCCGAACCAGGCGCAGGCAGTGACGTGATCAGCATGAAACTCAAGGCCGAAGACAAGGGGGGCTATTACCTGCTCAATGGCAACAAGATGTGGATCACCAACGGCCCGGATGCCGACACCTTGGTGGTCTACGCCAAGACCGAGCCGGAAATGGGTGCCCGTGGCGTCACCGCGTTCTTGATTGAAAAGGGCATGAAGGGCTTTTCGATTGCGCAAAAGCTGGACAAGCTGGGCATGCGCGGAAGCCACACCGGCGAATTGGTTTTCCAAAACGTGGAGGTGCCCGCCGAGAACATCCTGGGCGGCTTGAACAATGGCGCCAAGGTGCTGATGAGCGGCCTCGATTACGAGCGTGCGGTGCTGGCCGCCGGCCCGATCGGCATCATGCAGTCGGTGATGGACAACGTGGTGCCCTACATCCATGACCGCAAGCAATTCGGTCAAAGCATTGGCGAGTTCCAACTCATCCAGGGCAAAGTGGCCGACATGTACACCGTGTTGCAAGCCGGCCGTGCCTTTTGTTACACCATCGGCAAAAACCTGGACTTGTTGGGCGCCGAGCATGTGCGCCAGGTCCGCAAGGATTGCGCCAGCGTCATTTTGTGGTGCGCCGAAAAGGCCACCTGGATGGCGGGCGAGGGCGTGCAAATTTTTGGCGGCAATGGCTACATCAACGAGTACCCCCTGGGCCGTTTGTGGCGCGACGCCAAGCTGTATGAAATCGGCGCCGGCACCAGCGAAATCCGGCGCATGCTGATCGGCCGCGAGTTGTTCGCGGAAACACTGTGATGGACACCCCAGCATGAGCGCCTCACTGCAACATTTGTTCGACAACAACCGTGCCTGGGCGGCACGCCGGGAGCAAGAGCGCCCCGGGTTCTTCAACCAGTTGGCGCAGCAGCAAAGCCCCAAGTACCTCTGGATTGGCTGCTCCGACAGCCGCGTGCCCGCGAACGAAATCACCGGCCTGGACCCGGGCGAGGTGTTTGTCCACCGCAATGTGGCCAACGTGGTGGTGCATTCCGATTTGAACGCCTTGTCGGTGATTCAGTTCGCGGTCGAGCATTTGCGCATTGAGCACATCATGGTGGTGGGGCATTACGGCTGTGGCGGCGTGCTGGCAGCCACGCGCGGTACCCGCATTGGCCTGGCCGACAACTGGCTGCGCCATGTGCAAGATGTGCGTTTGCGGCATCGCCAGCGCTTGAACCATTTGCCACAGGCGGAGCTGGAAAGCGTCATGTGCGAAATGAATGTGATCGAGCAAGTGGGCAACGTCGCCTTGTCCAATGTCATGCAGGACGCCTGGGGCCGCGGCCAAAAAATATCAGTGCATGGCTGGATTTACGGCCTGAACGATGGCTTGGTCAAAGACCTGGGGGTCACCATGAGTGGCCCGCATGAAGTGGTCGATGTGTTTCGCAGCGCTTTCAAGCGCTACCCGCGCGGCAACGCTTGAGTTTTTATTTGCAGGAGTTTTTCATGTCTGATCCGATCGTGATTGTCAGTGCCGCCCGCACCCCCATGGGCAGTTTTCAGGGTGACTTCTCTGCGTTGGCCGCCCACGACCTGGGCGGTGCCGCCATTGCGGCGGCCGTGCAGCGAGCAGGCATTGCCCCCGAGTTGGTCACCGAGGTCTTGTTTGGCAACTGCCTGATGGCGGGCCAAGGCCAGGCGCCGGCGCGTCAGGCAGCGTTCAAAGGCGGCTTGCCCAAGAGCGCCGGCGCGGTCACCTTGTCCAAAATGTGTGGCTCAGGCATGCGTGCAGCCATGTTTGCGCACGACATGTTGTTGGCCGGCTCGCACGATGTGTTGGTGGCCGGCGGCATGGAGAGCATGACCAATGCACCTTACCTCATGCTCAAGGGCCGTGGCGGTTACCGCATGGGCCACGACCGGATTTTCGACCACATGATGCTCGATGGCCTGGAAGACGCCTACCAGCCCGGGCGCAGCATGGGCACCTTTGGCGAAGATTGCGCGGCCAAATACAGCTTCACGCGCGCGCAGCAGGATGCGTTTGCCATCGCCAGTGTGGAGCGGGCCAAGGCCGCCATCAGCTCCGGACACTTCGCCACCGAAATCACGCCGGTGACGGTGAAGGACCGCAGTGGCGAGCGTGTGGTGAGCCAGGATGAAGGCCCGGGCAAAGTCAAGCTCGACAAAATCACCGGCTTGAAGCCCGCCTTCAAGAAAGACGGCACCATCACCGCGGCCTCCAGTTCCTCCATCAACGATGGTGCCGCTGCCTTGGTCATGATGCGCGAGTCCACGGCGCGCCAACTCGGTTGCCAGCCGCTGGCGCGCGTCGTGAGCCACGCCGGCCATGCGCAAGAGCCCGAGTGGTTTGCCACCGCCCCGGTGGGCGCCACGCAAAAAGCCTTGGCCAAAGCGGGCTGGCAAGTGAACGATGTCGACCTTTGGGAAATCAACGAAGCGTTTGCGGTGGTGCCCATGGCCTTGATGACCGACCTCAAGGTGCCACACGACAAAGTGAACGTGCATGGCGGCGCCTGTGCCTTGGGCCACCCCATTGGGGCCAGCGGCGCGCGCATCTTGGTGACCTTGCTGCACGCCTTGAAGGCGCGGGGCTTGAAAAAAGGCCTGGCCACGCTGTGCATTGGCGGCGGCGAAGCGACGGCCATGGCCGTTGAAATGCTCTGAGCCTGTGGGCAGAAAGGTTCAAAGATGAGCACCGTCCTGGTCATTGGCGC
>CAINMN010000135.1 GCA_903850735.1 uncultured Burkholderiales bacterium | reverse complement strand
GTAGACCTTGTCCAGGGCCTTGTTGCCCGTGACACGGATTTTGGAAGCGTTGATGACGACAATGAAGTCGCCGGTATCGACGTGAGGCGTGTAAATGGCCTTGTGCTTGCCGCGCAAACGGAGTGCTGCTTCGCTGGCAACACGTCCGAGCACCTTGTCGGTGGCGTCAATCACAAACCACTCGTGCTTCACGTCAGCGGGTTTTGCGCTGAACGTTGACATGGATTTCATCCTTGAGTTGGTTTGTTGGGTCCTTTTCCACGGTCGGTGTTCTTCTGACGAGAACCTCTTAGGTGGGATGATGAACTTCGCCGCGGGACCACGGTTGCGCTACGAAGCCCATGATTCTACGACAAAAATGCCAATGCCATCAAGCAGTTAGCGGCAACCGGGTTACCATCGCCCCATGTTCAGTTACCGCCACGCCTTCCATGCCGGCAACCATGCCGACGTGCTCAAGCACGCCACCTTGATTGCGGTGCTGCGCTACATGACCGAAAAGCCAGTGCCCCTGACCGTGGTCGATACCCATGCCGGCGCCGGGCTCTACCGCTTGGACGGTGACGCCGCCGCCACCAGCGGCGAGGTGGAAGAAGGCCTGCAAAAGCTCCGAAGCCAGCTGGCGCAACTCCCGAGCCCGCCATCCCCCCTGATCCAGGACTACCTGGACTTGGTGGGCGGGTTCAACCGCGATGGCAGCGGTCGCATTTATCCCGGGTCGCCCTTCATAAGTCAGCGCCTACTTCGAGAGAGCGACAAGCTCAAATTGTTCGAGCTCCACCCCACCGATACCCGGCTGCTGGAGCAACATGTGGCGCAACTGAAAGCCGGCCGCCAAGTGGCTGTCTTGCGCGAAGACGGTTTTGAGGGCCTGAAGAAGTTTTTGCCCCCGCCCAGCCGCCGTGCCCTGGTCATGATGGACCCCAGCTACGAAATCAAGTCCGACTACGCCAAAGTGGCCGCCGCCATTCAGGATGCCTTGAAGCGCTTTGCCACCGGAAGCTACATGGTCTGGTATCCGGTCATTCCGCGCCCAGAAGCACACGACTTGCCGCGGCGCCTGAAAACATTGGCCACCCAAGCGCAGAAACCCTGGCTGCACGCCACCTTGACCATCAAATCGGGCAAGCAGTCGGTCGTGCCCAGCGGTTTGCTGGACGGCGCCAAACCCCAGCGACCAGGGCTCCCTGGCAGCGGCGTCTTCATCATTCAGCCACCTTACACCCTGAAAGCGCAGTTGCAAGAGGCGCTGCCGCAACTGGTGAGCCTGCTCGGGCAAGACCGCAGCGCGGCTTTCACGCTGGAGTCGGGCGGCTGATCTTACGTTCGGGAAAATCCCAGCAAAATTAACCAACCGATCGGTCGGTTAATTGCTATACTGCGTTCTTGACCTCGCGCAACCCTGCTGCGAATGGAGATGACGCATGTACACCCAAGCCTTAGACCTGCCGCCAAGCCCAGAATACAAAGCGCAGCCCGTGCGGCTGGCGCCGTCTGCCGACGAAGCCTCGTTGCAGGCCCAATTTGACCGCCGCATCGACGCCGATGGCCGCATCGAGCCGCAAGACTGGATGCCAGAGGCTTACCGCAAAACCTTGGTGCGCCAGATCAGCCAACACGCGCACTCGGAAATTGTGGGGATGCTGCCCGAAGGCAACTGGATCAGCCGCGCACCGAGCTTGAAGCGCAAGGCCATCCTGATTGCCAAGGTGCAAGACGAAGGGGGGCACGGCCTCTACCTCTACAGCGCCGCAGAAACCCTGGGCACCAGCCGTGACGAGATGCTGGCGGCGCTGCACAGCGGTCGCGCGAAGTACAGCTCCATCTTCAACTACCCCACGCTGAACTGGGCCGATGTGGGCGTGATCGGCTGGCTGGTGGATGGCGCGGCCATCATGAACCAGATTCCTTTGTGCCGTTGTTCTTACGGCCCCTATGCCCGCGCCATGGTGCGCGTCTGCAAGGAAGAATCCTTCCATCAGCGCCAGGGTTACGAAGCCCTGCTGGTGATGATGACCGGCACCGAAGAACAAAAGGCAATGGTCCAGGATGCGGTCAATCGCTTCTGGTGGAAGTGCCTCGCCATGTTCGGGCCGCCCGATGCCGACAGCCCGAACAGCGTGCAGGGCATGCGCTGGGGCATCAAGCGCATCAGCAACGACGACCTGCGCCAGAAATTCATCGATGCCACCGTGCCCCAGGCCAAGGTGCTGGGCGTGACCCTGCCCGACCCCGACCTGAAGTGGAACGAAGAGCGCCAGCATTACGACTACGGC
>CAINMN010000134.1 GCA_903850735.1 uncultured Burkholderiales bacterium | reverse complement strand
GGCGCAGCAGCTTTTCCTGAGCCTCAGCCTGCAGCAACAAGGCCAGGGCAAGCAGGCCAACTCGCAAGAAATTGTGAACCGTTGGTGGCGTGAGCGCGTGGCCATGCCGCCGCCCACTTTGGACAACGGTTCAGGACTCAGTCGAGAAGAGCGCGTCACCCCGGCGGCGCTGGCGCGCTTGCTGCAAGTGATGTGGCGCTCCCCTGTCATGCCCGATCTGATGGCCTCCTTGCCCGTGGCAGGACAGGACGGAACCTTGCGGCGCAGCCAGACGCAAAGCCGCGCCCATTTGAAAACCGGCAGCTTGCGCGACGTGATCGGTGTGGCAGGTTATGTGGACGGGCAGGATGGCCGTCGCTGGGTGCTGGTGGCCATCGTCAACCACCCGCAAGCTTCTGCGGGCAGGCCAGTGTTGGATGCCTTGATGGATTGGGTGGGGCGATGAGCCCCGGCTAATGAAGGGGTGCGTCTCGGGTTTTCTGAAAGAGGGCACTCACCACCCTTTCACACTTCGCAAAAAGGTGTAGGCCTGCGTGCCTAAAAAGCGATGGGCTGCAGGCGTGGGGAACTTGGTGTCTGCAAAAAGATACGTGTCGTAGCTTGAGTTCAGAGCAGCAGCAGCCGTCGTTGTGCAGGCGACACGGGTGCTGTTGTCGTCCGTCACAGCAGGGGTTGCAAAACTGCTACAGGTGCCCGTGCTGAGCCCCGCGGTGGAGATCCCAATATTGTATAGATTGGCGTTCAAGAACAAGGTCTCCGCATCAAACAAGCGGATGCCTGTGCCGCTGGCGAAAGTGCCCGCGTTGCGAATCAGAGCCGTGTTGAAAGCGCGCGTCATGTCTTGCAAAAGCTGCTGAAAGGCGGCTCGCGTCATGGTCGGAGCCGCTGACAGATCGCGTCCGCTCGCGTAAGGGCTGTTTTTGAGGTCGTAGGCATTGACGACCAAAATGTTCTTGTATTGGCTGAGTTGCCGCAACAAGATGGCTTGTAAATCAGAGCCGGCCGTCGCAATCTCCGAGAGCGCTTGTGCGCTTGTTTTGGTGCCCGTCGCGACGGCTTCGGCCAAGGCGATGATGTCGGCCATGCCACCGTTGACCACCAGCATGTCGCCACTGCGTGGCGTCACGGTGGCAAGCCGAGCCTCAAGGTTGGCCACTTTGTTGGCGACAGGGTCTGCGGTCCCCACCACGGCAGGGTCTGCGGCGCTCAGGTTGGTACTCAGGCCATAGCTGGCGGCCAATTGCAAAACCCAGTTGTTGACGGCCGTGTCACTGGCCAGGTTGTTCACGGTGAAGCGATCGCTGTAAGCGGGCGTGAGCGCGCTGTTTCCCAAATAGCTGAGCTGGTCACCAGCAGAGACGATGCGGCTAGGGATGAATTCTTCGTATTTGGAGCTTGAACCGCACGCTGCCAACAGTGTGAACGCCGTGGCCAAGACAAGGCGTTTCGTCCATTGGCAACCCATTTTTTTGAACATCGTGATCTCCAACAATTCTGACTAGTTTAACGAGCTTGTGCCTACTTTGGCCTCAGCGGGGACGGCCGCGCGCGCCAAGCGGTCGCGAATGCCGTCCCATTCGGCAGACAAGGGCAGGGCTTCCACCCAAATTTCTGCAACGCCGAGGGCTTCAAATTCACGCAGCTGGGCGAACAATGCACGGGCACAAAGCTGAGGGTCGTTGGGCATGCTGCGGATCATGGCGCCATGGGGCGGCTGGGGGATGGGCGATCGGGCCCAGATGCCCACCGGGCGTTCAGGCGCAGTTCTCGCCTCACACATGGCCAAACTCGTCAACAACCTTAGGCTGGCTTTGGGGGCATAGTGCGAAGCCAACATGCCAGAGGCCCTGGGGGCCGAACCCAAAGCATCGCTGCCTTCGTATTCTGCTTGGGTCAAAACGGCTTGCCCACAGGCGAGGGAAAGCTGCGCTTGCGACAACATCCCGGGCCGCAACAACACAGGCACGCGGCGTGTGCAATCCACAATGCTGGACTCAATGCCCACAGGGCAGGGGCCGCCATCCAGAATCAACAAGCTTGGGTCAAACTCACTGGCAACATGCAGTGCCGTGGTGGGGCTGACGCGACCGAACCGATTGGCGCTGGGGCCCGCCACACCCAAAACGCCCAAACCCCGTGCCGCTTTCAGCAGCGCCAAGGCCACGGGATGGCTGGGGCAGCGCACGCCAATGGAGTTTTGGCCACCTGCCGTGGCCAGGCCAATGCCTTCGCGTCGGGGCAAGATCAAAGTCAAGGGGCCGGGCCAGCACTGGACCATCAACTTGTTGGCGAAATCAGGAATGTCACAGGCAAAGTCATGCACACCCTGGGCGTCGGCCACATGAACAATCAGGGGGTGGTCGCTGGGCCGTCCCTTGGCCGCAAAAACTTTGGCCACCGCGGTATCGCTTGCGGCATCCGCACCCAAGCCATACACCGTTTCGGTGGGAAACCCCACCAATTCACCATGGGCCAAAGCTTGTGCAGCTTGGGCAATGGATGCGGATGCGTCGCCAGACAGGATCATGGCGTCTTCAAAAAGGCGCGATGCCCAGCAGCGCTGCAGCTTGAAGTGCGGTCGCGCGAACGGCTTGGGCGCTATGACCCGTGACATTCAGGTGGCCCATTTTGCGACCGCGGCGCGCCACGGTTTTGCCGTAGAGGTGCAGGTGTGTGCCAGGCAAGGCCAGAACGCTGGCCCATGGGGGCTCTTGGGGTGCATCGCCCGAATGGGGAAACCACAGGTCGCCCAACAGGTTCAGCATCAGCGCCGGGCTGTGCTGGCGCGGGGCGGTCAAAGGCAAGCCGGCCATGCAACGCACTTGCAATTCAAACTGGGAGACGTCGCAAGCGTCTTGGCTGTAGTGGCCACTGTTGTGCGGCCGGGGGGCCATTTCGTTCACCACCAGGGGGCCCAAGGCCTCGCGCTCGGGGCCCGGTGCCAGCAAAAAGAATTCCACGCACAACACGCCCACATAGTTCAAGCCCTCGGCCACAGCTTGCGCTGCGGCAATGGCTTGCTCGCTGAAGGCAGGGTCGATGGCGCCAGGAAAAACTTCGGTGACGGCCAGAATGCCCTCGCGGTGCAAATTGCGTTGAATGGGCAGGTGCACTTGTTGGCCATCGGCGCCTCGCGCCACGATGACAGAGCACTCTGCCGCGAGGGGCAACATTTTTTCAAGCACGCAGGGTACGGGCGTCGTGGCCTTGCCTTGAAGCGCTTGCCATGCCGCGGCCAATTCGCTGGCTTGCATCACGCGGATTTGGCCTTTGCCGTCGTAGCCAAGCCGCGTGGTTTTCAAAATGCCCGGGAACAATGCGGCAGGAACGCTGGCCAATTCATCGGCTTGCGCAATCACTTGGTGCGGTGCAACGGGCACGCCGCATTTCAGGAAGTGTGCTTTTTCC
>CAINMN010000133.1 GCA_903850735.1 uncultured Burkholderiales bacterium | reverse complement strand
GCCACATACAGCGACTGCAAGTCGTTGCTGCCCACCACAATGACTTTTTGACACATGTCGCGCGCAATCGGCAGACCAAAGCCACCGCAGACCACGTCGCCCAGAAAATCGAGCAGCACATAGTCGAAGCCCCAGTCATGGAAGCCCAGCTTTTCCAGGGTTTCAAAGCCGTGGATGATGCCGCGGCCGCCACAACCCCGACCCACTTCGGGGCCACCCAGTTCCATCGCGAAAACGCCATCGCGCTTGAAGCAGACGTCGCTGATGCTGACCGCTTCGCCCGCCAGTTTTTTCTTGGAAGAGGTTTCGATGATGGTGGGGCAAGCCTTGCCGCCAAACAGCAAGCTGGTGGTGTCGCTCTTGGGGTCGCAGCCAATCAGCAGCACTTTCTTGCCTTGCTGGGCCATCATGTAACTGAGGTTGGCCAGGGTGAAGCTCTTGCCAATGCCACCTTTGCCGTAAATGGCAATGATCTGGGTTTCTTTGGTGGGGGCCTGCGTGTTCACCGGCTCGGGCTCATGCGCGGCCTCTTGGCGAAGACGATTGACGAACTCAATGGGCTGGCTATTCACCGGGGGCGGATTCATGTTCATGCGTTGGCACTCCAATCCAAAACCATCTTCAAACAATGTGCATCACCAAAGGCGGTTGCATAAGCCTGTTCGGCTTTGGCAGGGCTTTGGTGGTGCGTGATGAGGCCATCCAGCGACAGTCGGCCGGTTTGGACCAACTCCGTGACAGCCAACAGGTCGGGCCGCTTCCATTCAGCGGCAGTCCGAATTTGGGCTTCCCGCATGAAGGCGGGGGCATACGCAAAATGCAGGTCGCTTTTGTAAAAGCCTGCCAGCACCACTTCGCCACCGGGGCGAAGGCGCTGAATCAGCTGGTCCAGCAGGTGGGCGTCGCCACTGACGTCGTAAATCGATTGGTAGTCGCGCCGGGGATCGTCTTCGGGCGACACCACGGCATACCCTTGCGCACCGGCTTGACGATGCGGCTCGGTTTCCCAGACGGTGGGTGCGGCCACACCTGCAGCCACCGTCAGACGGGCCAGCAAACGGCCCATGACGCCGTGGCCCACAATCAAGTCGGGGGGACGAATTTCTTTGCGTTGACCGCCACCCGCCACAGCGTGATAGGCGGTGGCCGCCAAGGCCAGCAAGACGGCCTGGTCTTTCAAATCATCGCCCACAGCAACGGTTCTGGCCTCTGGCACGACCAGCCTGGAAGCCGCGCCGCCAAACAAGCTGCGCACCCCCTCAAAGCACTGCGCGCCCGGGACAAAAACCCGCTGGTTTTCTTTGTAGGTGGTTTGGCTGCCTGCCCGGCGCACCCGGCCGACGGTCTCGTAGCCGGGCACCAAGGGGTAGCCCATGCCAGGGAAGGCCGGCATGCTGCCGTCCCACAACAGGCGTTCTGTGCCGGTGCTGATGCCGCTGAATTCCACCTCGATTTCGATCTGGTCAGGGCCGATGTCGGGCAAGGCCAGGGCTTGCAGGGCAAGCTGTCGGGGCTGCTCGAAAACGATGGCGTGGGCGTTCATAGGTGTATTGTTGAGTTGACTTTGATATGTGTCAATCAAAGATGACGTTTTAGACGAAGAATTAGGGTAAACACTTAGATTTCCTTCCAACAAGGATCTGGGCATGCAGCGGCATTTGGGTCGGAACATGCTCCACCAGGCAAAAACCGGCCTGTTTCATCAGGCTGCTCAGTTCGTGCGGCGTTCGCAGCCGACCCGAGCCCATGGCCAGCAGGTAGAAATGGAAATAGGCATCGCCCAGGGGGGACTCATGGCGCTCACGCGCCATCGGCTCGGCCAGCAGCAGGGTGCCACCCGCGGGCAGCGCGCGGTAAATGGCTTTCAGCAGGGTCAGCACGTCCTGGTCGGGGTGGTCGTGGGCAATGCGAATCAGGGTGACCAGGTCGGCGCCGGTGGGCAACTCATCGGTCAGGAAACTGCCGCCCGCGGCCGTCGCCCGGTCGGCCAGGCCTTGTCGTTCCAGGTTTTGGGCGGCCAACTGGGCCACCTGGGGCAGGTCGAACAGCTTGAGGCTCAGGTGGGGTGCATGGCGGGCCAGACGGCTGACAAAAGTCCCCTGACCGCCCCCCACATCCAGCACATGGCGGTGGTCTTCGAAACTGTAGGCCGCCAGGATTTCGTCTACGACAAAAGGCTGGGAGGCCGACATCAAATCGGAGTAACGCTGGTAGGTGGCGTCTGGGCTTTGAATGGCTTGCGCCGAGGCCGGGCTGTTGACATAAGGCCAGTAGCCATTCATTTGCGGCTGCATGGGGCCATCGCGCAGCAGGGCCAGCGGGTCTTGCAGGTCCTGGTACAGGGTGGCGTGGTGTTCGATCATGGCCTGGATGCCGGGGAAGGCCGCGATGGGGGCGCCCAGGGCCCCCAGGCCGTAGCGCTGGTCGCCGCGCCAGGCCAGCAAGCGCAAGGCCACCGCCGAGTCCAGCAGGCGCTGCAGGGCGGCCTCGCGCATCTCGGTTTGCTGGGCCAGGGCCCGCAGGGTTTGCGGCTCCTGGACGCGCTGAAAAATCGACAGCCGCACACAGGCCAGCAGCACCTGGGAGTAGACAAAGCCGGCCATCAGGTCAAACACCTGTTGCGAGCGGCGCTGGGTGATCCAGCGCGTCAGGGGGTTGCTCACGCTCCAGCGGTAAAACCGCTCGCTGGTGAAGCAGCGGTCCAACCATTTGTCTGCCAATTCGCGCCAGGCGGGACGTGACCAGCCGGGGGTGTCGGATTTGGCGAGGTCCAGGGTTTTCATGTGGACAGGCTCACACCGGCGCCGTGGTGGCGTGCGAAATCACATGGCGGGGCACCAGGCGTTCAGACTCCATGAGGACCAGCTTTTGCAAGCTGCTCTGACGCGGGCCCGCGGGCACCGAGGCCACGGCACGCTGAATCAGGCCTTCAAAGTACTGGATCGCGCCGGCCAGGCCCAGGGCGGTGGCGGCGCTGGGGCGGCTGTGGTGGACATCCTGGCCCACCGGCTTGCCCAGGTGCTGGGCGTCGCCCATCACATCGCGAATGTCATCGGCCACTTGGTAGGCCTCGCCCAGCGCTTCGCCCAGGCCGCGCCAGGCTTGCGGGTCGGCGCCATTGGCCAGCGCGCCGGCACAGGTGGAAGCCACAAACAAGGCGCCGGTTTTGGCGCGTTGGTATTGGCTCAGTTCCACGCGGGTCTCGCACTCCCAGGCTTGGCCGGCCACGATGCCGTCCGGGGCGCCCACGCTGTCGCTGATCAATTGCATCAAGGCCAGGGTGCGCTCGGGGTGGGCGCTGGGTGTTTGCAGCAGGCACTGGTAGGCTTGGACGATGAGCGCATCGCCGCACAGCAGGGCCAGCGGCTCGCCGAAGGCTTTGTGCACCGCCACTTGGCCACGGCGCGTGTCGGCGTCGTCGAAGCAGGGCATGTCGTCGTGCACCAGGGAGGCGCAGTGCATCAATTCGATGGCGCAGGCGGCGGCATTGGTCAGCTCCGGGGCGTTGTCACCACAGGCCAAGCTCACGGCCAGACAGAGTTGGGGGCGTATGCGCGCGCCGCCGGGAAACACCGCATGGTGCATGGCCATCACCAGCTGCTGCGGAGAACTGGGGCTGTCTGCGCGCGCCAAGTGTTTTGTCAGCGCTGTTTCAATTCGTTCGAGCATTGGCATGGCCCCGATCCTTTCAAACTGCTGTCAATGCGAATTGACAGTCAATGACGTCAATATAAACCGACATTTGAATTTGTCAACAGGCTGTGACAGCTATTTGGCGCGGTCAAGGTGCCTTTTTGAGCGGGCGTTCGTCTTCGGTGGGGGTGATGCCGTAGCGCGCCAGCAGGGGCCAGAAGTGCTGGGGCACCATGTTTTTCAGCCGCTGCGGGGCCTCGCGGCGCAAGTGCAGGATGCTTTCGATGGCCTTCATTACCACCCGCGCGCGCGCAAATTCCAGACCGCGGGGGCCCACGCGGGGCATGAGCCAGCTGACCACAGGGCGCAGCCAATCGGGCATGCGGCGCAGGG
>CAINMN010000132.1 GCA_903850735.1 uncultured Burkholderiales bacterium | reverse complement strand
GGGCGCACAAAACTGTTGACCATGAACACCATCACCCAATACAGGTCGGGGGGCAGGGTTTGGTAGCGCTGGGTGATCCAAAACCGGCTGCGCGTGCCCGTGCCCATTTTGAACATGGGCGCCTCGGCCCCGCTGCGCGAAAGCCGCTTGGCGCTGCGCAACACCGCTTTGTACTGGGGCAGGGTAAAAGCTGCACGCGGTCGGCTCTCGATGTTGATTTTGGGCAGCTCGGGCAGCTCGCGAATCCACTTGCGCGAAAACGCCAGTTTGAGTAACTTGCGCACGATCACCAGGTATTGCGACAAGGTGGTGGGCGAGGACCCCCGGTCGCTCAGGCGCTTGACCAGTTGCTGCACAACATCAGCGTCGACCAAATGGATCGGCGTGGTGCCCATCAGGGGCAGGATGTGCAGCTTCAAGCGGTTGCGCAAAATGCCCACCGAGGCCTGCGACATGGCCCCGCGCTCAGCGCGCAAGCCCTCGTCGAGCAACAGACGCTCCGCCACCGCCGCCACGGTGGGTGAGTCGTTCACCTCGGCACCGGTGACAAAGCGCGTTGGGCTGGGTTGCTCGGCTTCTTGCAGGGGCAAGCGCATTTGCAACTGACTGAACATGGCTGGACTCACCATGTAAAAGCAGGTCTCTCCCCCTTTTTGTACCGCAACTGGCTCGTTTTCCAACAAGGGCAGTACGCTGGCGGCGAGCTTTTGCAGCCGATCCAGCGGGATGGTGCAGGCTACGCGCGCGCCTACTGCCATGGGGGCAGGTGAGGGGCGAGAGCGCGACAAAGTATTGATCTTTGAAACCTTTTTATTAAACAGTCTAGTTTAGTCATATTTTTATAAAAATTTAAAAATTAAAAAAATTGTTAATAATTAAATATGTTTGAAGTCAATGACTTGTGGATCATGCCGTATTTAAAGATGCATTTGTGATCTAGTTGCTCTGGCTGCCCTGGCAGTTTCAGGCGCCGCAATGGCACAAGCCACTATCTATGGTCGTTCTGATATCGCCTATGGCGTCAAAACCACATCCCTCGCTCAAGGTGCCATGAACACCAAACAAACCGGCGTGATGGACGGCGCCAACGCTGGCTCACGCATTGGCTTCCGCGGCACGGAAGACCTCGGCGGCGGCATGAAAGCCCACTTCGTGACCGAGCAAGGCATCAGCCCCACCAACGGCGCACTGTTTGGCGTGCGCGCAGCCACCGCTGGCACCCAGTACGACGGCTATGCAGCCAGTACCGGCCAGTTTGACGTTGGCTCAGCCGGCTCTTACAGCCAAGGCACCAATCGCCAGACCTATCTGGGCTTGGAAGGTGGCTTCGGTACCATTCGCGTGGGCTACCAGTACACCACCCTCTATGAAATCGCCACCCTGAGCGGCTTCACCAACACCTCTGAAGGCATGGCCGGTGGTAACGTCGCCCACCTGTGGGGCAACGGCGCAGCAGGCGGCACCCGTGGCAACATGATCAATTACATCAGCCCCAAATTGGCTGGTGCATGGACCGTAGGTCTGCAAATGGGTTCGGGTGGTGGTCGTGAAAGCACCGAGTTCGGCACTGCCGCAACCAACACCGCCAGCACCCGCACATTGGACAAACAAGCCCGCACCAGCTTGCATGTTGACTACAACAGCGGTCCCTTGCGTGCAGCTTTGGGTTACACCACCTACAACGTGGACCTGAGCGGCACCACCGCAGGCG
>CAINMN010000131.1 GCA_903850735.1 uncultured Burkholderiales bacterium | reverse complement strand
TGGCGCACAACTATGCGCGCTTGTGCGAGTGCATGCTGCCCTATGGCATGACCGCCAATCTGGAATTCATGCCATGGACGGCCGTGAAAAACTGCCGCGATGTCATGGAGGTGATCGATCTGGCAGGGCGTCCCGCCAACGCAGGTTTGTTGGTGGATGCCCTGCATTTCGGCCGCTCGGCCACCACGCTGGCCGACATCGCCGCCGTTCCCCGCAGCTTGCTGCACTATGCGCAAATTTGCGATGCCACCGCAGGCTTGAATTTCAGCGTCGAAGAATTGATTCACACAGCGCGCGCCGAACGCGCTTTGCCAGGCGAGGGGAGCATCGATTTGACGGGTTTGTTTTCGACATTGCCACACGACCTTCCCATCAGCGTGGAAGTGGTCAGCCATTCGCAAGCTCGTGCCATGGGCGCGATGGCCTGGGCACGCCTGTGCCTGGAAAAATCGCAAAAGGTTTTGGCCGCTTGTCAGCCGGCTCAGTAAGACTTGGGCAACCCCAGCACTTTTTCAGCGATGAAGCAGAGGATGAGTTGCGGGCTGACGGGCGCAAGGCGGGGAATCCAGGCTTCGCGCAAGTAGCGCTCGACGTGGTACTCCTTGGCATAGCCCATGCCGCCATGCGTCAGGATGGCGTTTTCGCAAGCGTGGTAGCAGGCCTCGGCCGCCAGGTACTTGGCGCTGTTGGCTTCTGCGCCACAGGGTTGGTGCGCATCGTACAAAGCAGCGGCCTTGTAGACCATCAGATGCGCGGCCTCTAATTCCATCCAGGACTTGGCCAAGGGGTGCTGAATGCCCTGGTTCATGCCAATCGGCCGTCCGAACACTTCGCGCTCTTGCGCATAGTTGGCCGCGCGCTTCAAGGCAGCACGGCCCAAGCCCACCGCTTCGGCGGCAATCAGGATGCGCTCGGGGTTCAGGCCGTGCAAGATGTACTCGAAGCCCCGGCCTTCTTCGCCAATGCGGTCTTCCACGGGAATGCGCAAGTCGTCAATGAAGAGCTGGTTGGAGTCCACGCTCTTGCGCCCCATCTTTTCGATTTCATGCACTTCAATGCGGCTGCGGTCGAAGTCGGTGTAGAACAGGCTCAGTCCATGGGTGCCTTTGGCTTCTTCCAAGGGCGTGGTGCGGGCCAGCAGCAAAATTTTGTTGGCCACTTGCGCGGTGGAAATCCAGACCTTCTGCCCGCTCACGCGGTAATGGTCGCCATGGCGCTCGGCACGCGTGCGCAGCTTGAGCGTGTTCAATCCGGTGTTGGGTTCGGTGACGCCAAAGCAGGCGCGATCCTGCCCTTGAATCAGGCGCGGCAACCAGCGTTGCTGTTGCTCGGGCGTGCCAAACACCACCACAGGGTGCAAGCCAAAAATGTTCATGTGCACCGCGGACGCACCCGACAAGCCCGCGCCAGTGGCTGCAATGGTGTGCATCATCAGGGCCGCCTCGGTGATGCCCAGGCCTGCGCCACCATAGGCCTCTGGCATCGCAATGCCCAGCCAGCCGGCATCGGCCAGCGCACGATGAAACTCCTCGGGAAAGCCGCCTTCCCGGTCTTTGCGCAACCAGTAGTCCGCATCGAAAGGCGCACAGACGCGCTCGATGGCGTCGCGCAGTTGCTCTTGGTCCTGGGAGAGTGAAAAATCCATGCTCAGGCTTTCGGCGCTGTACGAATCACGTTCTTTGGGTTTTCGCCATACGGTGGGCTGTAAATGACCAGCAGTTTCACGGGCGTGTCACTGGTCACGCTGAAAGTGTGAAACACATCGGCGGGAAAAAAACACATGTCGCCCGGCACCATGTCAAAGGCCTGCTCGCCCACGGTCACATGGGCCGTGCCTTCGAGCAAATAGCAGGACTGCTCAATGCCAGGGTGGGCATGCGGCAAGGCGCCCCCGCCCTTGGAGAGGGTGCCCAGCAGCACTTCCATTTGCTGGGCGCCCACGGTTTCCGGGCCAATCAGGCGTTGGTTGGTGGTGTGATGGTGGTTGGCAGGTTGGTAGCCTGCGATGCTGGCGCTGCGAACCAGGTAAGAAGGTGTCGACATGGTCACTCCGGCTTGATGCCGGCTTGGCGAATCAGGGTGGTCCAGTTGACCAATTGGTCACTGACGTATTTGGCGAATTCGTCGGGCGTTTTGCTGGGCCAAACTTCAAAGCCCAGCTGTGACAACTTGTCTTGTACTTCCTTGTCGGCCAGGATGACTTGCAGCTCGTTGTTGATGCGCTCCACGATGGGGCGTGGCAAACCTGCGGGGCCAAAGATGCCGTTCCAGGAGGTCAGGTCGAAGCCCGGCACGGTTTGCCCCACGGTGGGCAGGTGCGGAAAAATTTTGGAGGGTGTGGCCGTGGTCACTGCGAGCGTGCGAATTTTGTCGCTCTTGATCATGCTCATGCCCGAGCCAAAGTCGGTCAC
The DNA here is from genome assembly GCA_903850735.1 of uncultured Burkholderiales bacterium. Taxonomy (GTDB): domain Bacteria; phylum Pseudomonadota; class Gammaproteobacteria; order Burkholderiales; family Burkholderiaceae_C; genus Limnohabitans. Next base: position 8,344 of record CAINMN010000131.1, on the reverse strand, counting down.
ATAGACCTGCACCTGGCCCCCAATCAGATCGGTCATGGCTTGCGGGCTCGACTTGTAGGGAATGGCCACCATGTCGATGCCCGCCATGCGCTTGATGGTCTCGGTGGTCACCAAGGAGGTGCTGTTCGGCGTAGCGTACGACAGCTTGCCGGGGTTGGCTTTCGCATAGTCCATCAACTCTTTGAGCGTTTTGGCCGGCACGGCAGGATGCACCGCCAAGGCGAAGGGCAGTTCGCCCACGCGCGCGATCGGCGTGAAATCCTTGATGGGGTCGTATTTCAAGGTCTTGAACAAGCTCGGATTGGCCGAATGCGAGGTGTTGGTGGTCATGAACAAGGTGTAGCCATCCGGCTTGGCCGCGGCCACAAACTGGGCGGCAATCTGGGCGCTGGCGCCCGCCTTGTTTTCCACCACCACGGTTTGCTTCAAGCGCTCCGACAATTTTTGCGCCACCGTGCGGGCCACGGCGTCGGTACCGCTGCCTGCGGCAAATGGCACAACCAAGGAAATGGTGGCACTGGGGTAGGTGTCTGCATGGCTGGCTGTCACGCACAAGCCAAGGGCCAGAACCGCAACGAGCCTTGACAAAGAGGGGTGAATGGGTTTCAAAGCTGTCTCCTGTGCGTCATTTTTTGTGCTTGTCATCCTAAGCCATTCCAAAGTGCCGCCATGTCGATGCGGCGACATTCCCATCTGTGCCCATAATATGCAGCAGGAGAAACACACGATGACACACCCTTACATCATTGGCTGGGGCCACACGCCGTTTGGCAAGCTCGACAACCTGGACATGGAGCAACTGATCCGCGATGCGGCCTTGCCAGCGGTGGCCACAGCCGGCCTGGAGCTGAAAGACATCGATGGGATCTTTGTCGGCCATTTCAATGCCGGGTTTGTGCCCCAAGATTTTTCCGGTGCCATGCCCGCCGTGGCCATTCCCGAATTCCGCCACACCCCAGCATTACGCCTGGAAAACGCCTGTGCCACGGGTTCAGCGGCGATCTGGGCTGCCTTGGACGCGGTAGGCAGTGGCCGCGTCAAGCACGCCTTGGTCATTGGCATGGAAAAAATGAACACCTTGCCCAATCAGCAAATTGGCGAAACCTTGCTCAAGTGCTCTTATGTCAAAGAAGAGGGCGCGACGCCTTCGGGTTTTGCGGGCGTCTTTGGCCAAATTGCGCAACAGTATTTCGACCGCTACGGCGATCAGTCCGATGCCCTGGCCGCCATCTCTGCCAAGAACCACGCGAACGGCGTGCGCAACCCGTATGCGCACATGCGCCGCGACTTGGGCTTTGACTTCTGTCGCACGCCCTCGGACAAAAACCCCTTTGTCGCAGGCCCGTTGAAGCGCTCCGATTGCTCTTTGGTGTCGGACGGTGCCGCGGCCTTGGTGATTTCCATGTCGCCCTCAGCCCAAGCCACGGTGTCGCCGGTGCGCTGGCGCTCGCGCACCCAAGTCAATGAATTCCTGCCCCTGTCGCGCCGCGACCCCACGCGCTTTGAAGGCGCCGCCATGGCCTGGTCGCGTGGCCTGGCCGATGCGGGCTTGACCCTGCAAGACCTGAACTTTGTGGAGACCCACGATTGCTTCACCGTGGCCGAATTGCTGGAATATGAGGCCATGGGCCTGGCACCGCAAGGGCAGGGCGCGCGCGTGATTCATGAAGGCATCAGCCGCTTTGATGGCGCCTTGCCGGTGAACCCCTCGGGCGGCTTGAAATCGCGAGGCCACCCGATTGGTGCCACGGGCGTGTCACAGCACGTCATGGCGGCCATGCAACTCTCGGGTGAGGCGGGTGACATGCAATTGTCCAAAGCCCAGCTGGGTGCGGTGTTCAACATGGGCGGCGCAGCGGTGGCCAACTTCCTGAGCGTGCTGGAGGCCGCATGAGCGCAGCCCAGGTGATGAACCTGGGCCGCTTGCTCAAGCACACGGCCCAATTGTTTCCTGAGCTTCCTGGTCTCATTCAGGGCGATCAAACCTGGTCTTGGTCCCACATCGACCAGCGGGTTGATGCCCTGGTGGCTGCTTTGCGCGCTCAAGGCGTGCGCAAGGGCGACAAAATTTTGCTGCAGTCGCGCAACAACCTGCCCATGTTCGAAAGCTGCTGGGCGGCCTTTCGCCTGGGTTGCGTCTGGGTCCCCACCAATTTCCGATTGACGCCACCCGAAGTGGCGTATCTGGGCGCCTCCAGTGGCGCCTCGGTGATGATCTGTGAATCGGCTTTTCCCGAGCATGTGGCCGCAGTACGCACTGCCTCGGATGCGCTTCGCTTGGTGATTTCCATCGGCGGCGATCTGACGGATGCGCTCAGCTACGAAAGCCTGGTGGCGCAGCACCTGGGCGAGCGGCCCGAGGCGGAAGTGGTTGCGGTCGATGACCCGCTCTGGTATTTCTACACCTCCGGCACCACTGGGCGCCCCAAGGCGGGCATTCTCACGCACGGCCAAATGGCGTTTGTGGTGACCAACCACCTGGCCGACCTGATCCCGGGCACCAGCGAACGGGATTGCGCCATCGTGGTGGCGCCGCTGTCGCATGGCGCGGGCATCCATGCCTTGTTGAATGTCGCGCGCGGCGCGGCAGCCGTGCTCTTGCCCAGCGAAAAGCTGGATCCCGAAGTGTTCTGGCAATTGGTGGAAAAGCACCGGGTGAGCAATGTGTTCACCGTGCCCACCATCGTGAAAATTTTGGTCGAGCATCCCGCGGTCGATCAGTATGACCACAGTTCCCTGCGCTACATGATTTATGCTGGCGCGCCCATGTACCGTGCCGATCAAAAGCTGGCCTTGCAAAAGTTGGGCAAGGTCATGGTGCAGTATTTCGGCCTGGGCGAGGTCACCGGCTGCATCACCGTGTTGCCACCGAGCATGCATTCGGCCGACGATGCAGACCCCAATGCCAACATCGGCTCTTGCGGTCGCCCGCGCACCGGCATGGAGGTGGCCATTCTGAATGACCAGCTTCAGCCCGTGAAGACCGGCGAGATCGGCGAAATTTGTTGCCGCGGCCCGGCGGTGTTCGCGGGGTACCACAACAATCCCGAAGCCACCGACAAAGCCCTGCGCGGGGGCTGGTTCCACACCGGCGACCTGGGGCGCTTGGACGAGCGCGGCCTGCTGTACATCACTGGGCGCGAGTCCGACATGTACATCTCGGGTGGCTCCAATGTTTATCCGCGCGAAGTCGAGGAGGTGCTGCTCACTCACCCTGGCGTGGCCGAAGTGGCCATCGTGGGCATGCCCGATCCCAAGTGGGGAGAAATCGGCGTGGCCGTGGTGGTGCGCCGCGATCCCAGCCTGACCGCCGAAACCTTGCTGGGCCATCTGGAAGGGCGTTCGGCCCGCTACCGCTGGCCGCGACAAGTGTTTTTCTGGGACGCCTTGCCCAAATCGGGCTACGGCAAGATTGTCAAAAAAGACATCAAAACCTTGTTGCTCGAGCGGGGCGAGATCCAGCCTTTGCCGAGCTGAAAATGCCACGCCTCAGAAACGTAGCAAAATACGCCTCAAACCATTCACAACTTTTCCAAGGAGACACCATGAAATTGACCCGTCGCAGCACCCTGATCGCCGGTGCCAGCTCTCTCGCATTGCCCATGACCAATGTGTTTGGCCAAGGCAAGGCCGAGTTCACCCTCAAGTACGCCAACAACTTGCCGGTGACCCACCCCATGAACGTTCGCGCCAAGGAAATGTCGGACGCCATCAAGGCCGAGACCCAAGGCCGTGTGGACCTGCAAATTTTCCCCAGCAGCCAGTTGGGCACCGACACCGACATGCTGAGCCAGGTGCGCTCGGGCGGCATCGAGTTCTTCACCCTGTCGGGCCTGATCCTCTCGACCCTGGTGCCTTCGGCCTCCATTTCCGGCATCGGCTTTGCCTTCAAAGACTACGACACCGTCTGGAAAGCCATGGACGGCGACCTGGGCGGCTTCATCCGCAAGGAAATTGCCAAGGCCAACCTGGTGGCCATGGACAAGATTTGGGACAACGGCTTCCGCCACATCACGTCTTCCACCAAGCCGATTCAAAGCGCCGATGACCTCAAGGGCTTCAAAATCCGCGTGCCCGTGTCGCCCCTGTGGACCTCCATGTTCAAGGCTTTCGATTCGGCACCTGCCTCGATCAACTTCAGCGAGGTGTACAGCGCCCTGCAGACCAAGATCGTTGACGGCCAGGAAAACCCGCTGGCCATCATCGCCACCGCCAAGCTCAACGAAGTGCAGAAATACTGCTCGCTGACCAACCACATGTGGGACGGCTTCTGGTTCCTGGCCAACCGCCGTGCCTGGGAGCGCCTGCCGGAAAACATCCGCACCATCATGGCCAAGCACATCAACGCCGCCGGCACCAAAGAGCGCGCCGACGTGGCCGCCTTGAATGCCACGCTGCAAAAAGAGCTGACCGACAAAGGCATGGTGTTCAACCAGGCCAACTCCGAGTCCTTCCGTGACCGCCTGCGCAAGGCCGGCTTCTACAGCGAGTGGAAGGGCAAGTACGGCGACGAAGCCTGGGCCCTGTTGGAGAGCTACAGCGGCAAGCTGGTCTGATGCTTTTTTTAAATTGGCTGGTGTGACAGCCTCTCGCGGCCCGCTGATGCGGGCCGCAATGTTTCTCGGAGATCCCCTTTTATGAGTTCCGCCCTTGAGGAAGCCTTGGCACCTGCTGCCCAGGATGCCGAAGCCCGACGTGCATTGAACCCCTTGATCAAGCCCATGGAGTGGGTCAGTGCGGGCTTGATGCTGTTGATTTTTGGCCTGCTGCTGGCTGGCGTGATCTCGCGTTACGTGTTTGCCATGCCCATCATTTGGGTGGATGAAGTGGTGTCCATCTCCTTCATCTGGCTGGCCATGATTGGCTCTGCCTTGGCCATGCACCGCAACGAGCATTTGCGTCTGACGCTCTTTGTGGAAATGATGTCGCCGCGCGTGCGGCCTTATGTCCAGGCCTTTGCCCTGATGTCGGTCGCGGCCTTTCTTCTGGGCCTGTTGCACCCGGCCATCGAGTATGCGCAAGAAGAGGCTTTTGTCTCTACCCCCGCGCTGAACATGCCCAACAGTTACCGCGTGGCGGCCATTGCGTTCGGTGTCATCGCCATGCTGGCCGTGGTGCTGGCCTATGCCGTGAAAACCGTGGGCAAGTGGCCTTTGCTGTTCGCAGGCGTGGTCGTTGCTGCGGCAGGGGCGATGTTCTGGGCGCTGTCGCCGCAGTTGGCGCAACTGGGCACGCTGAACATTTTGATTTTTCTGGTGGGCTTTGTGACCGTCGGCCTGGTGGCGGGTGTGCCCATCGGCTTTTGCTTTGGTTTGGGGGCGCTCAGCTATCTGGCGTTCTCCACACAGGTGCCTTTGATGGTGGTGGTGGGCCGCATGGACGAGGGCATGTCCAGCCTGATCCTGGTCTCGGTGCCCATCTTTGTGCTGCTGGGCTGCGTGCTCGACACCACGGGCATGGGCAAGGTCATTGTGGACTTCCTGGCCTCCATGCTGGGCCATGTGAAGGCCGGCATGTCGTATGTGCTGTTGGGGTCCTTGTTCATCGTCTCGGGCATTTCCGGCTCCAAAGTGTCCGACATGGCCACGGTGGCGCCGGCCTTGTTTCCGGAGATGAAGCGCCGCGGCCACAAGCCGCGCGAAATGATTGCCCTGCTGGCCACCGGGGCCGCCATGGCCGACACCGTGCCGCCCAGCATCGTGTTGATTGTGTTGGGCTCGGTCGCGGGTGTGTCGATTGCCGGCCTGTTTCAAAGCGGTTTTGTCATCGCCATGGTGTTGTTGTTGGCCCTGCTGGTATTGGCCCGCTGGAAGGCGCGCCACGAAGACATGGGAGATGTGCGCCGCGCCAAATGGTCGGTGATCGGGCGTTTGATGCTGATCGCCGCGCCCGCCTTGGTGCTGCCCTTCCTGATCCGCAGCGTGGTCGGCGGCGGTGTGGCCACCGCCACGGAGGTGTCGACCATCGCGGTCGTGTACGCCTTGCTGATTGGCAAGGTGCTGTACGGCGGCATCAGTGGCCGCCAGTTCTACAACATGCTGGTGGAAACCGCGGCCTTGAGCGGCGCGATTTTGTTGATTTTGGGCACGGCCTCGGCCATGGCCTGGTCCATCACGCAAAGCGGCGTGGTGCAGCAGTTGTCGCAATTCCTCACCACCTTGCCTGGCGGTTGGGTGGCCTTCATGGCGGTGTCGATTGCCGTGTTCCTGCTGCTGGGCTGTTTGCTGGAAGGCCTGCCCGCCATTTTGTTGTTGGCGCCCATCATGTTCCCGATCGCCAAGAAGTTGGGCATCAACGATGTGCACTACGCCATGGTGATCGTCTCTGCCATGAACATCGGCTTGATGATGCCGCCCATTGGCGTGGGCTTTTACCTGGCCTGCCGCATTGGCGACGCCTCGCCCGATGACGTCATGGGCGCCATCTGGCCCTACCTGCTGGCCTTGCTTGTGGGCCTGGTGGTGATTGCAGCCGTGCCTTGGCTCTCAACCGTGGCGTTATGAGTTGCGTCGCAGGGTGGGCAAGCCCACGCCTGCGGCATCAAAGCCGCCGTCCACGGCCAACACCTGGCCGTTGACGTAGCCGCCGGCCTCGCTGCACAAGAAGCCAATGGCCGAGGCAATTTCTTCCGTGCTGCCGTAGCGCTTGAGCGGAATGGCGTCAAAGTAGTCGGAGCGAATGGCCGAGTCGTGCACTTGTTTGGCCATCTCGGTCTCGACCGGGCCGGGTGCAATGGCGTTCACACGGATGCCTGCATTGCCGTACTCGACCGCTTGTTGTTTGGTCAGGTGGATGATGGCAGCCTTGCTGGTGCCATAGGCCACCCGCAAGGTGCTGGCGCGCAAGCCGGAGATGGAGGCTATGTTCACCACGCTGCCGCCACCGGTCTTGAGCATTTCAGGCGCAAAGGCCTGGGTGCACAAAAAGGCCCCGTCCAGGTTGGTGGCCATCACATAGCGCCACTCTTCGAACGTGGTTTGCGCAATCGGCTTGAACACCGCGACGCCCGCGTTGTTCACCAGGGCATCGACACGGCCAAAGCGGGCCAAGATGGCTTGAACCGCCGCTTGTACCTGCGCCGGTTGCGACACATCACAAGGCACGGCCAGCACGCGGTCGGGCTGGTTCAGCGTTGCATCGGTTTGGGCCAGGGTGGCGCTGTCGTTGTCCAGCAAAGCCACGCGGTAGCCATTGCGCAAAAACCATTCGGCGCTCGCCAAGCCAATGCCGCGCGCGCCGCCAGTGACCACCGCCACGCGGACGACGGAAGAGGATGTTGTCATTTCAAAGTCTCCAGAAAGAAGGGCGCAGCCAGCGCGCCGACGACCGACATCTTAGTCGGTACGGTCACGTGCCTGCGGCCGCCTTCAAGCCGGGACAGGATGCAAGTCGGTGATCTTGCCGGCCTTGGCCACTTGGCCCGGAACGTCGTGGCCCACGATCTCTGGCAACGCACGCGCCAGGGGCAGCAAGCGGTCCAGGTCGATGCCGGTGTCATAGCCCATGACCTGCAGCATGTGGATGGCGTCTTCGCTGCAAGTGTTGCCGCTGGCACCTGGGGCATAGGGGCAGCCGCCCAGTCCGCCCAGCGAGCCGTCAAACCGTGTGATGCCCGACTGCACCGCCGCCAAAATGTTGGCCAGCCCCATGCCGCGGGTGTTGTGAAAGTGGAAGGTGAGCTGCAAGCTGGGGAAGGCCTTCAGCATGGCTTCAGCCATTTGTTGCACTTGGGTCGGGTGGGCCATGCCGGTGGTGTCGCAAATGGTCAAGCCGCGCACGCCATGGTCGGCGAAGTGCTGGGCAAAACGCATCACTTCGGCCAGGGGCACATCGCCTTCCATCGGGCAGCCAAAGCAGGTGGACAAGGACACGTTGATGGGCGTGCGGCCGTCCACATGGCGAATGACGTCGCTCAGCCCGGCCTGGCTTTGCGCGCGCGATTGGCGCAGGTTGGTCTGGTTGTGGGTTTCCGAGGTGGACATCACCAGGTTCAACTCATCGGCACGCGACTCGAGCGCGCGCTCTGCGCCGCGCAGGTTGGGGACCAGCACGGTGATTTCCACGCCAGGCACGCGTTGAATGCGGCCCATCACCTCTTCGGCATCGCGCAGCATGGGGATGGCTTTGGGTGAGGTGAACGAGGTGGCCTCGATCTTGGCGTAACCGCACTGGCTCAGTCCGTCAATGAGCGCAATCTTGTCGTCGGTTGGAATGAAGCGCGGCTCAATTTGAAAGCCATCGCGGGTCACCACTTCGTTGAAATAAAGACGCGTCATGCGGCACCTCCGTTGTCGGCGCCGACCACAATGCCTTGCGCCTTGAGTTGTTGAATTTGATCGTTGCT
>CAINMN010000130.1 GCA_903850735.1 uncultured Burkholderiales bacterium | reverse complement strand
CGCTACGACAAAGGCGGCGAGCAGTTCTACGACACCATCAGCGCTTTGCACAAGTCGGTGCGCGGCTCCGACCCGGACGCCGCTTTGTACTGGTTTGTGCGCATGCTCGATGGCGGTGCCGACCCCCGCTACATGGCGCGGCGCATGATCCGCATGGCCAGTGAAGACATTGGCCTGGCCGATCCGCGCGCGCTGCGCATGGCCCTGGACGCCGCCGAAGTCTACGAGCGGCTGGGCTCGCCCGAGGGTGAGCTCACGCTGGCGCAATGCATTGTGTATTTGGCCGTGGCCCCAAAGTCGAATGCGGTTTACAAGGCCTTCAACCAAATGAAAGCCTTCGTCAAACAAGACGGCACCCGCCCCGTGCCCCTGCATTTGCGCAATGCGCCCACCCAGCTCATGAAACAGCTCGACTACGGCAAGGGCTACCGCTATGCGCATGACGAGCCCGATGGCTTTGCCGCCGGCGAAAACTACTGGCCCGAGGACATGAACGCTGCGCGTTTTTACCAACCCGTGAACCGCGGTTTGGAGATCCGCATCGCCGAGAAACTGCGAGAATTGCGCGAACGCAACGCGGCGGCGCAAGGCAAGCCCTGAGCCCTCAGTTTGCAAAGAAAGATCCGAATGGACGTCTTGCTTCAACAAATCATCAACGGCCTGGTGCTGGGCAGCATGTATGCCCTGGTGGCATTGGGCTACACCATGGTGTACGGCATCATCAACCTCATCAACTTCGCCCATGGCGAAGTGCTGATGGTGGGCGCCATGACCAGCTGGACCCTGATTGGCCTGATGCAAGAAGCCTGGCCCACGGCGCCGGGCTGGCTGATCTTGCTCATGTCTTTGCTGATCGCCTGCGTGGTCAGCGGCGCCTTGAACTATGCAATTGAAAAGCTGGCCTACCGCCCCTTGCGCAACGCGCCCAAGCTGGCGCCCCTGATCACCGCCATCGGCGTGTCCATCTTGCTGCAAACGCTGGCCATGATCATTTGGAAGCCCAACTACAAGCCCTATCCCACGCTGTTGCCCTCGCAGCCCATCGATGTGGCCGGCGCGGTGATCACGCCGACCCAGATCATGATTTTGGGCGTCACCGCCGTCTCGCTGGCGGTCTTGATGTGGCTGGTGCATGGCACACGGCTGGGCCGCGCGATGCGCGCCACCGCCGAGAACCCGCGCGTGGCCAGCCTCATGGGCGTGAAGCCCGACACGGTGATTTCGGCCACCTTTGTCATTGGCGCGGTGCTGGCCACACTGGCTGGCGTGATGTGGGCCTCCAACTACGGCACGGTGCAACACGCCATGGGCTTCTTGCCCGGCCTCAAGGCCTTCACCGCTGCGGTCTTTGGCGGCATTGGCAATTTGTCGGGCGCGGTGGTGGGCGGCTTGCTGTTGGGGCTGATTGAATCCATTGGCTCGGGCTACATTGGCGACCTCACCGGCGGCGTGCTGGGCAGCCACTATGCCGACATCTTTGCATTTCTGGTCTTGATTGCGGTGCTCACCTTGCGGCCTTCGGGCTTGCTGGGCGAGCGCGTCGCCGATCGTGCGTGAGGAGAAGGCGCCGATGACCCGTTTGACACCCCGCCATCTGCTCTGGGCCCTGGGCCTGCTGTTGCTGCCACTGCTGTTGCAGCAGGTGGGCAATGGCTGGGTGCGCATCGCCGATGTGGCCTTGTTGTACGTGCTGCTCGCTTTGGGCTTGAACATTGTGGTGGGCTATGCCGGCTTGCTCGACCTGGGCTATGTGGCCTTCTTTGCCGTGGGGGCCTACATGTTTGCCCTGCTGGCCTCGCCGCATTTGCTGGAGACCTTTCCGGCCCTGGCCGCGATGTTCCCCACAGGCTTGCACACGCCCTTGTGGCTGGTGATTCCCCTGGGCGCCTTGTTGGCGGGCCTGATGGGCGCCTTGTTGGGCGCGCCCACCCTGAAGCTGCGTGGCGACTACCTGGCGATTGTGACCCTGGGCTTTGGCGAAATCATTCGGGTGTTCATGAACAACCTGGACCAACCGGTCAACCTCACCAATGGCCCCAAAGGCCTGGGCCAGATCGATGCGGTCACCGTGTTCGGCCATCCCCTGTCCCGCAAGATCGACCTGGGCTGGATCGAGCTGCCTTCGGTGACCTTGTACTACTACCTTTTTTTGGCCCTGGTGCTGGTCAGCGTGCTGATTTGCCATCGGCTGGAACACTCGCGCATCGGCCGCGCCTGGATGGCCATTCGCGAAGACGAGGTGGCTGCCAAAGCCATGGGGATCAACACCCGCAACATGAAGCTGCTGGCCTTTGGCATGGGGGCCAGTTTTGGCGGCGTGTCGGGCTGCATGTTTGCCGCTTTCCAAGGCTTTGTTTCGCCGGAGTCTTTCAGCCTCATGGAGTCGGTGATGATCGTCGCCATGGTGGTCTTGGGCGGCTTGGGGCATTTGCCCGGCGTCATTCTGGGAGCTGTGTTGTTGGCGGCCTTGCCCGAGGTGTTGCGCTATGTGGCTGGCCCCTTGCAAGCCATGACCGATGGCCGGCTCGACGCCGCCATCCTGCGCCAACTGCTGATTGCCCTGGCCATGATTGGCATCATGCTGTGGCGCCCGCGGGGTTTGTGGCCGGCGCCCGAACACGGCAAAAATGCACAGGCCCCTGCCGCCGGGTCCAGGAGCGCTGCGCCATGACGCCCGTGCTCCATGTCCAGGGGATTTCCAAACGCTTTGGCGGCTTGCAGGCGCTGAGCGATGTCAGCATGCGCATCGAGCCTGGCCAGGTCTATGGCTTGATTGGCCCCAACGGCGCCGGAAAGACCACGTTTTTCAACGTCATCACCGGCTTGTACACACCGGACGCGGGGAGCTTCGAGTTGGCAGGCAAGCCCTACCAGCCCACGGCGGTGCACACCGTGGCGCAAGCCGGCATTGCCCGCACCTTTCAGAACATTCGGCTGTTTGCCGACATGAGCGCCTTGGAAAACGTCATGGTGGGCCGCCATGTGCGCACCGGCTCGGGCTTGCTGGGCGCGGTGTTGCGCACCTCTCGGTTTCAAGCAGAGGAACGTGCGATTGCGGAACATGCCCGTGAGCTGCTGGACTATGTGGGCATTGGCGGCTACGCCGACTACAAGGCGCGCACCTTGAGTTACGGCGATCAGCGCCGCCTGGAAATTGCGCGCGCCCTGGCCACCGAGCCCAAGCTGCTGGCGTTGGACGAGCCCGCGGCCGGCATGAATGCCACCGAAAAAGTGCAACTGCGCGCGCTGATCGACCGCATCCGGCAAGAGCGCTGCACCTTGCTGCTGATCGAGCACGATGTGAAGCTGGTCATGGGCTTGTGCGACCAAGTCACCGTGCTGGACTATGGCAAAGTGATTGCCCAGGGCACACCAGCCCAAGTGCAAAGCGACGCCAAGGTGATCGAGGCCTATCTGGGCACGGGAGGCCACTGACATGTCGACCCGCATGCCTTTGCTGCAGGTGCGCGATTTGCGCGTGGCCTATGGCGGCATTCAGGCCGTCAAGGGCGTGAGCTTTGAAGTGCACGCCGGCGAATTGGTGTGCCTCATCGGCTCCAATGGCGCGGGCAAAACCACCAGCATGAAAGCCGTCACCGGCATTCAGCCGCTGGCCGGTGGCGAGGTGCTGTACCAGGGGCGCAGCATCCAAGGGCAGGGCGCTTGGGACTTGGTGCGCAGCGGCCTGGCCATGGTGCCCGAAGGGCGCGGCGTGTTCACCCGCATGTCCATTCTCGAGAACCTGCAAATGGGTGCCTACATCCGCCAAGACACGGCCGTGGTGGCCGAGGACCTGGAGCGCATGTTCGCGCTCTTCCCGCGCTTGAAAGAACGCCGCGACCAATTGGCGGGCACCCTCTCTGGGGGTGAACAGCAAATGCTGGCCATGGGACGTGCGCTCATGAGCCGCCCCCAGCTGTTGTTGCTGGACGAGCCCTCCATGGGCTTGTCGCCCCTCATGGTGGACAAAATTTTTGAAGTCATCACCGATGTCTCGCGCCAGGGCGTGACGGTCTTGTTGGTGGAGCAAAACGCCAGCCGCGCCTTGCAAATCGCCGACCGTGCATATGTGATGGAATCCGGACTGATCACCCTGCAGGGGCCAGCGCAACAGCTGTTGCATGACCCGCAAGTGCAGGCCGCTTACTTGGGCCAATGAACAACAGGAGCCAGGCATGTCTTCTTCACTTTCCAGCGCCGATGTGGCGCATTACGCGCGCGAGGGTTACCTGGTTCCAAACTACCGTTTGGAGCCCAAACTGTTGGGCGAGTTGCAACAGGCCTTGGCGCAACTGATTCGTGACAACCCTGGCGTGCGCCCCGAGAAATTGGTCAGTGCCCATGTGGCAGGCGACAACGGGGAGGGCGTCAAAGGGGTGAAGAAATTTCTGGACCTCGCCATGCACGGCCCCATCCTGGACATGGTGGAACAGGTGATCGGCCCCGACATCATCCTCTGGGGCTGCCATGTGTTCAGCAAGCCCGCGGGCGATGGCTTTGAAACCCCTTGGCACCAGGACGGCCATTACTGGCCCATCCGCCCCTTGGCCACCTGCACCGTGTGGGTGGCCTTGGAGCCCAGCACCCGCGAGAACGGTTGCTTGCGCATCATTCCGCGCTCGCATGCCAACAAGCAGCTGCACGCGCACCTGTTCGAGGACCGCCAGGATCTGGTGCTGAACCAGCGCATGGCCGATGGCACTTTCGATGAGGCCCAGGCGGTCGACCTGGAGTTAGAGCCTGGGCAAATGTCCATGCACGACGTCTACATGATCCATGGCGCCGACGCCAACCGCTCTGCGCAAAGCCGCACCGGTGTGGCCTTGCGCTACATGCCGGCGACCTCCTTGTTTGACCGTAACCTCAAACCGGTCGATGGCAAGACTGGCATTCCAGTGAGCTTTGCCACCCGCCCCCTGTGGTTGCTGCGCGGCCAGGACCGCACCGGTCAGAACGATTTCACGGTCGGGCACCGCCGCTGAAGCCTGCCCAATCCGGGCTGTCAATCCACCCGCGCGCCACTGGCTTTCACCACGGGCTCGTACTTGGCGCGCTCTTTGGCCATGAATTGGCCAAAGGCTGGCGCTGAGGAAGGCGCGGGTTCGGCCATCAAGGCCGCAAAGCGCTGGCGTGTGGCGGGATCGTTCAAGGCCTGTGTGAAGGCCTGGTTGAGCCGTTGGACGGTTTCAGCGGGTGTGCCCGCCGCTGCGACCAGGCCCCACCAGGTGTCTATTTCAAAACCCGGCAAGGTTTCGCTCAAGGCCGGTACCTCCGGCAGACTGGCCGCACGCCGTGCGGTGGTGACGGCCAGCGCTTTGAGCTTGCCCGAGGCGATGTTGGGCGCGGCCGTGGCCAGGTTGTCGATGTTGAAGTCCACCTGGCCCGACAGCAAGGCCAGCTGTGCCGGGTTGCCACCGTTGTAGGGAATGTGAACCGCAAACATGCCGGCAGCACGTTTGAACAATTCACCGGCGAGGTGGCCGGCGCTGCCATTGCCGCCCGAGCCGTAATTGAGCTGACCGGGGTGGGCTTGGGCATGGCGAATCAGGTCGGCCAGGGATTGAATGCCCAAGCGCTCTGCGGTGGCCGCATTCATGACCAGCACATTGGGCACCCGCACCACCTGCGTGATGGGCGCAAAGTCGCGGCCGGCATCGTAGGGCATGCGGGCAAACAGCCAGGGGTTGATGGCATGGGTGGCCACCGCTGCCATGCCTATGGTCAGGCCATCGGGGGCCGACTTGGCCACCAGGTCCATGCCCACGTTGCCGCCGGCGCCGGGCTTGTTCTCGACGATCACCGGGCCCAGGCTGTCTTTGACGCGCTCGGCCAACACCCTGGCCGTCACATCGATGGGCCCGCCAGCTGCGTAGGGCACGATCAGGCGCAGAGGCTTGCCGGCCGTGGGCTGGGCTTGCACAGCGCCCAGAAAAGCCATGCTCAGCAGCAGGCCCCAGAGGTGATGACGGCGGCGCATGGGCGTCAGCCTTTGGCTTTGTCGGCTTCGCTGGTGAACGAGTCCGCGAAAAACTCTTCCTCTGGCAGATGGCCTTGCGCGGTGTAGTCTGCGCGCGCCGAGTCGACCACGATGGGCGCCCCGCAGGCATACACCTGATGGCCCGACAGGTCAGG
>CAINMN010000129.1 GCA_903850735.1 uncultured Burkholderiales bacterium | reverse complement strand
CTGGGCGGTGAGTACGGCGGTGCCGCAACCTACGTGGCAGAACACGCGCCCCATGGCAAGCGTGGCGCCTACACCTCCTGGATTCAAACCACCGCGACCCTGGGCCTGTTCCTGTCGCTGATGGTGATTCTGGGCACGCGTACCGCGATTGGCGAAGCCGCCTTTGCCGACTGGGGCTGGCGTGTTCCCTTCATCGTGTCGATCGCCTTGCTGGCCGTCTCGGTGTACATCCGTTTGTCCATGAACGAATCGCCTGCCTTCCAGAAAATGAAGGCCGAAGGCAAGACCTCCAAGGCCCCCCTGTCCGAGTCTTTCGGCCAGTGGAAAAACCTGAAGATCGTGATTCTGGCCCTGATCGGCCTGACCGCCGGTCAAGCGGTGGTGTGGTATTCGGGCCAGTTCTATGCCTTGTTCTTCCTGACCCAGGCCCTGAAGGTCGATGGCGCCACCGCCAACATTTTGGTCGCGGTCTCGCTGATCATCGGCACGCCGTTCTTCATTTTGTTCGGCTCCATGTCGGACAAAATTGGCCGCAAGCCCATCATCATGCTGGGTTGTTTGCTCGCCGTGCTGACCTACTTCCCGGTGTTCGAAGCACTGACGAAAGCCGCCAACCCCGACCTGCACGCCGCTCAGCAAAAGAGCAAAGTGGTGGTGACGGCCGATGCCAATGAGTGCTCCTTCCAGTTCAACCCCACGGGCACGGTCAAATTCACCAGCTCTTGCGACATTGCGAAGCAGTTCCTGGCTGCCAACTCGGTGAGCTACTCCAATGCCCCGGCCGCCGCGGGCACGCCCGCCACCATCAAGGTGGGTGACGTTGAAATCGTCGGCTACAGCTCCAAAGGCCTGCCTGCCGAGGAAGCCAAAGCCAAGGATGCGGAGTTCAAGAAGAGCGTGCTGGAAGCCCTGAAAGCGGCCGGCTACCCT
This sequence comes from uncultured Burkholderiales bacterium, assembly GCA_903850735.1. GTDB lineage: Bacteria > Pseudomonadota > Gammaproteobacteria > Burkholderiales > Burkholderiaceae_C > Limnohabitans. The sequence goes on along the minus strand of CAINMN010000129.1, from coordinate 14,563 downwards.
GCCAAGGCTGACCCCGCCAAAGTGGACAAGTTCATGATCGTCGTGATCCTGACCTACCTGGTGATCCTGGTGACCATGGTGTACGGCCCGATCGCGGCCATGCTGGTGGAAATGTTCCCCACCCGCATTCGCTACACCTCGATGTCCTTGCCCTACCACATTGGCAACGGCTGGTTCGGTGGCTTGCTGCCCACCACGGCCTTCGCCATCGTGGCGCAGACCGGCAACATGTACAACGGCTTGTGGTACCCGATCATCATTGCCGGCATGACCTTTGTCATCGGCATGTTGTTCGTCAAGGAAACCAAAGACGTGGACATCTACGCAGAAGACTGAACTTTGTAAGCATTCCGGGGGGACCCGGATGCTAGAGTCAAGCCCTCCCCCTGTGGAGGGCTTTTTTTTCGGACGCTAGGAGAACCAAGATGTGGAAAATTGCTGTGGGATTTGTCGTGTTTGCGGCATTGGCCCTGTTTGTGATCATGAAGGGTGGCGACAGCCTGGACATGGGCGGTGAAAAACATGGCGCCGACGCCGTGCACGCGCCTGAGCCTGCCAAGCCGGCCGAGGCCGGGGCTTCTGCCGCCGCGCCAGCACCGGCAGCTGCTGCACCCGCAGCGCCTGCGGCCCCTGCTGCTGCCAAATAATTTTTGGCGCGACGCTGAAAGCCACGGCCTTGGCCGTGGTTTTTTTTTGGGTGTGGCGGAATCTGCGTCAGCGCCCAGCCAAGGGCATTCAATCCTGCCTAGAATGATTGCCCTCACTCTCCAGATCGAGCTGTCATGACCCAGGGCCTTATTCGAATACGTGGCGCACGCCAGCACAACCTCAAGAACCTGGACCTGGACCTGCGCACGGGTGAACTGACGGTGGTCACGGGCCCCAGCGGCTCCGGCAAGTCCAGCCTGGTGTTTGACACCTTGTATGCGGAAGGCCAGCGGCGTTACGTTGAAACCTTCAGTGCCTATGCCCGGCAATTTCTGGACCGTATGGACCGCCCGGCGGTTGACCGGGTCGAGGGGGTGCCACCCGCGATTGCCATCGACCAAACCAACCCGGTTCGCAGCTCCCGCTCCACCGTGGGCACCATGACCGAGCTGAACGATCACCTGAAGCTCATGTTTGCGCGTGCCGCGCAGTTGTTTGATCGCCAGACAGCGCAAGCCGTTCAGCACGACACGCCCGAAAGTTTGTACGCCGAGTTACAGCGCCGCGCGGCGCCCCGCGACCCTCGCCTGGTGCTGACCTTTCCGGTGGAGTTGCCTGCGGGCACCACGGCCGAAGAAGTGGAGCAGTGGCTGAGCGCCAGCGGCTTCACCCGCACCCATGCCGAGCGCGAAGTGGCCACGCCCACTGGCCCAAGGCGCGTGCTCGATGTGGTGGCCGATCGCTTCCGCATCTCGCGCGCTGAAAAGGCACGCGTGATGGAAGCCCTGGAAACCGCCATCAAGCGCGGCAGTGGCCGACTCACGGTTTACGCCCTGGCCGATGAGCAACAGCCCGAAGAAGTTTGGCGCTTTTCCACGGGCCTGCATTGCCCTGAAAGTGATTTGCGCTACAGCGAGCCCACGCCCTCCATGTTCTCTTTCAACTCGGCCGTGGGCGCGTGCGAGACCTGTCGCGGCTTTGGGCGGGTGATTGGCGTCGATTACGGCTTGGTCATTCCCAATCACAAGCTGACCTTGCGCGCGGGCGCCATCAAAACCATTCAAACCCCCGCTTGGGCGGAATGTCAGGACGACCTGATGCGGCATGCCGAAAAGGCCGGTATCCCGCGGGACACGCCCTGGAACAAACTCACCCCCGAGCAACAGGACTGGGTGATCCAGGGCTCGCCGAACTGGAATGGCAAGTGGAACCAGCAGTGGTACGGCATCAAGCGCTTTTTTGAATACCTGGAGAGCAAGTCGTACAAGATGCACATCCGCGTGCTGCTCTCCAAATACCGAAGCTACACCCCCTGTGGCGTGTGCGCAGGCGCACGCCTCAAAACCGAAAGCTTGCTGTGGCGCATCGGCAGTGCTGAAGATGCGTTGGCGGTCATGTCGCCGGACAAGCGGTTTTTGCCACAAGGCGTGACCTGGACACGTGCCCAACTCGAAGCACTGCCGGGCTTGTGCCTGCATGACCTCATGCTCATGCCGATCGATCGCTTGCGCGTGTTCTTCGACCGCCTGCAAACCAGCTTGCATGCGGTGATTCAGGCCACACCCGAGCAACAGGCCCTGCAGTTGTTGCTCGACGAAATTCGCACCCGCTTGCGGTATTTGTGCGACGTGGGCATTGGCTACCTGACGCTGGACCGCCAGAGCCGCACGCTCAGCGGCGGTGAAGTGCAGCGCATCAACCTGACCACGGCTTTGGGCACTTCGCTGGTCAACACCTTGTTCGTGCTGGACGAGCCCAGCATTGGCTTGCACCCGCGCGACATGCAGCGCATCACCGAGGCCATGCAGCGCTTGCGCGATGCGGGCAACACCTTGGTGGTGGTGGAACATGACCCTGCGGTGATGCTGGCGGCGGACCGCGTGATCGACATGGGGCCCGGTCCCGGCGAAAAGGGCGGGGCCATCGTGTTCGATGGCACGGTGGATGATTTGCGCCACGCCGACACCTTGACCGGCGCCTACCTGGGCGCGCGCAAGCATGTGGGCATGGGCTTCAAGCGTGCCGTGACCGATGCCACGCCACGGCTCATTCTGGAAGGGGCTCGCGAGCACAACTTGCAAAACCTCGCGATCGAATTTCCCCTGCAACGCCTGGTCTGCGTGACGGGCGTCAGCGGTTCAGGCAAATCCACCCTGATTCAGGACATTCTGGCGCCCGCCCTGGTGCGCCACTTCGGGCGCTCCACCGAAACGCCGGGCCTGCATGACCGTTTGCTCGGCGCAGATCATCTGGGCGATGTGGTCTTTGTCGACCAATCGCCCATCGGCAAAACCGCACGCTCCAATCCCGTCAGCTATGTCGGTGCCTGGGATGCCATTCGCGAACTTTTCGCCACCACCGCGCTGGCCCGCCAACGCGGCTACACCGCGTCCAAATTCAGCTTCAACAGCGGCGATGGCCGCTGCCCCACCTGCGGCGGCTCCGGCTTCGAGCACGTCGAAATGCAATTCCTCAGCGACGTCTACCTGCGCTGCCAAGACTGCAACGGCCAACGCTACCGCCCCGAAATCCTCGAAATCACCCTCGAGAGAAATCAATTGGGGTCAGATACACATTTTTACAATGTGGCAGACATCCTCAACCTGACGGTGAGTGAGGCTGCCACTTTGTTCGCCAACGACCGCGAGGTGATTCGGGCCTTGCAACCCATCGTCGACGTGGGCTTGGAATACGTGAAGCTCGGACAGCCGGTGCCCACCCTCAGCGGTGGCGAGGCGCAACGCCTCAAGCTGGCCGGCTTTCTGGCCGAAGCCGCCAAGACCGCGGCATCCAGCCGACAGCCGACAGCGCGCAAAGGCACGCTGTTCTTGTTCGATGAGCCGACAACGGGCTTGCACTTTGACGACATCGCCAAGTTGATGCGTGCCTTGCGCCGCTTGCTGGAGGCGGGACACTCCTTGATCGTGATCGAGCACAACCTGGACGTGATCCGTGCCAGCGACTGGCTGATCGACCTCGGCCCCGAAGGCGGTGACGCTGGCGGCCTGCTGGTCGCCGAAGGCACGCCCGAAACGCTGCGCTTGCACGCCACCTCGCACACCGGCAAAGCCTTGCGTGAATACGATGTGGCCATGGGTGTCGAGGCCGCGGTGGTCAAAGAGCGCACCGCAGACGAGCAGGGCGCTTACTTGGCGCGTGCCAAGCCGATGCTGAAGGCCGGCACAGACGCCATCCAGATCATTCACGCCAAAGAACACAATCTGAAGAACCTCAGCGTGGACATTCCACGCGGCAAGTTCAACGTCATCACCGGCGTCAGTGGTTCGGGCAAGTCAACCCTGGCCTTCGACATCCTGTTCAATGAAGGACAGCGCCGCTACCTGGAAAGCTTGAATGCCTATGCGCGCAGCATTGTCCAGCCCGCGGGACGCCCCGAGGTCGACGCGGTCTATGGCATTCCGCCGACCGTCGCCATCGAGCAGCGCCTGTCGCGCGGCGGCCGGAAATCCACCGTGGGCACCACCACCGAGGTTTGGCATTTCTTGCGCCTGCTGTATGTGAAACTGGGCACGCAACATTGCATTCACGATGGTGCCGCGGTGAAGCCGCAAACGCCCGACAGCATTGCGGCCCAATGGCTGAAGCAATACCGCGGGCAGCACATCGGTGTGCTCAGCCCCCTGGTGGTGAACCGCAAAGGGGTGTACACCGAACTCGCCGATTGGGCGCGCCCTCGGGGCTACACCCATCTGCGGATTGATGGTGAGTTCTTGCCCACGCAAGGCTTTCCCAGAATCGACCGCTTCAAAGAACACACCATCGAGTTGCCGGTGGCCAGTTTGGTGGTGTCGCCCGAAACTGAGCCGCAACTTCGCCGCGCGCTGACGCAAGCGCTAGAGCATGGCAAAGGGGTGGTGCATGTGCTGGCGCCGCTCGATGGGCTGCGCGAGGCCATGCAGTCGGGCGCCTCGACCCAGGCGCTGGGACAGGTGCAGGTTTTTTCAACCCTGCGCGCATGCCCTGTCTGCGCCACCTCCTACACCGAATTGGACCCGCGCCTGTTCTCCTACAACAGCAAGCACGGCTGGTGCCCGGACTGTGTGGGCACAGGCGTCAAGCTCACCAAAGAGCAGCGCAAGTTGCTGGACGACTCGGTGCGCGACGATGACAACAAGGGCCGCGAGCAAACCTTTGCCGAGCCCGAGGTGGACGAAGTGCTGGACGCCGCCTGCCCGTCCTGTGACGGCACGCGCCTCAACCGGACTGCCCGCGCCGTGAAATTTGCCGGCGTCGGCATTGCAGACTTGGCGCGCCTGAGTGTGACCGACATCCGCGCCTGGGCCGAGACCTTGAAGCTGAGTGGCCGCGAAGCCGACATCGCGCGCGACCTGATGCCTGAAATTCGCAGCCGCCTGGAGTTTTTGGAGCAGGTCGGTTTGGGCTACCTGACCCTGGACCGTGGCGCGCCCACCCTCAGTGGCGGTGAGGCACAGCGTATTCGCTTGGCTGCACAACTGGGCAGCAATTTGCAAGGCGTCTGTTACGTGCTGGACGAGCCCACGATTGGCTTGCATGCACGCGACAACCAAATGTTGCTCAATGCCTTGCATGTGCTGAGCGACAAAGGCAACACCCTGGTGGTGGTCGAGCATGACGAAGACACGATTCGCCGCGCCGATCACATCATTGACATTGGCCCCAGCGCTGGCAAGCGCGGTGGCCGCCTGATGGCGCAGGGCTCGGTGAGCGACATTTCTGCGCAAGCAGAGTCACAAACCGGCCGCTACCTGCTGCACGCCATGAAGCATCCCGTGCAGCCCCGGCGCAGCATGCCCTTGCGTGCCAACGCCAGCCTTGACCAGTGCCTGAGCGCCGCCGAGCAAGGCGAAGCCCTGGTGCTCACAGGGGCGCAGCTGCACAATTTGCAGAATGTCTCGATCAGCATCCCGCTCAAGCGGCTGGTGGCCGTGACCGGCGTCAGCGGCTCGGGCAAGTCCACCTTGGCCCGCGATGTGTTGTTGGCCAATGTGCAAGCCGCGGTTCAGGCCAAGAAAGCGCCCACCTGGACCGGATGTGCATCGGTGGTGGGCTGGAAGAGCATTGACCGTGTGCTCGAGGTCGATCAAACACCGATTGGCAAAACCCCGCGCAGCTGCCCGGCCACTTACATCGGCTTTTGGGACACCATTCGCAAATTGTTTGCAGACACGCTGGAAGCGCGGGCACGCGGCTACGGCCCCGGCCGCTTCAGCTTCAACACCGGTGAGGGCCGTTGCCCGTCGTGTGAAGGGCAGGGCATGCGCACCATTGAGATGAGCTTCTTGCCCGATGTGAAAGTGCCGTGCGAAACCTGCCACGGCGCGCGCTTCAACCCCGAGACGCTGGCGGTCAGCTGGCGCGGCAAGAGCATTGGCGAGGTGTTGCAAATGGAAGTGGACGAGGCGGTGAAATTTTTTGCCTCCATGCCCAACATCAGCCACCCTTTGCAATTGTTGAAAGACGTGGGGCTGGGCTACCTGACCCTGGGCCAGCCATCGCCAACGCTCAGCGGTGGCGAAGCACAACGCATCAAGCTGGTGACCGAGCTCAGCAAGGTGCGCGACGATGTGACACGCCGCGGCCAAAAGGCGCCGCACACCCTCTATGTGCTGGACGAGCCCACCGTGGGCCTGCACATGGCCGATGTGGACAAGCTGATTCGTGTACTGCACCGCTTGGTCGATGGGGGACACAGCGTGGTGGTGATCGAGCACGACCTGGACGTCATTGCCGAAGCCGACTGGATCATTGACCTGGGACCCGAAGGCGGCCGTGAAGGCGGGAAAATCGTGGCGGCGGCCACACCGGAACAAGTGGTGAAGTTGGGCACGCACACCGGCAAGGCCTTGGCGCCGGTGCTGGCGCGTTGAGCCTCAGCCGCGGGCTAGCAAAATGGCCTGCGCCACTTCGGCAAAGCCCGCGCCGCGCTCTTTCGATGTGATGTAGCGCGGCGGGTGCTTCAGCTCCGGCAAAAACCGGGCGATGTTGGCCACGCCCATGCTGTGCGGAAAATGTTCGAACATCAATTGGTCGTTGGTGGAGTCGCCCACATAAACCCAGGCATCCAGTTCCTGGTCCAGCTCGCGCCTCCACTGGGTGCGCACCCACCAGCGCGCGCCTGACAGCTTGTCATGCTGGCCGAACCAACCGTTGATGTGAATGCTGCTGACGGTGGCTTGCATGCCCTGGGCTTGCATCAACTCGACCACTTGCTGGATCTGCGCTGAGGACAAGGTGTGGTGCTCGCTGTGGTCGATGGCGATGTCGGTTTCGCGGCCGATGCTGTCGGTGGCCGGTCTGGCTTCAGGCACCACTTGCAAAATATGCGAGGCCACCGCATGCATGCGCTCCCAATGCACCGCTCGGGTGGCGGCATCGAGTTGGTAGTGCTTGTGCACCTGGCCTTTCACGCATTGCAAAGCGGCGGAGCCGTTTTCAGCCACGATGGCATCCACAGGCCACGCGCTTGCAAAGGGCAGGCTCCAGCCAATCGGTCGACCGGTGATGGGCACGATGGCCAAGCCCGCCGCACGAAGATTGTGCAAGGCTTGCAACGCTTCCGGGGTGATGGCACCGTCCGTGGTCAGGGTGTCGTCGATGTCTGTGAAGACACCTTTGAGCTTTTGGCGGGCAGCCAGAGGCCAATCGGCCAAAGGCTGGAGGCGCTCGCTGGACGGCATGGCCTAAGAGGTCAGGCCGCAGACTGCAGCGAGAGCCCAGCGTGCTCGCGCAGCGGATGAAAATGAATTTTCGGAAACCGCTCTTGCGCCAGGCGCACGTCGTAGGGCGAGGTGCAGAGATAGGCCAGGGTATTGGCCGCATCTTGCGCCATGCGGGCGGGATAAGCGTTGACGAATTCGCGCAATTCAGCGGGCGTGTCGGCGGTGATCCAGCGCGCGCCGGTGTACTGGCAGCTCTCCAGGCGAACATCGCAGTCGTACTCGGCTTTGAGGCGGTGCTGCACCACTTCAAACTGCAGTTGCCCCACGGCGCCCAACAGCATGGCGCCGCCCATTTCCGGGCGAAACACCTGAATGGCGCCTTCTTCACCGAGCTGCGCCAGTCCAGTTTGCAGTTGCTTGGTGCGCAAGGGGTTTTTCAGGACCACGGTCATGAACAGTTCCGGCGCAAAGAAGGGCAGGCCGGTGTATTGCAAGGCAGCGCCGTCGGTGATGGTGTCGCCCAGCTGCACGCCACCATGGGTGGTGAAGCCAATGATGTCGCCGGCATAGGCTTCTTCCACGGCCTCGCGTCGCTGGCTCAGAAAAGTCACCACCGAGGTGGGGCGCAGCTCTTTGGCCGTGCGTTGCACTTTCAGCTTCATGCCTGGTGAGTAGCGGCCGGAGGCCACACGCACAAAGGCGATGCGGTCGCGGTGCGAGGGGTCCATGTTGGCTTGCACCTTGAAGACCACGCCCGAAAAGGTGCCGTCTTCTGCGGCGATCTCTTTGACCACCGGCTGCTTGTTCACCAACAGCGAGCTGGTGCGCGCGCGCGGCGAAGGGGCCAGGTCCACCAGGGCATCCAGCACTTCCATGACGCCAAAGTTGTTCACGCCCGAGCCAAAAAAAACGGGCGTTTGTTTGCCGGCCAAAAAGGCCTCGCGGTCGAATTGCGGTGAGGCGCCGGTGGCCAGCTCCATGCTTTCCAGCGCGGTGGCGAAGTCATGGCCGAAGCGATCGGACAAAGCCGCTTGCTCTGACAAAGGAATGGTTTCAAAGTCTTGCGGGCGGCGCTCGCTGCCGGCCTCAAACACCTTCATGGCCTGGGTGCGCAAATCGATGATGCCGCCAAAGGACTTGCCTTGGCCCACGGGCCAGGTCATGGGGACGCATGGCATGCCGAGCTCGCGCTCCACCTCGTCCAGAATGTCCAGCGGGTCACGCACTTCGCGGTCCATCTTGTTCACAAAGGTGATGATGGGCGTGTCGCGCTGACGGCAGACCTCGATCAGGCGGCGGGTTTGGGCTTCAACGCCGTTGGCGGCGTCGATCACCATGAGGGCCGAGTCCACAGCCGTCAAAACGCGGTAGGTGTCTTCCGAAAAGTCTTTGTGGCCCGGGGTGTCCAGCAAATTGATCACATGCTCCCGGTACAACATCTGCATGACCGAGGAGGCAACCGAAATCCCGCGCTGCTTTTCAATTTCCATCCAGTCGCTGGTGGCATGGCGGCTGGCTTTGCGCGCCTTGACCGAGCCTGCAATTTGAATCGCGCCCGAGAACAGCAGAAGCTTTTCGGTCAGCGTGGTTTTGCCCGCGTCAGGGTGGGAAATGATGGCAAAGGTGCGCCGACGGCGCACTTCTTGGAGGTAAGTCGACATAGAGGATTCCGGGAGGTCCGGAATCATAGGTCAGTTTCGGCTAAAATACCGGTCATCCGAGGAGCGCTGCAACCTCGCCATCGCACGTCGACTGGCAGGTGAGGCTCGGGAACTTTGTTTCTAACCGCGCTCACCCACTGTCGATGTGAGGTGAGTTCCTCGAAAATCTTTCAGAACTCCCCCGCACAGCCCTGGGCCGGCAGTGGTCAACACCACTGAAGTAGGAGTTTTCTCATGAGCGCAGTTCTCAAGCCGCAACAAGCCACCGATTACGTCGTGGCCGACATGTCCTTGGCCCCTTGGGGTCGCAAGGAAATCCGCATCGCCGAAACCGAGATGCCCGGCCTGATGGCCATTCGCGAAGAGTTTGCCGCCAAGCAGCCCCTCAAAGGCGCACGCATCACCGGCTCTTTGCACATGACCATTCAAACAGCCGTGCTGATCGAAACCCTGCAAGCCCTGGGTGCACAAGTGCGCTGGGCCTCTTGCAACATCTACTCGACGCAAGACCATGCCGCGGCCGCCATCGCTGCCAACGGCACGCCGGTCTTCGCCATCAAGGGCGAGAACCTGACGGAATACTGGGACTACACCCACCGCATTTTCGACTTCGGCACCGCCAACACGCCCAACGAAGGCCCCAACATGATCCTGGACGACGGCGGCGATGCCACCTTGCTCATGCACTTGGGCAAGCGCGCAGAGAAAGACGCCTCCTTGCTGGCCAGCCCGACCAGCGAAGAAGAAACCTGCCTGTACGCCGCCATCAAGGCCAAGCTGGCCGAGGACCCCACCTGGTACAGCCGCAAAAGCGCGCAAATCATTGGCGTGACCGAAGAGACCACCACCGGTGTGCATCGCCTGAAGGAAATGTCGGCCAAAGGCACGCTGATGTTCCGCGCCATCAACGTCAATGACTCGGTGACCAAGAGCAAGTTCGACAACCTCTACGGCTGCCGCGAATCCCTGGTGGACGGCATCAAGCGCGCCACCGACGTGATGATCGCCGGCAAAGTGGCCGTGGTGGCCGGTTATGGCGATGTGGGCAAGGGCAGCGCGCAAGCTTTGCGTGCCCTGAGCGCCCAAGTGTGGGTGACCGAGATCGACCCCATCAACGCCTTGCAAGCGGCCATGGAAGGCTACAAAGTTGTCACGATGGACTACGCCGCCGACAAGGCCGACATCTTCGTGACCGCCACCGGCAACAAGCACGTCATCACCCATGACCACATGGCGCAGATGAAAGACCAGGCCATCGTGTGCAACATTGGCCACTTCGACAACGAGATCGACATCGCCTCGGTTGAAAAATACACCTGGGAAGAAATCAAGCCCCAGGTCGACCACATCATCTTCCCCGATGGCAAGAAGATCATCATGTTGGCCAAGGGCCGCCTGGTCAACCTGGGTTGCGCCACCGGTCACCCCAGCTTTGTGATGAGCTCCTCGTTCGCTAACCAGACGATTGCGCAAATTGAGTTGTTCACCCATGCGGACGGCTATGACGTGGGCAAGGTCTATGTGCTGCCCAAGCACCTGGACGAAAAAGTGGCACGCCTGCATTTGAAAAAGGTGGGTGCCATGCTGACCGAGCTGAACGACGAGCAGGCCGACTACATCGGTGTGCCCAAGAACGGCCCGTACAAGCCCGACACCTACCGCTATTGATGGGCACGGGCCCCATGCGTGCAGACCAGTGGCTGCTGGCGCACGGGCTGGCGAGCTCCCGCTCTCAGGCCCAGCGCCTGATTGCGGCGGGTGTGCAATGGCGCGTGGGCCCAGGCGTTTGGCAGCAGGTCGCCAAAAACAGCGATGTGTTGCCGGCGCATGCGCAAGTGCAATTGCTGGACACGGCCGAGGCGCGCTATGTCTCGCGCGGGGGGCTGAAGCTCGAAGGCGCGTTGCGCCACAGTGGCGTGAATGTCAGCGGCTGGCGTTGCCTCGATGTCGGACAAAGCACCGGCGGCTTCACCGATTGCCTGCTGCAGCATGGCGCGGCCCAAGTGGTGGGCCTGGATGTGGGCTTTGGGCAATTGCATCCCCGTTTGCGCGAGGAGGCGCGTGTCGTCTGCGTGGAGCGGGTGAATGCCCGCGAGTTGGAACCCCAGGATGCGCGCATCCCTGACGCAGCCTTGGGTTTCGATGGCATCGTGGCCGACTTGTCGTTCATCTCGCAAACCTTGGTCTGGCCAGCCGTTCTGCCCTTGCTGCGCCCTGCAGGCGTGTTGCTGAGTCTGGTCAAGCCGCAGTTTGAGTTGCAGCCCGAGGACATCGGCAAGGGTGGCTTGGTCAAAGACGCGGCGAGCTATGCGCGCGTGGAAGCGCGCCTGCGCGAGGCCTTTGCGTCCTGGCACATGCAGGTGCAGGGCTATTGGGAAAGTGTCGTCACCGGGGGTGATGGCAACCGTGAATTTTGGATCCAGGCCCGCCGCAAGCCGGCCTGAGGAGTGAGCATGACAACACAAGCCGGCCATTCAGGCAATGCCATCAGCATTGAGTTTTTTCCACCGAAAACAGCCGAGGGTGCTGACAAGCTGCGCGGTGTGCGACAGGCACTCTACGCCTTGAAGCCCGAATTTTGCTCGGTCACCTTTGGCGCAGGCGGCTCCACGCAAGCGGGCACCTTGGCCACGGTGCAAGCAATTTTGAACGAAGGCGTCGCTGCGGCCTCGCACTTCTCCTGCATTGGCGCAACGCGCGACAGCGTTCGCCAGCAGCTGGCGCAGTTCAAGGCCATGGGGGTTCGCCGCTTGGTGGCTTTGCGCGGTGACTTGCCCAGTGGTTATGGCGCCGGGGGCGAGTTTCACTACGCCAGCGATTTGGTGGCCTTCATTCGCGCAGAAACGGGTCGCGATTTCCATCTGGAGGTGGCGGCCTACCCCGAAGTTCACCCGCAAGCCAAGTCACCGCAAGCCGATCTGCAGGCCTTCGTCACCAAGGTCAAAGCAGGTGCAGACTCGGCCATCACGCAGTACTTCTACAACAGCGACGCCTATTTCCGCTTTGTAGACGATGCGCACAAGCTGGGGGTGGATGTGCCCATCGTGCCGGGCATCATGCCCATCACCAGTTCCACGCAGTTGCTGCGCTTCTCCGATGCCTGCGGCGCGGAGATTCCGCGCTGGATTCGCTTGCGCTTGCAAGCCTATGGCGACGATGTGGCCTCGATCAAAGCCTTCGGGCTGGAAGTGGTGACCGATTTGTGCGATCAGTTGCGCTGTGCCGGTGCGCCTGGGCTGCATTTTTATTCGATGAACCAGAGTGTGGCGACCTTGGCGATCTGCGAGCAATTGAACCTGTTGCCCACGAAGCTTGCGTGAGCTGTTGCAGTTCAACCTCATTTAGGCGCTATTTGATCTTGGACAAGAATCGTATGGCGCGATGGGTGTGCAATAGAGCGATCGATTCACCTGGCATGAAAGAGAATTTTTTATGAAAAAACTATGGGTGGCCGCTGCAGTGCTGGCTTTGGCAACAGGACCGACGATGGCTCAGGAGAGCCCTTGGTTGGTTCGCGTGCGCGCTGTCAACCTGCACAGCGCCAACGACGACACCACAGGGCTGGATTTGAGCGTCAACAACAAGAGCTTCCCTGAGGTGGACATCAGCTACTTCTTCAGCCCGAATGTTGCGGCAGAGCTGATTTTGGCGTTGCCGCAAAGGCACACACTGAAGTCAGGGACGACGGAATTGGGAACCTTGCGCCATTTGCCGCCCACATTGACCTTGCAATACCACTTCACCGCGTTCTCGGGTGTCAAGCCTTACTTGGGCGCGGGCCTGAATTACACGCGCTTCACCGATGTGCAAACCGGTGGTGCGGGCATTGACAAGTCGAGCACAGGCTTTGCCTTGCAGGCAGGTCTTGATTTCCCGATTGACAAGAACTGGTCGCTGAACCTGGATGTGAAGCAGGTCTACATTAAAACCAATGTTTTTGTCGGCGGCACGCAACAGCCCGGCGAGTTCAAAATCAACCCGACCCTGGTGGGCTTGGGCTTGGGCTACCGCTTCTGAGTGGGTGCGCTTTTCCTAAAAAGCCTCCTGTGCAGGAGGCTTTTTTCATCGGTCATCAAAGCTGATGACCACCTTCGCGGAAGTGGCCCGTGCCTGACAACTGAGCACAAAGCCTTTGTCCATTTCCCAAGATTCCAGGGTGAAATTCTTGTCCATGGCCACCGAGCCCTCGGTCACTTTGGCGCGGCAGGTGCAGCAGACGCCGCCCTTGCAAGAGTAGGGCAAATCCAGGCCGGCATTCAGCGCCACATCCAGAATGTGTTCATCGGGTTGGATGCGCATCTCATGCGATTTGCCGTCCAGCACCACCGTCAAGGCCATGCCGCTCAGTGACTTTGCTTTTTCGGTCCGCGGAGCTTGAGGGGTGGCAGGCGCCGCGCCGCTGGCGAAGCGTTCGCTGTAAACCCGCTGGGCCGGCACGCCGGCATCCACCAAAGCTTTTTGCGTGGCCTCAATCATGGCCTCGGGGCCGCAGATGAACACCTCGTCCATGCTCTTCACGGGCAGGAAGGCTTTCATGATGGCGCGCACTTTGTCGCCATCGATGCGGCCTTCCAGCAGATCCACCTCTTGGGCTTGGCGCGACAGGATGTGGATCAGGGTCAGGCGGTCCGGGTACTGGTCTTTCAAGTCCTGCAAGGCTTCGTTGAACATCACGCTGTCCATGCGACGGTTGCCATAGACCAGGGTGAATTTGGTGCCTGACTGCTCTTCCAGCGAACTGGCAATGATGGACAGGATGGGCGTGATGCCCGAGCCCGCTGCAAAGCCCACGCGGTGCACGGCACGCGGCCGCTGGATGACAAAGCGCCCCTCGGGCGGCATCACTTGCAACGTATCGCCCACACGCAACTGTTGGGCGGCCCAATTGGAAAACAGGCCGCCTTCCACCGGGCGGATGCCCACTTGAAGTTCGTTTTGTTGTTGCAAGCGGCTGCGGGTGGAGCAAATGGAATAGCTGCGGCGCAGGTCTTGCCCATTCACCTGGGCACGCAAGGTCAGGAACTGGCCGGGCTCAAATTGGAAGCAGTCTTTCAAGGCCGCGGGGACCGACAAGGTCAGCGCCACGGCACCTGCGGCTTCGGCATCGATGCGGGCAACGGTCAACTCATGAAAACGGGGAGCTGCAGACATGGTGGGCGCTCAATAGGGTTTGAAGTAATCGAAGGGCTCCTGGCAGTCCAGGCACTTGTAAAGCGCTTTGCAGGCGGTGGAGCCAAAGTGAGAGGTTTCGGTGGTCAGTGACGAGCCACAACGCGGGCACGGGATGGCTTCAGTCGCTGCTGCACGCGCCGCAAAGCGCAGCACGCGGCTGGACCCACCGTGTTCGGCTGCATGCTCAGCGCAGGCCTGCGGTGGGGCGATGCCATAGGCCCGCAATTTGTCTTTCGCTGCCAGCGTCATCCAGTCGGTGGTCCATGCCGGCGACAGTTGTGTCACGACCTTGGCGTCCCAACCTTGTTGTTGCAGGAGCGCACGAACATCGTCCTCGATCTGGCCCATGGCGGGGCAACCGCTGTAGGTCGGCGTGATGACCACTTCCAGCCCAGCGTCCGTCTGGCGAATGCCGCGCAG
>CAINMN010000128.1 GCA_903850735.1 uncultured Burkholderiales bacterium | reverse complement strand
GGTCATGTCGTGTTCGACCATGAGCACCGTGATGCCCAACTCTTGCTGGATGTCCTGAATCCAGAACGCCATGTCTTCGGTTTCTTCAACGTTCAGGCCAGACGAGGGCTCGTCGAGCAGCAGCAGTTGCGGCTCGGTGCAAAGCGCACGGCCCAATTCCACCACCTTGCGCACACCGTAAGGCAAGCCTGCCACCAAAGAATCGCGGTGGTGTTGCAGGTCGAGAAAGTCGATCACTTCTTCAGCTTTTTCGCGGGCCTTGAGTTCGGCCGCGCGCGCGGTGCCCGTGAACAGCAAGTCTTGCCACAGCGAGGTTTGGCGGTGGGTGTGACGGCCAATCAAGAGGTTGTGCAACACCGTCGCATGCTCGAACAATTCGATGTTCTGAAAGGTGCGCGCGATCCCTAGGCTGGCGATTTTGTGCGCGGGCTGCTCGGTCAGGCGCAACATGCCCTGGGACGACTGGTAGTCGATGGTGCCCGTGGTTGGGGTGTAAATGCGGCTGATCAGGTTGAACACCGTGGTTTTGCCCGCGCCGTTGGGGCCAATCAAGGTGAACACTTCGCCACGCTTCACGTCGAAGCTGACGTTGTTGACCGCCAGCACGCCGCCAAAGCGCACGCTCAAATTTTGGGCTGAAAGCAAGCTGTCCATGGTGTTATTTCAGCCGATCGGATTTCTGGAAAGACTTCTGTCGCTTGAACATGCCACGCCGATAGAAGGGGAAAATTTGCAAATAGGTGCGCACCTTGAGCCAGCGGCCATACAGCCCCATGGGCTCGAACAGCACAAAGGCAATCAGCACCGAGCCATACACCACCGACTGCAAGCCAGGTGCTTGGCCAATGGCCTCGGGCAGAAAGTCTTTGCTGAGTGAAATCAGCTGCGGCATCACGATCAGGAAGATGGCCCCCAGGAAGGCGCCATGCACCGACCCCAGTCCGCCCACCACGATCATCAGCAGCAGGTCGATGGATTGAATGATGTTGAACTGGTCGGGCGAAATGAACTGCAGTTTGTGCGCATACAAGGCGCCGCCAATGCCCGCCAGGGCGGCCGACAAAGCAAACGACAAGGTTTTGTAATAGGCCAATTGAATGCCCATGCTTTGCGCAGAAATTTCAGAGTCACGAATGGCCACAAAGGCACGGCCCGTGGGCGAGCGCAGCAAATTCAGAATGGCCAGGGTGGCGAGCACCGCCAACACCAGGCACAAGAAGTAAAAGCCGTCGGCGGTGTCCACCTTGAAGCCAAAAAGGTCGGGCGCCTTGATGTGAATGCCGGCGTTGCCGCCTGTGACTTTTTCCCAGCGTGCAAAAACCTCTTCCACGATGAAGCCAAACGACAGCGTGGCAATGCCCAGATAGATGCCCTTCACGCGCAGCGCCGGCAAACCCACGACCAGGCCCACGGCCGCAGAAAGCAGCGCCGACATGGCCAAAGCGATGGGAAAGGGGATGCCCATGTTGGTGAGCACCGCTTGGGTGTACGCGCCCACCCCCAGGAAAGCCGCATGGCCAATGGAAAAGAGTCCGGTGAAGCCTGCGAGCAGCATCAGGCCCAGGCCCACAATGCCATAAATCAGCACAAAAGTCAGTTGTGCCAACCAGTATTCGTCGATCAGCCAGGGCGCAGCGAGCAGGCACAGCACCAGCAGGCTGTACCAGAACAGCTGGCCGCCGTGCTTGGCGAGCCGGATGTCCTGGCTGTAGTCGGTTTTGAAAATGAAGCGCATGTCAGACTTTCTTGCGCAGCTTTTCGCCAAACAGGCCGGTCGGCTTGACCACCAGCATGATCAGCACCACGATGTAGGCGGCGGTGTCCTTGAAGCCGTCAGGCAGGTAAAAGCCGGACAGAGACTCGACGATGCCGATCACCAACCCGCCCACAATAGCGCCAGGCAGGCTGCCGAAGCCGCCCACCACCGCGGCCGGGAAGGCCTTGAGGCCGATGAAGCCCATGTTGGCATGCACAAAAGTGATCGGAGCCAGCAGCAGCCCGGCGATGGCCGCTACGGCCGCTGCCAAACCCCAGGCAATGCCGTTGAGGCGTTTGACCGGGATGCCCATGTAATAAGCCGCCAGCTGGTTTTGTGAGGAGGCCTGCATGGCAATGCCCAGTTTGCTGTAGCGGAACAGCCCGAACAGCAGCAGGCACAGCACGGCAGTGGCGGCAATCACCACCATTTGCTCGACATTCAGCACCAGACCGCCGACCTTCCAGATTTCGTCTTTGTAGGGCACGGGCAGGGTGTGGGTGTCGGTGCCGATATTGGGCACCATGGTGATCAGGCCG
>CAINMN010000127.1 GCA_903850735.1 uncultured Burkholderiales bacterium | reverse complement strand
GCATGTAGTTATCCACAGAAAAAAGGCAAAACTCAAGACCTGACCCCAACCCCATATAATTTCCTTCATGCAAGCTCTGCGCAACGCCAAATTCATCACCCGCCTGGTGCTGGTGTGGTTTGCGCTTTTCATCGGTGCGGCCGTGGCTTCGCCGCTGGTCAAGCCGACAGACTCGCAAATGGTGTGTTATGCCGCTGGCGGCATGAAAATGGTGGTTTCCGATGAGGGTGGCAACGAGGTCAGCGCCAACTCCGGCATGGACTGCCCGCTATGTGCTTCGGGCATGTCCCCAGCGGATACAGTGCCCTCGGCCTTTCTCAAACTCTCGCCTCTTTCTCATGCCCTGCAACCCATTGCAGCGGCCCACATTGCGTCCCTGACAGCGCCGCCGCTGCCTTCTCGCGGACCGCCTGTTTCCCCCCTCTGATTCGCAAGCGGGTTTGTCGCTGAAGCGCAAGCCCTTGTTCGGCTGGGCTTCGTGCGTTTGCACGATGGCTGGCAGATGAAATTTCGGGGAAAAAATGAGAAAAGTGAATGCATGGATCCCAACCTGGCTCATGGCGATGGGGTGCGGATTTTGGAATATTGCCCAAGCGCAAACACAGGATGCGCAAAATTTGGGAACAGTGGTGGTCACGGGTCGGATGGACTCGCTCACACAAGGTGGCATCGACAGTGCCAAAGAAATGGCCAAAGCCATTCCCGGCGGCGCCTCGGTGGTCGACTTGAACCAGGTCAGGGAAGGGCGCCAGTCCACCTGGAGTGACAGTCTGGGTTTGGCACCTGGCGTGTTCATCCAAGACCGATTTGGGTCCGAGGAAGCGCGCATATCCATACGCGGATCCGCACTGAGCCGAACCTTCCATAGCTTCGGCACCAAGGTCATGCAAGACGGCGTGCCCATCAACTATGCAGATGGCTTTTTCGATATGCAGACGGTGGACCCCAATGCCTCCCGTTATGTCGAAGTGTTGCGCGGCCCCAATGCAACCACTTACGGTGCAACGACCCTGGGCGGCGCCATCAATTTTGTGGCACCCACGGGCTATTCACAGTCTGGCCATGTGGGACGCGCAGAGTTGGGCAGCTTTGGCTACAACAAAGTTTTTGCAAGCATGGCGGGCGTCGGTCAAGCCGATGCACAAAAGGGGCATGTTTGGGACCATTACCTGGCGGCCTCGCAGACGCAGCAGGATGGCTTTCGCGATCACGCCCAAATGGAAAATCAGAAGTTGCTCGGCAACTTTGGCCTGAAGCTCAGCCGTGATGTGGAGTCGCGCTTTTACGTGGCGGCGGTGCGAAGCAGATCGCAATTGCCTGGCTACCTCACGAAGGCGGAAATGAGTCTGGACCCCTCCATCGCCAACAGCAGCAAGATCGGTTCGATCTATCCCTTCCGTGAAGAAGCCAATCGGCGCCGCGACGTCGATGCGCAGCGTGTGGCCAACAAGACCACGGTGCGTGATGGCAATGCTTTGTATGAGCTGGCCTTCTATGCCATGAATTACAGCTTGTGGCACCCGATCGACAGCATCATTGAGCAGAATGCCAAAACACAAGGCGGGCACCTGAAGGCGACATATTTTTTCGATCGCCACCAACTCAGCTTGGCGTATTTGCCAAGCGTGGGTGCTACCCATGGCTCTGCCAAGCCCAGCAACCACCAGGGGGCGGCCAGTGGGGCGGCCACCTCTTCTTACAAGCAAGCGTCCCAAAACGACAGTTTCTTCATCGAAGACAAATACAAGCTTTCCGATCGCAGCACCTGGACTCTCGCGCTTCAATACGACCGCGCCAAGCGCAAGGTGGTGGACACACTTCTGGCGTCCAACAACTATGACCACAGCTTCAGCCAATGGAGCCCCCGCATGGGATGGACACACGAACTCTCGCCATCGCATCAGGTTTTTGCCAGTGTGAGCCGAAACTTTGAGGCGCCCATTTTCGGTTTGGCAGGGACCACCACCCAAGCCAACCAAGCGCAATCGGGAACGACATGGGAAGTCGGTACACGCGGTGAGGCCCAATCTGGCAAAAGTGAATTCAGCTGGGATGTCACCTACTACCGTGCCCATCTGCGCAATGAATTCTTGTCTGCTTGCGTGGTCGCCGGTTGTACCACGCCCACCACCACCAATCTGCCCAAATCGTTCCATCAGGGCCTGGAGTTGGGGCTTAGCCATGTGTACGACCGAAAAATAGACAGTCGCATGGCTTTGCTCTACAGCGACTTTCGATTTGTGGACAGCGCGTTTTATGGCAACAAGGCTTTGCCCGGCTTCCCCCCCTTGATCGTGCGTGGTGAGTCGCTTTACCGTTTTGGCGAGGTAGTGAATGGCAAGCCAGCGTCATACCTGGGGCCCAAGTTGGAGTGGGTGCCGCGCAAGGCGCCGATGGACAACGCCAACACCTTGTTCAACGATGCTTATGCCTTGATCGGTTTCAAGGCAGGGCATGCCATAGACAAGAAATGGTCTTGGTTCACGGATGCTCGCAATTTGGCCAACAAAAAATACGCGGCCACCACCAACATTTCTGCCAGCTACGCATCAGCGCCTGCCGGCGCTTATTACTACCCGGGTGACGGGCGCTCGGTGTATTTCGGCGTCGATGCCAAATTCGATTAAATCTTTTCAAGAAAGTGCATGTCATGAAGCTTCATTGGATCGCCAGCATCACGTTGGCATGTTTTGCACAGCAGGCGCAGGCCCATGTGGTGCTGTCGGAGCCGCAGGCCCCAGCCGGCGCATATTTCAAAGCCAGCCTTCGCGTGGGGCATGGGTGCAGTGGCTCGGCCACCACAGGCATCACGGTCACCGTGCCAGCTGGGTTTCAAGGGGCCAAGCCGCAGCCCAAGGCGGGCTGGGAACTCGTCACGCGCAAAGCCAAACTGGCGCAGCCTTACACCAGTCACGGCAAGCTCATCTCCGAGGATGTGGTCGAGCTGCGTTGGACAGCCTCTAGCAAGGAGTCGGCCTTGCTGGATGAGCACTTTGACGAGTTCTCGTTCATGAGCCGCTTACCTGATCAGGCCGGGCCGGTGTGGCTGAAAGTCTTGCAGACCTGCGAGGTCGGTCAGACCGATTGGTCAGAAGTGCCAAGTTCAGGGACATCCACCAAAGGATTGAAATCGCCGGCTGCCTTTCTGATGATCAGATCGGACAGTGGCGCGGTGACGTCGTCTGCAGGTATCACCATCAGCGAGGCCTGGGTTCGACCGACGGTCGCGGGGCAGAAGGCCACGGGCGCTTTCATGAAACTCACCGCCAGAGAGTCTGCAAAGCTGGTGGGCGTCAGCAGCCCTGTGGCCGGCGTGGCTGAAATTCATGAGATGAAAATGGAAAAAGACATCATGAAGATGGCCGCCATTCCTTCGTTGAATTTGCCCTCAGGCAAAACCGTGGAGCTCAAGCCCGGTGGCTTTCATGTGATGCTGATGGATTTGAAATTGCCAATTGTCAACAGCAGCAAGATCCCGCTGGTGTTGCACTTTCAGGATGCCAAGGGCGTGAAATCCCAAATGGACATCCAGGTGGAAGCGGGGATGCCGCATCAGCATTGATGCATGTGCAGGGGGTCAGGTCTTGAGTTTTGCCTTTTTTCTGTGGATAACTCAAGAGGTCAGCCAACTCATGTAGTTATCCACAGAAAAAAG
>CAINMN010000126.1 GCA_903850735.1 uncultured Burkholderiales bacterium | reverse complement strand
TTCAAAGGCCTGCGCGGTACCGCGCTCGATGTGTTTGGCAAAACCGAAGAGCGCCGCATGGAGCGGGCCCTGATCGTGCAATACCGCCAAAGCCTGGAAGAAGTGCTGAAGTCTTTGAATGCCAACAACCATGCCCTGGCCATCGACATTGCGCAGCTTCCCGAGCAAATCAAGGGCTTTGGCCATGTCAAGGCGCGCAATGCGGCAGCGGCCCAATCCCAATGGGCGCGCCTCATGGGCCAGTGGCGCGATCCCTCGCAGCAAGCCAAAGCGGCCTGAGCTCAATGCGCCGCGTGAAAGTCTTGCGGCTGTAGTTCAATCGCCTCTCCGTGGGGCGTGCGCTCGGCAGCCGCCTCCCAGGCGTGCTCGAGCGCATGCAGCTGCTCGGCAGTACCGACTTGCTTGCGCAACACCATTTGCTCCAACGCATCGAGCCAGTGCTGGTAATACTGCGAGCCATCGTCCACGGCCGCGCCCTTGATTTGGGCTGTCAGGGCAGCCGCCCACTCGGGCCAAGTGAACAAGCCTTGCGCGTGCAAGTGCACCGTCATGGCAAAGGCTTGCGCTTGCCACGGTTCGGAAAACACCGGCGCATCGCTTTCCTGGGTGGGCAAGGGCAAGCCCTCGCGGCAGTGCGCTGCAATTTCAGCGAGCGTAGCGCGTGGGTCGCTCATGCGGGCGTCTCCAGGGGCGCCAAGTAACTTTCCCAGGCGTCTACGCTGACTTGCACCTGCGGGTCCGCGGCCGGCCCCCAGAGTTCGCGCGCGTCAAACACCACGGCATACAGCCACTCGCCTTCGTTGCTGTCAACGCCCTGCACGGCGGCCGCATGGCGGTCGGGCAGGACGTGCACGCCATGGACTTTCACCACCGTGCCCACATGGTCGCGAACATAGCGCGGCAAGCGGGTGTGGCCCATGGGGTGCTGGTTGTGTGCACGCACACGCTGGCCTTCGACAAAGCGGGCCGGCTGGCGCACGGGTCGCTCGGCCGAGGTGCCTTGGGCCAGCGCCGCATCCACCTTCGCAAGGGGCAATGGCTTGACCGCGGGCGCGCCGGGTTGCGTCATCTGCCCCGAGATGAATTCCTCATGAGAGGCCAAGCCGCGCGCCACCATCATGTTTTCCAGGGCATCCAGCCAGATTTGGTAATAGCTGTTCTGCAAATAACGCAGGGGCGGTAAGGACTCGCGCGCGCTGCGC
This sequence comes from uncultured Burkholderiales bacterium, assembly GCA_903850735.1. Taxonomy (GTDB): domain Bacteria; phylum Pseudomonadota; class Gammaproteobacteria; order Burkholderiales; family Burkholderiaceae_C; genus Limnohabitans. The sequence goes on along the minus strand of CAINMN010000126.1, from coordinate 3,794 downwards.
GCCTGGTCAATATTCCACTGGCCTGTGGCCCCCATGGCCACGGTCAGCGCCAGGGCCTGACGCTCCCAGGGGGCATGAAACACGGGCTCGTGAGGCTCGGGCTGAACCGGCCCGTAGCCTTGCATGCCCCCCATGTCATGGACGCCGTTCATGCCGTCACCGCCACATCTTGCGCGCGCAGGGGCAAGCCGGTGCCAATCATGCTGTCGCGGGTGACCAGCTCGGCGAGTTGTTCTTGTGTCCAGCCTTCCGTGCCTGAAGGCCGCAGGGGCAAGACCAGATAGCGTATTTCCGCGGTCGAGTCCCACACCCTGAAGGTGACGTCCGCCGGCACGCTGACGCCAAAATCGGACAGCACCCCACGCGGGTCCATCACCGCCTTGCTGCGGTAAGGCGCGCTTTTGTACCAGACCGGCGGCAAGCCCAGCACCGGCCAGGGGTAGCAACTGCACAGGGTGCACACCACCATGTTGTGAACGGTCTCGGTGTTGGGCACCACCACCATGTGCTCGCCCTGGCGGCCGCTGTAGCCCATGTCGGCGATGGCGGCGGTCGCATCCCGCAGCAGCCACTCCCGGTAGGCGGGCTCTGACCAGGCCCGTGCCACAACCTTGGCGCCATTGTGAGGACCCACTTCTGTTTCATAGGTTTCAATGATGCGGTCCAAGGCCGCAGGGTCGACATAGCCTTTGTCGGTCAACAAGGTTTGCAATGCGCGAACCCGGACATCCATCTCACTCAAATGAGAGTGCGCAGGGTCGTGGGCGTGGTCATGTGAATGAGAATGTGTCGACACAGAGTCCCCAAGGGCAGCAGGTTTGCTCAAGCCCAAATGATAGGCCAGAGCGCCCCGAATACAATGCCGGATTGTCCCAAGTCCTGCACCGCCCTGTTGGCGGGTTGGCTGACGGGACCTGACTCACAGGAGAATTTTGTGTTCATTTCATCCGCTTTTGCCCAAACCGCTCCCGCTGCTGCTGCCGGCGGCGACATGGCCTCGTCCCTCATGAGCATGCTGCCCTTGGTGCTGATGTTCGTGGTGCTGTATTTCGTCATGATCCGCCCCCAGATGAAGCGCCAAAAGGAACACCGCGCCATGATTGACGCCCTGGCCAAAGGCGACGAGATCGCCACCGCTGGCGGCCTGCTGGGCAAAGTGACCAAGCTGGGCGACAGCCACCTGGGCGTGGAAATCGCCGCAGGCGTGGAAGTCCAACTGCAGCGCAGCGCTGTGGTTCAAGTTCTGCCCAAGGGCACCCTGAAGTAAGCATCGGCGTCGGGAAGCCCCGACGTCTGACGCGCATTGCTGGACGCGCCATGAATCGTTACCCGGTTTGGAAATACGCGATCATCGTGATCGCCTTGTGGGTGGGCAGCTTGTACACGCTGCCCAATTTCTTTGGCGAGGCCCCTGCGGTTCAAGTCTCGGCGGGCAAGCCGGCCATCAAGGTCGATGCCAGCGTGCAGGCCAAAGTGGAAGAGGCCTTGAAGAGCGCCGGCCTCACAGCGTCGGCCTTGGCGCTTGAGCAAGGCTCACTCAAAGTCCGTTTTGACAGCACCGAAAGCCAGATCAAGGCCAAGGATGCCATCCAGCGGGCGCTGGTTCCCGATGCCAATGACGCCGCGTATGTGGTGGCGCTCAACTTGTTGTCGCGCTCGCCCCAGTGGCTCAGCGCCTTGAATGCCGCCCCCATGTACCTGGGCCTGGATCTGCGCGGTGGCGTGCACTTCATGCTGCAAGTGGACATGCCTGCCGCGCTGACCAAGAAAGCCGAATCGTTGTCGGGCGACATCCGCACCAGCATGCGCGAAAAGAATTTGCGCCACGGCGGCATCAGCCGCAACGGGCAGAGCATTGAAATTCGCTTTCGCGACACCAGCACCCTGGAAGCCGCCAAGCGCCTGATCCAAGACCAGTTTGCCGACCTGCAAACCACCGAGGCGGCCGAAGGCAGTGACTTCAAATTGACCGCCACACTCAAGCCCGAGGCTGGCCGCCGCGTGCAAGACCAGGCGCTGAAACAAAACATCACCACCTTGCACAACCGCATCAACGAGCTGGGCGTGGCCGAGCCGGTGATCCAGCAGCAGGGCCTGGACCGCATCGTGGTGCAACTGCCCGGCGTGCAAGACACCGCCAAAGCCAAAGACATTTTGGGGCGCACAGCGACCCTGGAAATCCGCATGGTGGACGAGAGCAGCGAAGCCCGCGCGGCCGAGCTCAGCAATGGCATGGTGCCCTTTGGCACCGAACGCTATCTGGAGCGCAGTGGCCAGGCGGTGGTGGTGAAAAAACAGGTCATCCTCACAGGCGAGAACCTCACCGATGCACAACCCGGCTTTGACAACCAGACCCAGGAAGCCGCTGTGCACCTGACGCTGGACGCCAAATGCGCCCGCATTTTCCGCGACATCACCCGCGACAACGTGGGCAAGCGCATGGCCATTCTGTTGTTTGAAAAAGGCAAAGGCGAAGTGGTCACGGCGCCGGTGATTCGCAGCGAAATTGGCGGCGGCCGAGTGCAAATTTCTGGCCGCATGACCACCGTGGAAGCCAACGACGTGGCCTTGCTGCTGCGCGCGGGCTCCCTTGCAGCGCCGATGGAGATCATCGAAGAGCGCACCATCGGCCCCAGCCTGGGCGCGGAAAACATTGCCAAAGGCTTCAACAGCGTGACCTGGGGCTTCCTGGCCGTGGCCGCCTTCATGTGTTTTTACTACATGCTGTTTGGCGTGTTCTCCAGCGTGGCGCTGGCCGTGAACCTGTTGCTGCTGGTGGCCGTGCTGTCCATGCTGCAGGCCACGCTGACCTTGCCCGGCATGGCCGCCATGGCCCTGGTGCTGGGCATGGCCATCGACGCCAACGTGCTGATCAACGAGCGGGTGCGCGAAGAGCTGCGCAATGGTGTGTCGCCGCAAGCCGCTATCCATGCGGGCTATGACCGCGCCTGGGCCACGATTCTGGACTCCAACGTCACCACCCTGATTGCCGGACTGGCCTTGCTGGCCTTTGGTTCCGGCCCGGTGCGAGGCTTCGCCGTGGTGCATTGCCTGGGCATTTTGACCAGCATGTTCTCGGCGGTGTTCTTCTCGCGCGGCTTGGTCAACCTCTGGTATGGCCGTCAAAAGAAACTCAAAAGCGTGTCCATTGGCACGGTGTGGCGCGCCCCGGGCACGGCCCTGGCGAAAGACGAATAAGGAACACGAGCATGGAATTCTTCAAAATCCGTCGCGACATTCCGTTCATGCGCCATGCCCTGGTGTTCAACACGGTGTCTTTCATCACCTTCATTGCCGCTGTCTTTTTCTTGTTCAGCCGCGGCTTGCACCTGTCGGTGGAATTCACCGGCGGCACCTTGATGGAGGTCAGCTACAGCCAGCCGGCCGACCTGAACCAGGCGCGCGAGCGCATTGCTGCTTTGGGCTACAACGATGTGCAAGTGCAAAACTTTGGCACGGCACGCGATGTGCTCATTCGCATGCCCGCGGTCAAGGGCGTGAGTTCGGCCCAGCAAAGCGACAAAGTGCTGGCGGCGCTCAAAGAGGCGGATGCCAGCGCCGAGCTACGGCGCACGGAATTTGTCGGCCCGCAAGTCGGCGATGAGTTGGCCGCCGATGGCCTCAAAGCCCTGGCCTTTGTGGTGGTGGGCATCATGATTTACCTGGCCTTTCGCTTTGAGTGGAAATACGCGGTGGCCGCCATCATTGCCAACTTGCATGACGTCATCATCATCCTGGGCTTTTTTGCGTTCTTTCAGTGGGAGTTCTCACTCGCGGTGCTGGCTGCGGTGCTC
>CAINMN010000125.1 GCA_903850735.1 uncultured Burkholderiales bacterium | reverse complement strand
CAGACTCGTCGCAAAGACTTCGCCATCGAATATTTATTGATACGCACCCAGCAAAGCTGCATGCCATCAACTTGCTGATAAAAGTAAGCGGTCTCTAAACGCGGTTGGGCCGCCAAATGGTTGGAGTCGGATGTGATGATGGTCACCTTGTGACCCATCTGGGCCAGCTCTTTCATCAACAAATAGCCACGAGAACCCGCTGACCCGGTACCCAGTGGCACAACGTATTTCGACACATACCAAATGCTCGTGCTCATCCGTGGCTCAATATTTGTAAAGTTTTGGGATCGCGTTGATCACTGGAATCACCTTGTCAAAGTTCATGCCAATTGCATCCAGGTACCACTTGATATTAGGATAGCGTGGGCGGTTCTCATCTTCCACCAGCACCAGAGCTTCTTCACGGGTCATTTCGCCCTCGCGGATCTGATTGCTACGGAATGTGTCATGTTCGCTGAAGCCCGCCACGGTGTAATAGATGTAGTTGTAAATTGCGGCAGTGCCATCGCCAATGCGCCAAGTTGTGTTGGTGTCTGGGGCTTTTTCCCAGCCGTACTGATTGATCAGCGTGTCGTAAATGTCCTTTTCGTCCCAGCGCCAGTAATCAAAAATATGGTGGTAGTCCGTCCTCTTGTTGAAGCTGCGGTAATACTCGCCCGACAAGGTGTCCCAAAGCGAACTGTTGAAGTAGCTTGGGCTCTGCGTCATAGCATTAAAACGCAGCCACTGGTAGCGCAGTTGTTTCATCGCGCCACTTGAATAAACCTTATCTTCCTCAAAGTCGGGGGGTACCCCCAAGTAACCCGCCTTGAAGTGCGTCACTTCTAGCGGATTGATGCCCCACAAATTAAGCGAAATACCAGTTTGCTGCTTTACAGTTTCAATATGCCGGAAAAAGTGTTTATCTCCCGCAGTTAAGATGCTCACCATGCCCAAGTGCGGCGACTTGAGCCATGCATGCAAGTTCTTTGCAATGTTCCGGCGCTTGAGCTCAATGTCGTCAGCCACAATGATGTTTTCTATGCCCATATGAGCACACATGCGGCTGATGTTTCGGCGGCCCAAATCCGTCACCATTCCCCAGTCATATGTGTAAGTGATGGGTTTCATCTTCAGCTCTTTAGCAATCAGGTGCAAACCATAGCAACTGTCGCGCCCACCAGAAAAAGGGACTATGCAATCGTTGCCATGCTTGCGCCGAAACGGCTCCATCAAATTGAACAGTTGTTCAACAGGCTTGGGAAGGTTGCGAAGTTTGTAGTTGTGGCAATAGTTGCAGACACCAGCCTCGTCAAAGTGGATGTAGGACATCGTCTCGGGTAAGATGCAACGGGTACAACGTCGCCCTGTGTAACGCTTGTATTCCAACATCGCCTCTTCGGCCTTGTGTGTGCCCAAGCTAGGGATCAGATTGGTGGTGCGTTGGGCATGTTCATGAATGGTGAGCTCAGCGTTAATGGCTGGAATGTCTAGCACCAAACCGTCTGCACGTACTTGTGTCACTGCCACGCAAGCAAGCCGCGTCAGTGGAAAGCGCTCTGAAGCGAAGTAATGATCACCATCTATGGTGCCGTGATACAAGCTGCCGTTGTTTGAAAACAAGCACAGCTTACCCAGTTTGGGCAGCGCCAAGGCGCAAGCAACAATGCCTTCACACAAGTCAAGTACCTTTGCAGCGATGCCATCCACCGCACCACCTTGCTCAAGGTGATCAGACGCAATAGCCGCAATGATTTCGGTGTCAATTTCCTGATAGCGAACTTTGCCCACCTGTGACCACAAAACATCATGGTTCACCACAATGCCGTTATGAATCACACAAACGCCATCGCGGTAGACAGGCTGGTTGTCTGCCAATCCGTTGGTGATCAAGCGGCTATGGCCCATGACAAGGCCAACAGTTGATGTTTTCACATCAGTCAGAAGGGAAGTGAT
>CAINMN010000124.1 GCA_903850735.1 uncultured Burkholderiales bacterium | reverse complement strand
CGGCTGCCATGCGGTGGAATTGGAAATCGATCCGCAGACCGGTGTGACACAGATGCTGGACTATGTGGCAGTTGACGATGTGGGACGCGTGGTTTCGCCGCAGTTGGTACATGGCCAGTTACAGGGCGGGGTGGTGCAGGGCTGGGGCCAAGTCTTTAGCGAGATGGCCTGCTACGACGCACAAGGTCAGCTGCTCACCGGCTCCTTCATGGACTACGCCATGCCGCGTCTGGGTTGCATGCCGGCGTTGCGCTCAGAGTTGGTTGAGCTGCCCACAGCCTTGAACCTGGTCGGTGCCAAGGGCGCGGGAGAAGCGGGCTGCACCGGTTCGCTGCCGGCGCTCTACAGCGCGGTGAGAGATGCGCTGCGGCCGCGCGGTATCACCCATTTGGACATGCCTTACACGCCGGCCCGCTTGTGGGCCGCGCTAAATCCGAAGGAGCGTGATTGAGCTCAGCGCTTTCGGGCAAGCGTTGTGGTGTTCTTGGCGCTGCCACGTTTGGCTGGCTTGGCTGATTTGGGCGGGGTCGGTCCTGGCAGGCCCATGAGCGTGCGGCACAGCGCGTCCAGAGTGCGCTCATCCAGTGGGCGGCGTGGCTCCAGGTGGTGGTAAACGATGAACCCGTCGAAAGCCATGACCATGAAATGGCCAAGCTGCGTGCCCTCGAACATCGCCCGGCGCTCGGGCGGCAGGCAGTCGAGCACCAGGGCCTGTATCTTGGCCTTCATCCAGCGCAGCAGTGTGGGTCGATAACCCTGCTCGTTGCCCAGGCCGGAAATGGCTTGGATGATGTTGTTGGCGAAGCCGCCTTCCTCGCGCGGAATGTCGCGCCAGAAGCTGCGCAGCAAATGCTTGAGCCGCTCCAGCGGGTCGTCGATTTCCTGCGCCTCGGCGGCCAACTGCGCCAGGCGCGCGCGCAGCCAGGGGTCGTATATCTCGTAGAGGATTTCGACTTTGGATTTGAAATAGACGTAGACGTTGGCCGTGGAGATGCCGGCGCCGGCCGCGATCAGCGGCAAGCTGGTGTGGAAGTATCCTCTTTCTGAGAACAGGTCCTTGGCCGAACGCAGAATGGCGTCGTAGACCTCGGTTTTTTTGAACTGTCCCATGGCCAGAGGTTTGTTTCAGGGTCGACTCAGCCCATCAAGCCGGGAAGCCACAGCGCAATCACTGGAAAGGCCACCAGCAGCGCAACCCTTATCACATCGGCCGACACAAATGGCATCACGCCACGAAAGATGGTGCGTGTGGAGATGTCCGGCTGCACCTGGTGCAACACAAACACATTGAGCCCCACTGGCGGGGTGATCAACGCAATCTCCACCAGCGTGACCACCAGGATGCCGAACCACACCAAGTCGTAGCCCAGCGCTGAGACGATGGGGTAGAACACCGGCACGGTCAGAAACAGCATGCTCATGGAGTCCAGAAAGCAGCCAAGAATCAGGTAAATCAAAATGATGAAGAGGATCACCACCACCGGCGAATGGGCCGCGCCGCCCAGCCATTCGCCCAGGGCCCGGGGTACGCCAGCCATGTCCACGTAGTTGGAAAACACCAGCGCGCCGATCAGCAGCACGAAGATGGTGGCCGTGGTTTTGGCAGAGTCCAGCAACACCTCCCGCAGGTTCTGCCAGGTCAGAGCCCGACGGACCAGCGCGAACACAAAGCCCGCAAATGCACCCACGCCCGCGGCTTCGGTGGGCGTGAAGATGCCGGCATAGATTCCACCGATGATGAATACAAACAGGCCCAGCACCCCCCAGATTCGGTTGAGCGCCGCCAGACGCTCGCGCGTATCTGAGCGAGCTCCCGGCGGGCCTTCCTCCGGCCGGCGCCACGTGGTCCAGGTCACGGCGCCCATGTAGAGCATGCAGCCCAGCAGGCCAGGCAGCACGCCCGCGATGAAGAGCTTGCCCACGTCGGTGCGGGTCATGAAGCCATAAATCAGGAGCGGTACCGAGGGCGGGATCATGATGCCCAGCGTGGCCCCCGAGGCAATCGCACCGGCGGCCAACCGGTCCGAATAGCCAAAGCGGCGCATGGGCGGCAGTGCCACCTTGGACATGGTCGCGGCCGTGGCAAAGCTCGAACCGCAGACTGCTGCAAAGCCCGCGCAGGCCACCACGGTGGACATGGCCAGACCGCCACGCAGGTGGCCGATGAAGGCATTGGCCGCGTTGAACAAATCGTCTGACAACCGCGAGACCGCAATGAACCCGCCCATCAGAACGAACAGCGGAATCACCGAGAGCTCTTCATTGAGCACGGTGGTGAAGGCCACTTGGCCGACCATGGCCAGGGCTGCCGGCAGGCCTTGCATGAAGGCAAAGCCCGCAAAACCCACGAAGAGCAGGCCAAAGGCAATCGGCGCGCCCAGAAACAGCAAGGTGAAAAGAACGAAGAAGGCGATGGCGGCGCTGGTCATGTGGCCTGCTTCTGCCGGATCGCCTGAAAGGCAAGAAACACCAGCAGCACGGCGCCGAGGCCGGCCATCAGCGCCATGAAATGGCCCAGCGGCGCCAGGGGAAAGCTCAACACCGGGGTGCGCTCGTCCATGCCGCCCAGCTGTGCAGCGTAAATCCAGATGCGCCAAGCGATGAAGGCCATGCCTGCCGCACTGAACAGGTGCACTGCGCAGCGTTGCAGCCGCGCCACCCAGCCTTGGAAGAGGTGGTCGAACAGACCCAGGGCAATGTGCTCGTTGGTGCGCGAAAGCAGCGGCATGGCGGTGAAGGCCATCAGCCCCATCTGCACCTGGATCAGCTCGTAGCCCGCCGGCAGCGG
>CAINMN010000123.1 GCA_903850735.1 uncultured Burkholderiales bacterium | reverse complement strand
GTTTGAAGACCGCCTGGCCATCCATTTTCAGCACCGGGTCGCCCATGATTTGGCCGCCGTTGACATGGCCGGGCACGCACAAAATGCCCACATGCTTGCCATCGGCGTGCAAGTCGGTGGCCAGAATGCCCGGGGTGTCCGAGGCCTCGAGCACCACCGCACCGGCGCCGTCGCCAAACAGCACGCAGGTGGTGCGGTCGTTGAAATCCAGAATGCGCGAGAACACCTCGGCGCCAACCACCAGGGCGCGTCGAGCGTTGCCGGCGCGAATCATGGCGTCGGCAACGGTCAGGGCGTAAATGAAGCCACTGCACACGGCTTGCACATCAAAAGCGGGAGCGCCGGCAATGCCCGCCGCCGCCTCGTTCAGCTGCGAGAGCTTGTGCTGAAGAATGCAGGCGGTGGAGGGGAACACCATGTCGGGCGTGGAGGTGGCCACGATGACCAGGTCGATGTCTTGCGGGCCGATGCCTGCCGCTTCGAGGGCCTGTTTGCAGGCTTCGAAGGCCAGGTCGCTGCTGCCCATGTGGGCGTCGGCGAAGTGGCGGGCCCGGATGCCGGTGCGCTCCACAATCCATTCGTCGGAAGATTCGACGCCGCGCTGGGCCAGTTCAGCCACCAGGTCGGCGTTGGTGAGTCGGCGCGGGGGCAGGTAGCTGCCGGTTCCAGTGATGCGGGAGTAGCGTGTCATCAAGCAAGGGCTCAGGACGGTGTGGCTTCTGTCAGGCCGGCCGCCAAAAAAGGAGCGGCATGGTCGATGCGGGCACGCACACGGTCGAGCAAGTTGTGGTGTGCCGCATCATACGCCCGGTTGAGGGCGGTTTCGAAGGCCAGGGCGTCGGCAGAACCGTGACTTTTGAACACCAGGCCGCGCAAGCCCAACAGGGCTGCGCCGTTGTGGCGCCGGTGGTCGACCCGGTGCTTGAAGCCACTTAGAACGGAATAAGCGCAAATGGCCGCGATTTTTGTGAAGATGTTGCGAGAAAAGCCATCTTTCAGCAAAGTACTGACCATGGTGGCCAGGCCCTCGCTGGCTTTCAGCGCCACATTGCCGACAAAGCCGTCACAGACCACGATGTCGGTCGTGCCTTTGAAAATGTCGTTGCCTTCGACATTGCCATAAAAATTGAGATCGCCGTTTTTGGATGCTGTTCGCAACAATTCGGCGGTTTTTTTGATGACTTCGTTGCCTTTGATGACTTCTTCACCCACGTTCAGCAGGCCCACCGTGGGGTTGTCGATGCCATGCAGCACCGACACCAGGGCCGAACCCATGACCGCGAACTGCAGCAAATGCTCGGGCGAGCAGTCCACATTGGCGCCAAGGTCGAGCATGGTGGTGCCGCCGCCTTTGACATTGGGCATCTGACCGGCGATGGCCGGGCGGTCAATGCCGTCCAGGGTTTTCAGAACATAGCGTGCGATGGCCATCAAAGCGCCCGTGTTACCAGCAGATACCGCTGCTTGGGCTTGGCCGTCTTTGACGAGCTCGATGGCGCGGCGCATGGAGGAGTCTTTTTTGCGGCGCAAGGCCACTTCGACCGGGTCGTCCATGGTGACCACTTCGGTCACATGCACCACCTCTGCGCGGCGATGGGACCAGCCCGCAAACGCTTCGGGCAAGCCGACCAGCAAGACGCGGGCATCGGCATGGGTTGCGAGAAATTGCCGGCAGGCCGCCAGCGTGACGCTGGGGCCATGGTCACCACCCATCACATCAACAGACAAAGTGATCATGGGCCTCCATCAGAGGGAAAGCAGGGGCAACCCGAAACAACCAGACGCATCATGACAAAAGGCCCGCGCCACAGGGTGAGCGACGGGCCTTTGGGCAGGTGAACCAATCAGGCTTCAGACTTGGTCTTGAGCACCTTGCGGCCACGGTAAAAGCCGTTGGGGCTGATGTGGTGGCGCAGATGGGTTTCACCGGTGGTGGGTTCCACGGCAATGCCCGGCACATTCAGGGCGTTGTGTGAGCGGTGCATGCCGCGCTTGGAGGGCGATTTTTTATTTTGCTGGACAGCCATGATTGGCTCCTGGACGGTAAGGTTTGAAAAAGGGGCGAGCGCACAACACCATGTCGGCGCAACGGCAAGCCCATGATTATAGCCCAACTCTGGGTTTCAGGATTTGTCGAGTTTCAGGCCGCTCAAGACCGCAAACGGATTGGGGCGGGCGAGCTCGGGCGGCGGCTCGGCCAAGCCCTCGGGGCCCGACAGGGGCTGCGGGCACACCGGATGGCGCGGCACCAGGGGCAAGGCCATCAGCAGTTCGTCTTCGATCAGGGCCAGGGCATCGAAAGCAGGCCCCAGCACCAGCAAATCTTCTTCGGCCTCGTCGTCCTCGGCCATGGCGGTGGCCTCGTCGGCCACGAAGCGAAACGCTCGGTCGACCGACAGCGCCTCCACCATGGGGGACAGGCAGCGCTGACACATCAGGGCCGCGTGGCCCTGCGCCTTCAGGTGCAGCCAAATTTGATGGGCGCCGCCACGCACATCGCGCGTTTCGCCCTGCAAGGACCAGGTGACTGGCGCATTCGCCAAGGCGCCATCGCCCACCGGCTGCTCTTCGGCCAGGCGAGGCAGGGCCGACAAAGGTGTCTGCCCATCGAGTTGACCACCCGCCCGCGCAAAAGCGCGAATGTCCAGGTTGGCCGGGTCCCATGCGTGTTTCATGCCTGCAGTGTAAGAGAATTGGCACATGACCCAAGTTTCTGCCACCCTGCCCCGCCCCTTGATTCTGGGCTCGACCTCG
>CAINMN010000122.1 GCA_903850735.1 uncultured Burkholderiales bacterium | reverse complement strand
CGCGCAGGGCCTCGTTCAAGGCGTCTTTCAGGGTGCGGCTGCCGCTTTCCACGGGCACCACGGTGGCGCCCAGAAGCTTCATGCGGTAGACATTGGGGCTTTGGCGTTTGACGTCTTCGCTGCCCATGTAGACCACGCACTCCAGGCCATAGCGTGCGCAGATGGTGGCGGTGGCCACGCCGTGCTGGCCGGCACCGGTTTCGGCGATCACGCGGGGCTTGCCCATGCGTTTGGCCAACATGGCCTGGCCAATGGTGTTGTTGACCTTGTGCGCGCCGGTGTGGTTCAGGTCTTCGCGCTTGAGGTAGATCTGCGCGCCGCCCATTTCGCGGCTCATGCGCGCCGCGTGGTACAGGGGGGAGGGGCGCCCTACAAAGTGGGCCAGCTCGTAGCGGAACTCGGCCAGGAACTCGGGGTCGTGTTGGTACTTGGCATAGGCTTCGCGCAACTCATTGATGGCATGCGTCAGGGTTTCGCTGACGAAACTGCCGCCATAAGGGCCGAAGTGGCCGCGCAGGTCGGGTTGTTGGTAGGCAAACATGGAACTCTCCTGGCCACGAGGGCACGATCGGTGTTCAGAAAAAAAGAAGGGCGGGCTGGGGGCCCGGTGGGTCAGGCTTCGGTGCTTCGCACGGCGCGCACAAAGTCGCGGATCAGTGCAGCATCCTTGATGCCTTTGGCGGACTCGACGCCCGAGCTGACGTCAACCGCCAGCGATCGCCCGCGTCCGCGCAGCGAGCGAATGCCATCGGCCACGTTTGCAGGTGTGAGTCCACCAGACAAAACGAGGTGAGCGTTGACGTTTGGAGGAAGCTGTGACCAATTGAATGCCTTGCCGCCGCCGCCATAACCCTCGATGTGGGCATCGAGCAGCAAGGCTTGGGCGTCTTTGTAATCTTGCGCGTATTTTACGAGGTCGAACGGCGTCTGTGTGTCCAAGGGGATACGCGCTGCGCGCAGCCAGCGCCGCCCCAAGCCTTGGGCGATGGCCTGGCATTGCGCGGGCGTCTCATCGCCATGAAATTGCAGCCAGGCCCCGGGCACCTGCGCACAGGCCTGGGCGATGGCTTCAGGCGTCTCGTTCACGAACAGCAGCACCGGCGTGACAAAGGCCGGCAGGCGTTGCGCCAACTCGGCGGCACGCGCTGCGCTGACATGGCGTGGGCTGGGCGGGTAAAGCACAAAGCCAATGGCTTGCACGCCCGCCTGGACCGCTGCGTCCACGTCTTGCTCGCGGGTCAGGCCGCAGACTTTGATGGGGGTGAAGGTGGCGGAGCTCATGGCAGCCAATCATACGCAGCTGTGCGCTCAGGCAGGCCCCAGTGCGCTTCGTAGCGTGGACCCAGGAAATACAGGCCATCGGGCGAAAACGTGGGGGAGGCCGCGTCCCGGCTTCGGGCCGCCAACACCTCGGCCATCCAGTCCGGCGAATGCTGACCGTGCCCTACCTGCAGCAAGCTGCCCATGATGTTGCGAATCATGTGGTGCAGAAAGGCACTGCCCTCAAAGTCGAAGCGCCAGTAGGCGCTGTCAGGGCTGGCACTGCGGCGGGTGATGTCAATGCGGTGCAGGGTTTTGACAGGCGACAGCGCTTGGCAGGCCGATGCTCGAAAAGAGGTGAAATCGTGCTCGCCCAAAAGGTGTTGGGACGCCGCCTGCATGGCGGTCAGATTCAGGGGCTTGAACACCCAGCCGACCCGCCCCGCCTCCACGCTGGGGCGCACCGCAGACTCCAGCAAGACATAGGCGTAACGCCGGCGTTGGGCGCTGGCGCGGGCGTGAAAGCTGTCGGGCACCTCACGAGCCCATTGCACCGCGATGTCGGCGGGCAGAAAGCTGTTGGTGCCGCGCACCCAGGAAAACAGGTCGCGGTTCAAGTCGGTGTCGAAATGCACCACCTGCATCAAGCCGTGAACACCCGCATCGGTGCGCCCCGCGCAAAGGGTTGGCAAACGGGTGCAGGCAAAGGATTGCAGGGCCGCTTCCAGCTGGTCTTGCACGGTGCGTCCGGAGGGCTGGCTTTGCCAGCCGTCATAGGCTTGACCGTTGTAACTCAGGCCCAGGGCCAGCCGCATGGCTTAAGCCCGCTCCGCCAACCAGCGTTGCGCTTGCAACTGCAAGGCGCCCGTGGCTTGCTCGGCCACCTCTTGCACCAGGGTGCGGCTGGTGTTTTCCTGGCCCAGACGCCAGAGTTCTTGCGCCAACTCAAAACGAATTTGCAAAGCCTCGTCTTCGGGGCTGCTGAGGTCCAGCGAAATGTCTTCCAGCTTGAACTCGGCGGGGCGGGTGGCGGATGGTTTGGCCGCAGAGGGCGCCAACGATGGGGGGGCAGGCGACGCAGGCTGCGCCGATGGTGTTGCGGGCGCTGAATTGGAGGGGGCTTCCTCGGGCAAGGGACCCAGAGGGGGCAGCTCCAGGTCGAAGTCCACTTTCAAGGCTTGCGGGGCAGGGCTTGGACGGCGCAAACGCCACAGGGCCAGCAGGGTCAGCAATGCCAACAAGCTGCCAGCGGCTACGGGGGTGAGCGGGTGACTGGCCAGCTGTTGCACCGCTGTCGCGGGTGGCGGCACGGGCACGCCAGATTGACCCGAGGCCTCCACGAGCTTGCTGAGCTCGTTGATGTTGCGCGCCATTTCCTGCGCGCGCTGGGCTGTTTCCTGGGCCTCGCGTTGCAGGGCAATGCGGTCTTCACCCTCGCTGGGCTTGGCCAGGGTCAGCTTGTCTTGCTCGGCGGCCGGCTTGGGCGCATCGCTGGATTGAACTTTGCCGCTGGCCGTTTGCGCATTGTCCGCAATGGGCGCGGTGGGCAAACGCTCAGCCAATGCGTTGCGGTAGGTGGCGAATTCCTCGGCCTGCAATTGCAGGGCCTGGCGGGCTTCAACACGGTCCACCTCCTTGGCCATGGCGGCGTCGGGCAGCTGGAGGATGGCGCCCGCCTTCAGGCGGTTGACGTTGTTGTCAATGAAGGCGTCCGGGTTGCTGCGCAGCAAGGCCAGCAACATTTGGTCGAGCGCAACGCTGTCGTCTTTGTGGTTCTGCGCCAGTTGGCCAGCCGTGTCACCTGGTTGTACACGCAAATGCGATGGCAGGGGATTGCGCTGCTTGCCTTCGCTCGCGCCCAGCAGCAAGCCCACATCGCGCACCATGCGCCCCGATGCCCATCGCAACTCGAGCAGCAAATCGACAAAGCCGGCTTTGGTGGGTGCCTGGCCCTTGAGCACCAGCACCCTTTGGCCTGCGCGGTCTTGCAGCTCGAGCGACAAGCCTTCCAGGCTGGCATCGCGTTCGATGCGGGCGGCCTTGTAAGCCTCGGCATCGGCTTCCTTGGCTTGCAGCTCGGTGGCTTCGGTGGCGCTGATCTTCTGCAGCGGGATCTCAACCCGCAAGGGTTCGCCGGGCTGCGATTGCACCACGGGCTGCCCCAGGTTCAGCGCCTGGGATGGCGTGGCCAGGCACAAGGCCGCCGCCGCCACCAGGGGACGCAGCACGAGAGAGACTGGGGCGAAAGTGCGCATCAGGGGTTTCAGGCTTGCAGCAGAATGCGCAACATGCGGCGCAGCGGCTCGGCAGCGCCCCACAGCAGCTGGTCGCCGACAGTGAAGGCGCCCAGGTACTCGTCACCCATGGCCAGCTTGTGCAGGCGGCCGACGGGCACGGTGAGGGTGCCGGTGACGGCAGCCGGCGTGAGCTCGCGTTCGCTGATCTCGCGCTGGTTGGGCACCACTTTGACCCAGTCATTGGCATTGGCCAGAATCGACTCGATGTCAGACAGCGGCACATCCTTGCGCAGCTTCACGGTCAGGCCTTGCGAGTGGCAGCGCATGGCGCCAATGCGCACGCACAAGCCATCGATGGGAATGCTGCCGGCGCTGCGGAAAGCGGGGCGGCCCAAAATCTTGTTGCACTCGGCGCCGCCTTTCCATTCTTCCTTGCTTTGGCCGTGCTCCACGGGCACGTCGATCCAGGGGATCAGGCTGCCGGCCAGGGCGGTGTTGCGGAAGTTTTTGGTGGGGAAGGCCGCATCGCGCATGGTGGCGGAAACTTTGCGGTCGATGTCCAGAATGGCCGAGGCGGGGTCGGCCAGCTCGGCTTTGACAGCGTCGTGCAGCGCGCCCATTTGTTGCAGCAGCTCGCGCATGTTTTGCGCGCCAGCGCCCGAGGCGGCCTGGTAGGTCATGGCGCTGACCCATTCGACCAGGTCGTTCTGGAACAGGCCGCCCATGCCCATCAGCATCAGGCTGACGGTGCAGTTGCCACCAATCCAGTTTTTGCCGCCCTTGGCGAGCGACTGGTCAATGACGTGGCGGTTGACGGGGTCCAGAATGATGACGGCGTCGTCGGCCATGCGCAAAGCCGATGCCGCGTCAATCCAGTGGCCTTGCCAACCGGCGGCGCGCAGCTTGGGGTAGACCTCTTTGGTGTAGTCGCCGCCTTGGCAGGTCAGGACGATGTCGCACTTTTTGAGCGCATCGATGTCGTTGGCGTCTTTCAGGGTGGTTTCGTTTTTGGCCAGCGCCGGGGCTTTGCCGCCGGCGTTGGAGGTGGAGAAGAACACCGGCTCAATCAAGCCAAAGTCGCCTTCTGCTTGCATGCGGTCCAACAGAACCGAACCGACCATGCCGCGCCAGCCCACCAGGCCGACCACGTTGCCAATTTTTTTCATCGCTATGCCCTTTCAATTCTTGTTTCCCGGCTCGTCGAGCCGGCAGGGCATGACGAACCTGGGGAAGTTAGCCCTTGGTAATCTGTTTGGTGAGTGCGGCCACAACCGCATCACCCATCTCGCGGGTCCCCACCTTGGTGGTGCCTTCCGAATAGATGTCTGCCGTGCGCAAGCCACTGGCCAAAACCGCCTTGACGGCCGACTCAATGTGGACGGCGGCCTGGTCTTGGTTGAGTGAAAAACGGAGCATCATGGCAGCAGACAGTATTGTAGCCAGCGGGTTTGCAAGATTCTTACCGGCAATGTCGGGTGCGCTGCCATGGCTGGGCTCGTACAAGCCCTGGTTTTTCACGTTCAGCGAGGCCGAGGGCAGCATGCCAATGGAGCCGGTCAGCATGGAGGCTTCGTCCGACAGAATGTCGCCAAACATGTTGCCGGTCACCACCACGTCAAACTTCTTGGGCTCTTTGACCAGTTGCATGGCGGCGTTGTCCACGTACATGTGGTCCAGCGCCACGTCGGGGTATTGTTTGCCCACTTCGGTGACCACATCTTTCCAAAGCTGGAAGGTTTCCAGCACGTTGGCTTTGTCGACGCTGGTCACGCGCTTGTTGCGTTTTTGAGCGGCCTGGAAGGCCACATGGGCAATGCGCTCGATTTCCGGGCGGCTGTAGCGCATGGTGTCGAAGGCCTCTTCGGCGCCGGGGAAATGGCCATCGGGGGCCACACGGCGGCCGCGCGGTTGGCCAAAGTAAATGTCGCCGGTGAGTTCGCGAATGATCAGGATGTCCAGGCCAGCCACCAATTCGGGCTTGAGGCTGGAGGCATGGGTCAGTTGCTCGTAGCAAATGGCGGGGCGGAAGTTGGCGAACAGGCCCATGTTCTTGCGCAGGCCCAAAATGGCTTGCTCAGGACGCAAGGGGCGGTCCAGGGTGTCGTATTTCCAGTCGCCCACGGCGCCGAACAGCACGGCGTCCGAGGCCATGGCCAGCTTCAAGGTGGACTCGGGCAGCGGGTGGCCATGCGCGTCAAAGGCGGCGCCACCCACCAGGGCGGTTTCCATCTCCAGGGGCAGGTTCAGAACCTTCAGCACCTTGACGGCTTCCGCCACGATTTCGGTGCCGATGCCATCGCCGGGAAGAACTGCAATTTTCATGATGTTGTGCGGGGTAAGTGTGAGGGTCAGGCGGTGTGGGCCAGCCAGGGCTTGGTGGCCAGGCGTTGGGCTTCGTAGGCGCGGATTTTGTCGGCGTGGCGCAAGGTCAGGCCGATGTCGTCAAAGCCATTGAGCAAGCAGTACTTGCGGAAGGCTTGCACCTCGAAGGGAATTTCTTCGCCTTGCGGGCGAACCACCACTTGGCGCGCCAGGTCGATGGTGAGCTCGTAGCCCGGAAAGGCCGCCACTTCATCGAACAGTTTCGCAATGGTGCTTTCGGGCAAAACGATGGGCAGCAAGCCGTTTTTGAAACAGTTGTTGAAAAAGATGTCGGCAAAGCTGGGCGCCAGAATGGCGCGGAAGCCAAATTGGTCGATCGCCCAGGGCGCGTGCTCGCGCGAAGAGCCGCAGCCAAAATTTTTGCGTGCCAACAGGATGGACGCGCCTTGGTAGCGCGACTGGTTCAGCACAAAGTCGGGGTTGGGCTTGCGGCTGGCCAGGTCTTGCCCGGGAAAGCCGGGGTCGAGGTAGCGCCACTCGTCAAACAGGTTGGGGCCAAAGCCGGTCTTGCGGATCGACTTCAGGAATTGCTTGGGGATGATGGCGTCGGTGTCGACGTTCTCGCGGTCCATGGGCGCGACCAGGCCTTTGTGAAGCGTGAATTTTTGCATGCTGTGACCTCTGGGCTCAGGCAAATTGACGGACGTCGACGAAGTGGCCATGAATGGCGGCGGCAGCGGCCATCGCCGGGCTGACCAGGTGGGTGCGGCCACCGGCGCCTTGGCGCCCTTCGAAGTTGCGGTTGCTGGTGGAGGCGCAGCGCTCGCCAGGCTCCAGGCGGTCGGCATTCATGGCCAGGCACATGGAGCAACCCGGCTCGCGCCACTCAAAGCCAGCGGCTTTGAAAATTTCATGCAGGCCTTCGCGCTCGGCCTGTTCTTTGACCAGGCCGGAACCTGGCACGACCATGGCCACTTTGACGTTGCGTGCCACTTTTTGACCCAGCTTTTTCACCACGGCGGCGGCTTCACGCATGTCTTCGATGCGGCTGTTGGTGCAAGAGCCGATGAACACCTTGTCGATGTGAATGTCGTTGATGGGCTTGCCAGGCTCCAGGCCCATGTTGGTGAGCGCGCGCTCAATGGCGCCACGCTTGGTGGCGTCTTTTTCCTTGTCGGGATCGGGCACGCGCGCATCGATGGGCAGCACCATTT
>CAINMN010000121.1 GCA_903850735.1 uncultured Burkholderiales bacterium | reverse complement strand
TGGTAGGCGATGATGGAAGGCGTGGTGCGGGCGCCTTCGCTGTTTTCGATGACCTTGGTGTTGTTGCCTTCCATGATGGCCACGCACGAGTTGGTGGTGCCCAGGTCAATGCCGATGATTCTTCCCATGTTGTTCTCCAGTGCGGCAGCGTTTCAAAAAGCTGCCAGGTTCAAAAGTTGATGATTCAGAAGTAGGGACGCCGCCAGGGTTTTCAAGCGCCAGGGGCGTTTCAATGTTTATTTGGGTGCGGCGACCGTCACCAGGGCAGGGCGCAGCACGCGTTCGGCAATCAGGTAGCCTTTTTGCAGCACGGTGACCACGGTGTTGGCTTCCTGCTCGGCCGGCACCACGCTGATGGCCTGGTGCTGGTGCGGATCGAATTTGGTGCCTGCCGCCGGGTCGATGGCAATCACCTTGTTGCGCTCGAGCGCGCTTTTGAGCTGGCGCAGCGTGGCTTCTGCGCCTTCGCGAATTTGTTGGGGCGTGGCTTCTTGGATCAAGAGGCCGGCTTCCAGGCTGTCCACCACTGGCAGCATGCTGTCGGCAAAGGATTCCACCGCAAACTTGCGCGCCTTGGACACCTCTTCGTCGGCGCGACGGCGGGCATTGAGCACTTCGGCCTGGCCCCGCAGGTACTGGTCTTGCAGTTCGGCAACCTTGGCTTGCAGGATGGCCGCGTCCGCCAGGGCTTGCGTCAGGGGATCGACGGGCGCAGATGCGACATCCGCAGGGGCTTCGTTGGCTGGGTGTTCGGGCGTTGTGCCTGCCGGGCTCTGGGCCGGATTCTGGTCGGGAGAGGGTGTGTCTGCCATGTTGAAAATCGTCAAAAATGAAAGGTTTCAGCGAAGCTGAGGTCGCCAAGCCCCTTTTCAAGAGAGGGGTTTGAAAAAAAGTGGGAAGTTTTTCAGGCTTTTTGCTGGCGGGCCAGGTCTTGCAGCAGCGCGCGCACCCCGTAGGTCCACGGAGCGACCCGGTCGCTGGTCTGAACCCGGTTGACCAAGGTGCCCAGGGTGGGGGTGGTCACGGCCACGACATCGCCCACGCGGTGGGTGAAGCCTTGGCCAGCCGGCTTGCCGGGCATGGGGCGGTCTTGGGTGGGCGCAAACATGGTGCCCAAAAACAGCATGAGGCCGTCAGGGTACTGGTGGTTGGGGCCAATGGCCTGGGACACCAGGTCCAGGGGGTCGCGGCTGATTTTGGACAGCGAGCTCGCGCCTTCCAAGACATAGCCTTCCGGTCCCGTGACTTTCATGGTCAGATCGCATTGGCGCACGTTTTGAATGCCAAAGTGTTCATCGAAGAGGCGAATGAAGGGGCCGATGGCACAGGAGCCATTGTTGTCCTTGGCTTTGCCCAAGAGCAAAGCGCTGCGACCTTCGAAGTCGCGCAAATTGACGTCATTGCCCAAGGTGGCGCCCACGGTTTCCCCACGGCTGTTCACCGCCAGCACGATTTCGGGCTCGGGGTTGTTCCATTCGCTGCCCGGATGGATGCCAACTTCGGCGCCCGAGCCCACGGCACTCATGGGTTGCGATTTGGTGAAAATTTCTGCGTCAGGGCCAATGCCCACTTCGAGGTACTGCGACCACATGCCCTGGTCCAGCAACACTTGCTTGAGCTGGGCGGCCTGCGGCGAGCCCGGTTTCACCAGGCTCAGGTTGTCGCCAATGATGGCCACCACGGCTTTGCGCACCGACTCGGCACGGCTGGCGTCGCCACGGGCTTGCTCTTCGATGACACGCTCGAGCATGCTGGCCACAAAGGTCACGCCTGCCGCTTTCAAGGCCTGCAGGTCGCAGGGCGCCAACAGCCAGGGGGTGGCGGGCTCACGGTCATCGGGCGATGAGTTGGCCAACACCGCGGTCGTGTCGGCCAAACGGGGGGCGGCATGCTGGCGCACAGCCTGTGCCGGTTGGGGCAGGTCGAGCAGGTCGCTCATCGTCATGGCCAGGCCCGACAAATCGTCCAGGCGATCGGCGTGGGCGCGAACCAGGACCGGCCCACGACCGGGCACCCAAATGCGGCCGACCAAGGTGGCTTGGGCGTGATCCTGAGGCAAGCTGGCAAGCGGTGTGAGCAGTGATTTCATGCGAGGGTCCCAATGAAAAACGGCTGCGATCGGTACGCAGCCTCCAAGGGTTATTATCGGCGAACTTGGCAAGAAGGAGCTTCTCTTGGACTATCAGAATCTTGTGGCAATTGACATACACACCCATGCCGAAGTCAGTTGCTGGAACCCGTTTGACAACTACGGCGAAGAGTACGACCGTGCGGCCGACAAATTTTTTGGCTCCAACCGTCGCCCCACCATTGATGAAACCGTGGCGTATTACCGCGAGCGCAAGATTGGCTTGGTCATGTTCACGGTGGACAGCGAATCCCAGCTGGGGCGCCGCCGCATTCCCAACGAGGAAATCGCCGAGGCGGCACGCAAGAACAGCGACATGATGATCGCGTTCGCCAGCATCGACCCGCACAAGGGCAAGATGGGCGCCCGCGAGGCCGAGCGGCTGA
Organism: uncultured Burkholderiales bacterium; assembly: GCA_903850735.1. Taxonomy (GTDB): domain Bacteria; phylum Pseudomonadota; class Gammaproteobacteria; order Burkholderiales; family Burkholderiaceae_C; genus Limnohabitans. The sequence goes on along the minus strand of CAINMN010000121.1, from coordinate 14 downwards.
TCAAGGAAGAAGGT
>CAINMN010000120.1 GCA_903850735.1 uncultured Burkholderiales bacterium | reverse complement strand
GGCAGTTGCGGTCGACCACGACCACATCGCCCGGCGCCACCGTGTGGTGCCACACCATCTTGTTGCTGGTGCTGGTGCCATTGGTCACAAAGAAGCAATGGTCGGCATTGAAAATACGCGCGGCGTTGCGCTCAGAGGCTGCCACCGGTCCGGTGTGGTCCAACAGTTGTCCCAACTCGTCCACCGCATTGCAGACGTCGGCACGCAACATGTTTTCGCCAAAGAACTGATGGAACATTTGCCCCACTGGGCTTTTCAAAAAGGCCACGCCACCAGAGTGACCCGGGCAATGCCATGAATAAGAACCGTCTTCGGCGTAATCCAGCAAAGCCTTGAAGAACGGCGGCTGCAAGCCTTCCAGATAGGTCTTGGCTTCGCGAATGATGTGGCGAGCCACAAACTCCGGCGTGTCTTCAAACATGTGAATGAAGCCGTGCAACTCGCGCAAGATGTCGTTGGGCAAATGGCGGGAAGTCTTGGTCTCGCCATAGATGTAAATCGGCACATCGGCGTTTTTGAAGCGAACCTCTTCAATAAAGGTGCGCAAGCTGAGCACGGCCGGGTCCAGGTCCGGGCCAGGCGTGAACTCTTCGTCGTCGATCGACAAGATGAAGGCGCTGGCACGCGACTGCTCCTGTGCGAACTGGCTCAGGTCGCCGTAGCTGGTGACCCCCATGACCTCATAGCCCTCGCCCTCAATGGCCTGCGCCAAAGCACGAATGCCCAAGCCCGAGGTGTTCTCGGAGCGGAAGTCCTCATCGATGATGACAATGGGAAAGCGAAATTTCATGCGCGCACTCCGGCTGGGGCAGGAATAAAAAAAGGAAGGCGAAGTGTACCCCCTTCATGCTTTGTTACAATGACAGACTTCGGAGAGGTGGATGAGCGGTTTAAGTCGCACGCCTGGAAAGCGTGTGTGGGTTAATAGCCCACCGCGGGTTCGAATCCCGCCCTCTCCGCCAAACGCCAACAAAAATGCCCCTCACGGGGCATTTTTTATTTCCAAGCATCGACTTTTAGCTTATCGGACAACGGCGATTTGGTCGCGCTTGCCGTCCTTGAAGGTGAACAGGGTCAGGGCGCCGTTTTTCACATCGCCCTTTTCATCAAAGCTGATGGTGCCTGTCACGCCTTTGTAGCCCGTGGTTTTGGCCAGGGTGGGCAAGTACTTGGCCGGGTCGGCCGAATTGCTCTTGACCATGGCGTCGACCATCACATTCAGCGCGTCGTAAACATAGGGCGAATACAGCTTCACATCTTCATTGAAGCGCTTCTTGAAGCGGGCATTGAATTCGTCCATGCTTTTCTTCTGAGCGCCCTCCACGCCACCGGCTTCAGCGCACACCACTTGGCCGTTGCCCAAAGCATCGCCCGCCAACTTGGCCATCTCAGTGGTGCAAATGCCGTCGCCACCCACAAACTTGGCTTGGATGCCCAGTGACTTCATCTGCTTGAGCATGGGGCCGGCCACGGCGTCCATGCCGCCAAAGAAGATCACATCGGGCTTCTTGCCTTTGAGGGTGGTCAGGATGGGCATGAAATCAGTGGCCTTGTCGTTGGTGAACTCGCGCCCCACCACCTTGCCACCGCCAGCCTTGACTGCTTTTTCAAATTCATCGGCCACGCCTTGACCGTAAGCTGTGCGATCGTCAATCACCGCAATGGCTTTGCCTTGCAGTTCCTTGATGGCGTAGCGTCCCAGGGTGCCGCCCAAGTGCACGTCATCGGCCACCACTCGGAAGGCCGTTTTGTAGCCTTGGCGGGTGTACTTGGGATTGGTGGCCGAGGGCGAAATCTGGGGAATGCCCGCATCGCTGTAAATTTTGGAGGCCGGAATGGTCGTGCCGGAGTTCAGGTGCCCCACCACACCGCTGACCTTCTGGTCCACGAGTTTTTGCGCCACCGCCGTGCCTTGTTTGGGGTCGGCAGCATCGTCTTCGGCGATCAACTCAAATTTGACCTTTTTGCCACCAATCGTCACGCCTTTGGCGTTCAGATCTTCCACGGCCAGGCGGGCGCCATATTCATTGTCTTTGCCCAGATGGGCGATGGCGCCGCTGATGGGGCCCACATGGCCGATCTTGACGACCATGTCCTGCGCAAAAGCAGCGCAGGCCACCCAAGCAAGGCTGGCAACCAGTGTCTTTTTCATGTTCATGCAGTACTCCTGAGAGGGGTTAAAAAACCGAAGTGTAGTCAATTGTCTGCCGCCTTGGGAGCGGCATTTTGCACAGACTCTTTCAATGCCTGAGCCACCAAAGAAGGCAACATTTGCTGAATTTGGTGCAACACACGGGCCTCGACTTCCCGAGCCAAATCGGGCGTCAATGCCTCGGGGCCGCTCCAAGCAGTCGGTGTGGCCTTGTCGGACCAGGACACCACTTCGGTCAAAGTGGGCACATGCGGTGGCACACGCGCTGCGGATGTCATGCGGATTCCTTCAAAGCAAGATCATGCCGGACAATGGGATATCCCCTGTCGGCGTAGTGTTTCCAGCGCCGCCTGGCCTGCTGTCGCTCCGCGTCGTCCAGCGTCACCACTTCCACCACCCGCTCAAATTTTTCAAAGCCGATGGGCAAGTCCACGTCCAAATTCACCAGCACTTGATGGTGTGGCAACTCAGCAGAATTCTCTAAAGAAGAGGTCAACACAATGGGGGATGCCTGCAGCAATTCGGCTTGCGCCTGCGCGTGACAGTGCGGAATGAACTCCAAAGCGGAGAAGGTCCACAACTGCGCATCCAATGTGGCCAAATCGTTGGCATTGGCCAGCACCACCACCTTCGCTTGGGCGTTGAAGGCCTTGCGCAACAGGCGGCAGGCGTAGCCCAGTTTGTCGGGCGCGTTGAAATGAAAAGCGACTTCGGTCATGCCTTGGCGCGACGTGCCACGGATTTCTTGGCGGGCGTGGCGGACGCTTGCAGGCTTAAGAGGTAACTGAGCAGCAAGCCCACAGGCCGGCCGGTGGCACCCTTGGCGCCCCCGCTCTTCCAGGCCGTGCCAGCGATGTCCAGGTGTGCCCAGGGAAATTTGCCGGCAAAGCGTTGTAAGAATTTCGCGGCCGTGACAGCGCCTGCTGATCGATCGCCCACATTGGCCACGTCGGCAAAATTGGACTTCAGGCCTTCGGCATATTCGTCGTCCAGCGGCATGCGCCAGCACAAATCGAGGGATTGCTCACCGGCATGCATCAAGGCTTGGGCCAAGTCGTCCTGGGTGGCAAACATGCCGCTGCGCACGCTGCCCAAGGCAATCACGCAAGCGCCGGTCAAGGTGGCGATGTCAATCACTGCGGCAGGCTTGAAGCGCTCGGCATAGGTCAAGGCGTCGCACAAAATGAGACGGCCCTCGGCGTCGGTGTTCAAGACTTCAATCGTCTGCCCGCTCATGCTGGTCACCACATCACCTGGCTTCAAGGCGCGGCCGTCGGGCATGTTTTCGCAGGCGGGGATCAGGCCGACAACGTTGACTGCAGGGCGCAAATCGGCCAAGGCGCGGAAGATTCCCAGCACACTGGCGGCGCCACACATGTCAAACTTCATTTCGTCCATGCCCGCGCCGGGTTTCAGGGAGATGCCGCCCGTGTCAAAGGTGATGCCCTTGCCCACCAAGACCGTCGGGGCCACACTCGCGGCAGCACCTTGGTAGCGCAAAACAATGAAGCGCAACGAGGTTTCAGCGCCCTGCGCCACGGCTTCAAAAGAGCCCATGCCCAGGCGTTTGACTTCTTTGGGCCCCAGGACCTGACACTGAATGGGCCCCAAGCGCGTCAGGGACTGTGCCACCTTGGCCAAGTGATCAGGCGTGGCGTGGTTGGCGGGGCGGTTGCCCCACTCGCGCGCCAGCGTGATGCCTGCCACCCGCGCTTTGGCCTGTGCCAAAGCACCCTGGGCTGACTTCACGTCAGGCACACCCAGCGTCACATTTTTCAGCTTGGCCGCCTCCGCACTGGGCTTGGTGGCGGTGTAAACATAGCTGGCGTCCGCAATCGCCTGCGCCAAAGCGCAAACCTGCTCTGTGGGCGAAGAAGGCAACACCAGGGCCAGGTCTTTTGCTTGCGCGCTCTTGAGGGCTCCCATGGCCGCCGTGACAGCCTGTCGCCAATGCTTGGGTTGTCCCTCGCCCAAGGTCACCAGCACGAGCCGGGATGCCACAATGCCGGGGACGCGCCACATGGAGAGCATTTTCGCCGGCTTGGCCAGATCCAGGTCGCCGCAGCGAACCGCCTGGGCGATCAGGGTGCCCAAAGCCGAGCTGTCTCGGGGCAAGGTCGAGGGGACCAAGACCACCAGAGCATCGGTTTTGAAGCTGGAGGCCTGGGCCAGTGTCAGGGGTTTGAGTTGGAAGTTCATAATTCAGGTTTTGGTTCCCAGCAATGTTATTCCATTCTTCCCTCCGACAGGACCTGGTTCGCAGTTTTGGCGCGACCCTGGTGGTGCTCGTCACCATCGTGATGACCATGATGCTGATCCGGACGTTGGGCCAGGCCTCGCGCGGGAGCGTCAACCCTTCGGAAGTCAGCCTGGTGCTGGGTTACACCGTGTTGGGGCACCTGCCGACCATCCTCACCATGAGCGTCTTCATCGCCACGGTTGGCACGCTGTCGCGCATGTACCGGGACAGCGAAATGGTCATTTGGCTTTCGAGCGGCAATGGCTTGCTGAGCTTTTTGGGCCCCTTGCTGCGCTTTTCCTGGCCGCTCTTGCTGCTGATTTTTTTGCTTGCACTGGTGGTCTGGCCATGGACACACCAGCAAACCCAGGAACTGAAAGACAGATTTGAGAAACGCGGCGACCTCGAGCGCGTCGCGCCCGGCCAGTTTCAGGAGTCCGCCAATGGCCAGCGCGTTTTCTTCATTGAAAAGGACGTTGCCAGCGACAAACAGGGCAAGAATGTCTTCATTGCCTCGCAAGACAAAGACGGCCGAACGGTGACCACCGCGCGCAATGGTCAGATCAAAGAGCGTGAGAACGACCGCTTCCTGATGCTCTCTGCGGGGCAACGGCTGGACCAATCCAAAGACAGTGATGTGCTGAAATTGAGCGAATTCAAAGAATATGGCACGCTGATCAGCACCCAACCACTGGATGCCCTTCCCTTCAGCGCCAAAGCCACCCACTCCTGGGTCTTGGTGCAAAACCCCAGCCGGCAGAACTTGGCGGAATTGGCTTGGCGCTTGGGGCTGGGCTTGGCAGCCTTCAATTTGATCATCATGGCCTTGGCCATGGCCCGCATCAATCCCAGGGGGGCGCGTGGCGGCCACATGCTGCTGGCGCTGTTTACTTTCATCGTTTACTACAACCTCATCAACCTGGGCCAAAACTGGATTGCCAGTGGGCGCGCGAGTTTCGGCGGCTTGATGCTGAGCTTGCATGGTGGCGCCCTGACCATCAGCCTGGGCTTGTTGCTGGTGAGGCACCATGACCTGCGCTGGGTCTGGCCCTTGCGCAAACGCGGCCAAGGTCGCATTGAAAGTGCGCCGACATGAAAACGCTTCGTCGCCTGATTTACGGCGAAGTTTTCTCCGCCGTCGGCTTTGTGGCCCTTGGCTTTTTAGGGCTGTTTTTTTTCTTTGATTTGATTGACGAGTTGCAGTGGGTGGGCAAAGGCGCCCGCGGGGGCTACCAAGTGACCCATGCCCTGTCCTATGTCACCTTGATGATTCCCAGCCATGTTTACGAATTGCTGCCCATCGCGGTGTTGATTGGCACCATCTTTGTCATGGCACGGATGGCCCAAAGTTCAGAATTCACCATCTTGCGCACCAGTGGCCTGGGGCCCTTCATGGCCTTGCGACACTTGCTTTGGCTGGGCCTGGCCTTTGTGCTCCTGACCTTCGCCGTGGGCGATTACCTTTCGCCCTTCTGTGATCGCCAAGCGCAGTTGCTGAAGTCTCGCTATCTGGGGCAAATCACGGTGGGACAAACCGGTGCCTGGCTGAAAGAACGGCAGGCTTACACCCAGCACGCTGTCAATGTGCTGGCCCTGACACCCGAGGGCGACATGCAAGGTGTTCGCATTTATGAATTCGATCGCGCGGGCCTGTTGCTTTCCTTGACCCAGGCCGAATCCGGCACCTTTTCACAAGACAACGAGGCCTGGCTTTTGTCTCAGGTTCAACGCGATGAGTTTCAACACTCAGGCCGCGAGCGCGACGCCGTCAAACGCCTGCAAATGCCCAGCCTGCGCTGGCCCACGGGCATCAGCGCAGAAATGGTGTCTGTGGCCCTGCTCAAGCCTGACCGCATGAAAACCCTGGACCTTTTCCAGTACATCCGCCACCTGGAACAAAACGCCCAGTCCGCGCAACGTTATGAAATTGAGTTCTGGAAAAAAGTGTTTTACCCCATCAGCTGCCTGGTCATGATGGTGCTGGCGCTGCCTTTTGCCTACCTGCATTTCCGCAGTGGGAGCATCGCCACCTTTGTGTTCATTGGCGTGCTGATCGGCATCAGTTTCTTTTTGCTCAACAACGTGTTTGGCTACGTGGGCAACCTGCAACAATGGGCGCCTTGGCTGGCCGCTGCAGCGCCAGGGCTGATTTACACATTTTTATCACTGGTCGCCTTTGGGTGGCTGGTTTTGAGGCGTTGATGCAAGCCATTGTTTTGTTTGCCCACGGATCCCGTGACCCTTTGTGGCACCGCCCGATTCAGGCGGTGGCCGAGCGCATCCGAACACGCTCACCGCTCACCCAGGTGGAGTGTGCCTATCTGGAATTGACAATGCCCGATTTGCCCTCTTGCGTGGAGGGCTTGATTCAAAGGGGTTGCACATCGTTGCGCATCCTGCCGATGTTTCTGGGCATCGGCAAACATGCGCGCGAAGACCTGCCTCTGCTCATTGCCGAGTTGCGCCAAAGTCATCCAGCATTGAAAATCGAGGTGCTGCCTTCCGTTGGCGAGCATCCTGCATTGATTGCCTTGATGAGCGACTTGGCCCTGGGAGAAGTGAACTGAATAGACTTGAGTTTGGCATAATGACGCCATTCTTTATATCTATTTGGTTATGAATCTTCACCAATTCAGATTTGTCCAAGAGGCCGCACGCCGCAACCTCAACCTGACCGAAGCCGCCAAGGCGCTGCACACGTCCCAACCTGGCGTCTCCAAAGCCATCATTGAGCTGGAAGAGGAATTGGGCATTGAAATCTTTGCCCGCCACGGCAAACGCCTCAAACGCATCACCGAGCCGGGACAACATGTGCTCAAGAGCATCGAGGTCATCCTGCGGGAGATCAACAACCTCAGGCGCATTGGCGACCAGTTCAGCACCCAGGACAGCGGCACCTTGTCCATCGCCACCACCCACACCCAAGCGCGTTATGTGTTGCCCGTTCCTGTGGCCAGCCTGCGCAAGGCCTATCCCAAAGTCAATGTCAGCTTGCACCAGGGCGCGCCCGATCAGGTGGCTCGCATGGTCCTGGATGAAACCGCTGAAATTGGCATTGCCACCGAATCGCTGTCCAACTATCCCGACCTGATCACCCTGCCCTGTTATGAATGGCAGCACGTGTTGGTCTTGCCCATCGACCATCCGCTGACGCAGCAATCACGCATCACCCTGGAAGACTTGGCGCAATGGCCCTTGGTCACCTACCACCCGTCGTTCACCGGTCGCACCCGCATCGACACGGCCTTTGCCCAAAAGCATTTGACGACGCGCATTGCGCTGGAGGCAATCGACTCCGATGTGATCAAAACCTATGTGCGTCTGGGCATGGGCGTAGGCATTGTGGCCGAAATGGCCGTGCGAGACGCAACCGACACCGACCTGGTGGTGCGCCCAGGCGGCACCCTGTTTGGCAAAAACATGGCCCGCGTGGCCTTCAAACGCGGCAGCTATTTGCGCAACTTTGTGCTCGATTTTGCGGGCATGCTCAGCGAGCGGCTGGACCGCAACCTGATCACCAAGGCTTTGGAAGGTCGAACGGAGAACTACGAGCTCTGAAGCTTCTGACAGCTTGCTCGCTCATTGGTTGATCAGGGCCCAGGCTTTTTCCAAACGCTTCACGCTGACGGGCTGCGGCGTGCGCAGCTCTTGCGCAAACAGGCTGATGCGCAACTCCTCCAGCAACCACCGAAACTCACGCGTGCGCTCATCCTGGACGCCCTTGCGCTCCGCCATCAAACGCCAATAGCGTTGCTCCATGGGTTTGAACTCTGCAAGCCGGGTGGCATCGCGCGCAGGATCTGAGCGCAGCTTGTCCAGGCGCATCACCATGCCCTTGAGGTAGCGGGGCACATGCTGAATCTGGCTGGCGGGCGTGTCTGTCACAAATCGTTTACCGAGCAAACGTTGGAGTTGCTGGGTGATGTCCGCCACCACCTCCGGCTGGTTCTTGGTGTCTTTGAGCTTGCGGGCCACGCTGGCGTACTCGGTCAAGATCACCCCTGACAAGCGCGCCACTTCCTGGGCGATCAGATTCAATCGGCCGCGGCCCTCCTCCACACGTCGCTTGAAATCGGCTTCGTTGCAGGGCAAGGGAGCCATCAGAAATGCACGCTCCAAAGCGGCATCCACGATTTGACGGATCAGCTCGTCGCGTGTGCCGCCCAACTGCATGTAGGCCATGCTCATGCTTTGCAATTCCGGGATGTTTTTTTCCAGGTACTTCAATGCATCGCGCAACTGCAGGGAAAACAAGCGGCACAAACCCAGACGGTGCCGTGCCGCAGCCACCTCGGGCTCGTCAAAGACTTCAATGCGAACCGCATCTTCGGCATCCACCAAGGCGGGGAAGCCAATCAGGGTCTGCCCCCCTTTTCGTATTTCCAGCAGCTCGGGCAACTCGCCAAATGACCATTGGGTGTATTTGGCATCTGCGGTCAAAGCGCTGGCCGTTGAACTGCTGGGCTTTGAGGGTGATGGCGCGGCATCCATCTGAGCGACGGGGGGCGCCACATCGTCGCTGGCCGTCGGGGTCGGTCGCGCTTTGAGCCCAGCCAAGGCTTGGAAGGCACCGCGGGCTTGCGAGCCCCACTCGGCCTTGAGTCCCCCCAGGTTGCGACCTTGCCCCAATTGGCGCCCATGCTCGTCCACCACCCTGAAGTTCATGAACAAATGTGCCGCCACCATGTCGTGTTTGAAGTCAGCACGTTTCATGTCGAGCTGGGTGTGCGATTTCACCTGGCGAATCAGGGCGTCGACCAAGGAACCACCGCCAAACATTTCCGGCGCAGACAAGGCCTCGGCCATCTTGAGCGCGGTTTCAGGCAAGGGCACCAAGCGGGCACGCGGCTTTTGGGGCAAGCTTTTCAGCAAGGCCTGTATCTTGTCCTTGAGCATGCCCGGCACCAGCCACTCAGCCCGCTCTTCGCTGACTTGGTTCAGAACGAAAAGGGGCACGGTCACAGTCAAACCATCGCGCGGGTCGCCAGGTTCATGCAGGTACTGGGCACTGCAATCAATGCCCCCCAAGCGCAGGGTTTTGGGAAAGGCTTGGGTGGTGATGCCCGCGGCCTCATGGCGCATCAACTCTTCGCGAGTGAGCAACAAAGGCTCCGAGGTGTCCCCGCTGGCCATGCGCCGCTTTTTTTCTTCCCGGTGCCAGCGCTCCAAGCCCGGCCCTGTGCAAACATCGGCCGGCAATTGCTGGTCGTAAAAAGCGTAGATCAGGGCATCGTCCACCAGCACATCCTGGCGACGCGATTTGTGTTCCAGCTCTTGGACCTGGCGAACCATCTTGCGGTTGGCCGCTAAAAAATTCAGCGGGGTGTCCCAGTCGCCTTCGACCAAGGCCTCGCGGATGAAAATTTCACGGGCACCGGCAAGGTCCGCTCGGGCATAGGGCACGCGGCGACCGCTGTACACCACCAGGCCATACAAGGTGGCACGCTCCAAGGCGGTGACTTCGGCCTTGCGCTTCTCCCAATGCGGGTCCAGCAACTGCTTGCGCAACAGGTGCCCGCCCACTTGCTCCAACCAGGTCGGGTCAATGGCCGCAATGCCACGCCCAAACAGCCGGGTGGTCTCCACCAGTTCGGCACACACAATCCAGCGCCCCGGTTTTTTCTTCAGGTGTGCACCGGGGTGGCGGTAAAACTTGATGCCCCGTGCGCCCAGATAAACGTCTTCCTCTTCGGGGCGGTAGCCCAGGTTGCCCAGCAAGCCAGCCAGCATCGACAAATGCAGTTGCTCATAGCTGGCCGGTTCGCTGTTGAGTTTCCAGCCATGTTCGGCGACCACAGTGTGCAACTGTGTGTGGACATCGCGCCATTCCCGCAAGCGGCGCGGGTTGATGAAATTCTGGCGCAGCAATGTTTCATATTGACGATTGGACAAGCGGTGGCTGTCCGCACCCCCTCGGCTGTCATGGATCCAGCGCCACAAGCTCAGGTAGCCACTGAACTCGCTCTTTTCATCCTTGAACTTGGCATGTGCCTGATCGGCCTGGGTTTGTTGCGCCAAAGGGCGGTCGCGCACATCTTGCACGCTCAAGGCCGAGGCGATGATGAGCACCTCTTCCAGGGCTTGCCGATGGCGCGCTTCCAAAATCATGCGGCCCACGCGGGGGTCTAAGGGCAAGCGAGAGAGCTCTTTGCCCATCGGGGTCAAGGCCAGGTCATCGCTCACGGCGCCCAATTCGTTCAGCAGCTGGTAGCCATCACTGATGGCCTTCGGGCGCGGCGCCTCCAAAAAGGGAAACTGGCTCACGTCCCCCAAATGCAAGGACATCATTCGCAAAATCACGCCGGCCAGCGAGCTGCGCAAAATTTCAGGGTCGGTGAAACGCGGTCGGCCTGCAAAGTCTTTTTCGTCATACAGCCGGATGCAAATGCCATCGGCCACCCGGCCGCATCGCCCGGAGCGCTGGTTGGCCGCGGCCTGGCTGATGGGCTCCACCAGCAACTGCTCGACCTTGCTGCGAAAACTGTAACGCTTCACCCGAGCTGTGCCGGTATCAATGACATAGCGAATGCCGGGAACGGTCAGTGAGGTTTCTGCCACATTGGTGGACAGCACGATGCGCCGCCCCGGGTGCGGTTCAAAAACACGGTCTTGCTCGGCCTGAGACAAACGCGCAAACAGCGGCAGCACCTCGGCACCGCGGGTCGTCGCTTGGTGCCCCAGGTGATGACGAAGGTGGTCTGCGGCCTCACGAATTTCCCGCTCTCCAGGCAGAAACACCAAGATGTCACCCTGCTGACGCGGGTCACGCCACAACTCGTCCACTGCCTCGGCGATGGCGTCTTCCAGACCATGGTCACGGCTTTCCTCGAATGGGCGCCAGCGTACTTCCACAGGATAGGTTCGACCCGACACGGTGAGCACCGGCGCCGGCCCTTTGACGGATGCAAAGTGCTGCGCAAAGCGATCCGCATCGATGGTCGCCGAGGTCACGATGATTTTCAAATCGGGCCGCCTGGGCAGGATTTGTCGCAAATAGCCCAACAAGAAGTCGATGTTCAGGCTGCGCTCGTGCGCCTCGTCGATGATCAGCGTGTCATAGGCTTGCAGCAAGGGATCGCTCTGGGTCTCGGCCAGCAAAATGCCGTCGGTCATGAGTTTCACCGAAGCGGTCTTGCTGAGTCGATCGTTGAAGCGAACCTTGTAGCCGACCACCTCGCCCACGGGGGTGTGCAGCTCTTCGGCAATGCGCTTGGCCACCGATGTGGCGGCAATGCGACGAGGCTGGGTGTGGCCGATCAAACGACCTTTTTCACCCGCTTTCGCATTCAAGCGGCCACGCCCCAGCGCCAGCGCCATCTTGGGCAATTGCGTGGTCTTGCCCGAGCCCGTCTCACCGCAGACGATCACAACCTGGTGGGCCTGAATGGCCGCCATCAGCTCATCACGGCGGGCCGAAACAGGCAGGCCTTCGGGAAATTCGATCTTCAGGGGCGTGGCGTCAGTCAAAACAGGGGGCAACATGGTGGACAATCCCGAATTATCCCCGCCGGCTTCGTCTTTCCATGTCTGCAGTCTTTAATTTCACCTTTGTCCCCTGGTTTCGGTCTGTGGCCCCCTACATCCACATGCACCGCGGCAAGACCTTTGTCGTGGGCATCGCGGGTGAAGCGATCGCTGCCGGGAAGCTGCCGAACCTGGCCCAGGACTTGGCCCTGATTCAAAGCATGGGCGTCAAAGTCGTGTTGGTCCACGGTTTTCGCCCTCAGGTGAACGAGCAGCTCAAGGCCAAGGGGCACACCCCCCAGTACTCCCACGGCATGCGCATCACCGATGAGGTGGCCCTGGACTGTGCGCAAGAGGCTGCGGGACAGTTGCGTTATGAAATCGAGGCGGCGTTCAGCCAAGGCCTGCCCAACACGCCCATGGCCGGTGCCACGGTGCGCGTCATTTCGGGCAACTTCATCACTGCCCGACCCGTGGGCATTGTGGATGGCGTGGACTTCCAGCACTCTGGCCTGGTCCGAAAAGTGGACATTGCGGGCATCATGCAAACCCTTCAATCGGGTTCCATGGTGCTGCTCTCCCCCTTTGGCTTTTCACCCACGGGCGAAGCCTTCAACCTGAACATGGAAGAAGTGGCCACGTCAGTGGCCATTGCCTTGCAAGCCGACAAACTGCTGTTTGTGAGCGAAGTGCCCGGCATACGCATCCGCCCAAGTGAGCCCGAAAGCGACGACAACCCCATCGACACCGAACTGCCGCTGGATGCCGCCGAAAAATTGCTGGCCAGCCTGCCCATGGCCAACGAGCCTTCCGACATCGCGTTTTACCTGCAACACTGTGTGAAAGCCTGCAAATCAGGGGTGGAGCGCAGCCACATCCTGCCGTTTGCGGTGGATGGCGCCCTCTTGCTCGAGGTGTACATGCACGATGGCATTGGCACCATGGTGGTCGACGAAAAACTGGAAAGTCTGCGCGAAGCCACGCACGAGGATGTGGGTGGCATCCTGCAACTGATCGAGCCCTTCGAAAACGATGGCACCCTGGTCAAGCGCGACCGCACCGAAATCGAACGCGACGTGGAGCAATACACGGTGATTGAGCACGACGGCGTCATCTTCGCCTGCGCGGCATTGCATGCCTATCCCGAAAAGAAAACCGGCGAAATGGCCGCACTGACCGTCTCGCCCCAGTCCCAAGGACAAGGCGATGGCGAAAAAGTGCTCAAGCGCATTGAGCAACGGGCCCGCAGCAAAGGCCTGGAAAGCATTTTTGTTCTGACAACTCGCACCATGCACTGGTTCATCAAGCGCGGCTTTGTCCCCGCCGACCTGGACTGGCTGCCCGAAGAGCGCAAGCGCGCCTACAACTGGAACCGCGCCAGCAAGGTGCTGGTCAAAAAACTCAGTTGAAGACAAGCCCACAGAGCGCTTGCATTCGTCTGTGAAGCTTTGAAAAGCTTGTTAAAGTCACGCCCATTGAATCTGAAGGAAATTGACATGGCACGCACCGTCCAATGCATCAAACTCGGCCAAGAAGCCGAAGGTCTGGACTTCCCTCCCTACCCTGGGGAACTGGGCAAACGCATTTGGGAAAACGTCAGCAAAGAAGCTTGGGCGGCTTGGCTCAAGCAACAAACCATGCTGGTCAACGAAAACCGCTTGAACCTGGCGGATTTGCGCGCTCGCCAGTACCTGGCGCGCCAAATGGAGAAACATTTCTTTGGCGAAGGCGCTGACACGGCGCAAGGCTTCGTCCCGCCCTCCCCCTGAAAGCCATGAGCGGTCCCGTCGTCTGGGAAGACGATGGCACCCCACGCAGTTCGCGCTTCAACGACATTTACCGCAGTCGCGGGGCCGACGGCTTGGGGGGCCTGGCGCAGTCGCGCCATGTGTTTCTGAGCGGCTGTGGCTTGTTGGGTCCCAAGCCGCTTTGGCACGATGCACCGAGCTGGACGATTTTGGAAACAGGCTTCGGCCTGGGCCTGAATTTTCTGGCCACATGGAAAGCCTGGCGAGACGATCCCCATCGACCGCGCCGCCTGCACTATGTCGCGCTGGAGTTAGACCCCGTTCAGGCCAGCGATCTCTTGCGCAGTGTTTCAGCCTGGCCCGAACTGCAATCGCTGGCCAAGGGCCTCAGCAAGGCCTGGTGGGGCCTGGTACCTGGCTTGCACACCCTGAGCTTGAACCAGGACCAAGTGCGCTTGACGCTGGCCGTGGGCGATGCGGCCAAATTGCTCAAAGAACTGCAACTGCAAGCCCACAGTGTTTTTTTGGATGGCTTCGATCCTGAGCGCAACCCCGACATGTGGTCACCCGACACGTTGAAGGCTGTCGCGCGATGCTGTTCCAACGGCACACGATTGGCTTCCTGGTGCGTGGCGCGGCCTGTCAAAGATACGCTGACCCGCCTGGGCTTTCAGGTGGAAAAGGTCAAGGGCCTGGCCCCCAAACGCCATGCGCTCACCGCCACCTATCAACCGCATTGGATGCCACGCCATGCGCAGGCGTTCCCGGCAACCGAGCGGCGCTGTGCAGTGATCGGTGCGGGACTGGCCGGCGCCGCCACTGCACGCGCCTTGGCCGACCGCGGCTGGCAGGTGTGCGTTTTTGACAACGCCGACCACCCCGCTGCAGGCGCCTCAGGCTTGCCCGTAGGCGTGATCGCGCCCCACACGTCGCCCGACGACGCCGTGTTGTCCCAGTTGACCCGCGCTGGCGTTCGCCTGACCCTGGCGCGCGCACAAGCCCTGTTGAAGGAAGGTGAAGACTGGGCCCTGTGCGGCGTAGAGGAGCACCGCTTGCCAGGCAAAACCCGCCAAGGCGGCTTGCCTCCCAGTTCTCCCGAATGGCGACAAGACTGGACTGTGGCGGCGGCATCGGTAGGCGATCACAAGGTTTTGTTGCATCACAAAGCGGGCTGGATCAAACCCAGCCGATGGGTCAATGCCTTGATGGACCATCCCCTGATTGGCTGGTGTGGTGGTCAAGATATTGAAAAATTGATCCCCAACGGGGGCTCAGGGTGGCAGGTTTGCAACGCGAAAGGGGATGCGCTCGGCAGCTTTCCTCACGTGGTCTTGGCCATGGGCCCAGCGACCAACGCCCTGCTGAAGGCCTGTATGCAGCCAGCAGAACTTCCCCTGCAAGCCATCCGTGGTCAAGTGTCTTGGGGCTTGAACCCTTGCGACCTGGGGGCCCACTGGCCCCAGCGCCCGGTCAATGGCCATGGCAGTTTTGTGGGTTCCGTCCCCACAGCACAGGGGCCGGCTTGGTTTGTCGGTTCCAGCTTTGACCGGCAAAGCAATCGCCCAGAGGTACGTTCAGAAGACCACGCAGAAAATCTGCAAAGACTGGCCGAACTGCTTCCCGAGGTGGCCTTGCGCTTGAAAACCCAATGGGAAGGCTCAGGCGTGTTGCAGGGATGGGCGGGCGTGCGCTGCACGGTCCCGGATCGGCTGCCCGTGGTGGGCCCTCTCGATCCGGTGCAATGGCCCGGGCTACACCTGCTCACCGGCCTGGGCGCGAGGGGCTTGACCCTGAGTTTGCTCTGCGCTGAAGTGCTGGCCAGTCAACTCCACGGCGACCCCAGCCCGGTGACACGTCGCCATGCCAAGGCCCTGTCGACCCAAAGGTTTGCTGGCTATATGCCTTCCAGTTATACGCCTAAAACTAAAAAATAGTTTGGATTTATAAGCAGCCCCCCTAAAGTTCACATTCGATCCATGTGGTGACTTTCACACCAGAGCGAGTGACCCATCCCACATTGTTTCTGTCCTGCTGGCCTGGGCAGGCAGCCAACTGGTTTTGACTAAGCATGTACCAATACACCGAATTCGACCGTCAGTTCGTGCGCGCGCGCGCCGCACAATACCGCGACCAGCTCGAGCGCAACCTCGCGGGCACGCTAAGCGATGACGAGTTCCGGCCCTTGCGCCTGCAAAACGGCTGGTATGTTCAGCGTTACGCCCCCATGCTGCGGGTGGCGGTGCCTTACGGCGAGATCTCAGCGGCCCAAGTCCGTGTGCTGGCCCAAATTGCGCGCGACTACGACCAACCCCACCAAGCCTTGTTTGACAAGGCACAAGCCACACAGGACAAAATTGGTGGCATCGCCGCGCCGGCGCTGACCTGGGGCTATGCCCACTTCACCACACGGCAAAACGTGCAGTTCAACTGGATCCCGCTGGACAAAAGCGCCGATGTCATGGACTTGCTGGCCAGCGTGAACCTGCATGGCATTCAAACCAGCGGCAATTGCATTCGCAACATCACCAGCGATGAGCGCGCAGGCATCGCAGTGGACGAAGTGGCGGACCCGCGCCCCTTTGGCGAAATCATGCGCCAATGGAGCACGTTGCATCCCGAATTCGCCTTCCTGCCACGCAAGTTCAAGATTGCCATCACTGGCGCCACGGAAGACCGCGCCGCCACCGCTTGGCACGATGTCGGTTTGCACCTGTTGCGCAACGCCGAGGGCGAGCTGGGCTTTCGCGTCCTGGTAGGCGGCGGCATGGGCCGCACGCCCATCACGGCCAGCGTGATCCGCGAATTCCTGCACTGGAACCAAATCCTCAACTATCTGGAAGCCGTGGTGCGCGTCTACAACCGCTGGGGGCGGCGCGACAACATTTACAAGGCACGCATCAAAATTTTGGTGAAGGCCGAAGGCCAGCGCTACATCGATGAAGTAGAAGCCGAGTACCAACGCATCCTCACCCAGGATGGCGCGCCGCACACCATCACCGATCAAGAGTTGGCCCGCGTCCAAGCTTCCTTTGTGCCACCGGCACTGGAGTGCAACCGCAGCGATGCCGAGCAAAAGATTGCCCGCATCCTGCGCGCCGCCGCCAAAGACGATGTGGAGTTTGGCCGCTGGCTGCACCAAAACGTCGCCCCCCACAAAAACCCCGATCTGCGCGCGGTGACCTTGTCTTTCAAACGCCTGGGCCAAGCCCCTGGCGACGCCACCGCCGACCAACTGGACCAAGCCGCCGCGTTGGCCGAAAAGTTTTCTGCGGGCGAGTTGCGCGTGACCCACGACCAAAATCTGTTGCTGCCCTGGGTGCGCTGCGATCAGCTGCCCGAACTCTGGCGTGAAGCCCGCAAAGCGGACCTGGCACGACCCAACATCCGCTTGCTGACCGACATGATTGCTTGCCCCGGCGGCGATTACTGTGCCCTGGCCAATGCACGTTCGCTGCCGATTGCCGCAGCCATCACGGAACGCTACCAAGACCTGGACGAGCTGAACGACCTCGGCGAAATAGACCTGCACATCAGCGGCTGTATCAACTCCTGCGGTCACCATCACAGCGGCCACATTGGCATCCTTGGCGTCGACAAGGACGGCCAGGAGTGGTACCAGGTCACCTTGGGTGGCGCCGATGGCTCTGAACTCAGCGGCCACGCCAAAGCCGGCAAAGTGGTCGGCCCCTCGTTCGCTGCCGCCGAAGTGGTCGGCGTGGTGGAAGCTGTGCTCGATGCCTATGTGGCACATCGCGCCGCTGGCGAAACCTTCCAGCAAACCTTGCACCGCGTGGGCTTTGAGACCTTCAAGGTCGCCGCCAACAGCGCACGCCAAATCACGCGCCAAGTGGCCTGAGCCCAAGGAACCTCACCATGAAACTTTTAACTGCCACGGCCGTCAGCGCTGACCCAGCCAAGGTGCTGCATCTGGCCAATGACGCCGATCCCTTGAAGCTGTCCCTGCAAGGCGTGGAGCGCATTGAGCTGAGCTTTCCCAAATTCACCGATGGCCGTGCCTACAGCCAAGCCTTCATGCTGCGCCGCCGCTGCGGCTTTCAGGGCGACCTGCGCGCCACGGGCGATGTGCTGATCGACCAGCTGGCCCAAATGCAGCGTTCCGGTTTTTCCAGCGCGGTGTTGCGTGCCGATCAAAACCTGGCCCATGGCGAAAAACTGTTGCAACACTTTCCTGCTTTTTACCAGGGCGATGCCGTCACTGCCGCGCCTTTGTTTGCGCGCACGGCTTGAAAAATCTCATGTCCTCTTCCTTGCTCCAACCCAACGCGCGTGCCACCGAACGGCTGGCGCAACCCAGTGCAGCGTACACAAGCCATGTGGCTGAAGCACAGGCCCTGTTGCAGCAAGCTGCAGCCGAGTTCCAGCCCCTGAAGCAAGCCTCCAGCCTGGGGGCCGAAGATGTGGTGATCACCCATCTGATCAATGCATTGGCCTTGGATGTTCCGGTGTTTGTGCTGGAGACCGGCGCCTTGCACAACGAAACCTTGGCACTGCTGGAGCGCACGCAGGCCACCTCACGCGCCCCGATCGAGGTCTACCGTCCTCAGCACACAGAGGTCCTTCATTTTGTGCGTCAAGAGGGCCAGGACGCCATTTACCGCAGCATGGCGCTGCGCAAAACCTGCTGCAACATTCGCAAAATGGAGCCTCTGGCCCGCGCGCTGCAAGGCCAGAAAGCCTGGATCACGGGCTTGCGCCGCGAGCAATCCCATGCGCGTGCGGCGGTTGAGTTGGTCGACACCAGCGAGCAGGCCAGCAAAGGCCTCACCAAATTCAATCCCCTGGCCAGCTGGAGCTGGGGCGATGTCTGGCATTACATCGCCACGCACAAGGTGGACTACAACCCCTTGCACGATGAATTTTTCCCCAGCATTGGCTGTGCCCCCTGTACCCGCGCCATCAGCTTAGGGGAAGACTTCCGTGCCGGTCGCTGGTGGTGGGAAGACGAGACCGCCAAAGAGTGCGGCTTGCATGTGAAAACAGAAAACAAGAAAGAGGCCCACGCATGAATGCCCGCGCCGAACCCGGGCTGGTTCACCAGCTCAGCAACACCCATCTGGACGCCCTGGAAGAAGAAACCATCTTCATCCTGCGTGAAGTCGCTGCGGCCTTCGAGCGCCCCACGCTGCTGTTCTCGGGCGGCAAAGATTCCTTGGTGATGCTCAAGTGCGCCGAGAAAGCCTTCGGTGCCGGCCGCATCCCCTACCCCTTGCTGATGATCGACACCGGCCACAATTTCTCCGAGGTCACCGACTTTCGCGACCAGCGTGCCAAGGAGTTGGGTGCCGAATTGATTGTGCGCAGCGTCGAGGACTCCATGGCGCGCGGCACCGTGCGGCTGGCACACCCAGGCGAGTCCCGCAATGTGCACCAATCGGTCACCCTGCTGGAAGCCATCGAAGAATTCCGTTTTGATGCACTGATCGGCGGCGCTCGCCGCGATGAGGAAAAGGCTCGCGCGAAAGAGCGTATTTTTTCGCACCGCGACAGCTTTGGCCAATGGCAACCCAAGGCCCAGCGCCCGGAGTTGTGGACACTGTTCAACACCCGCATTCACCCGGGCGAGCACTTCCGTGTGTTTCCCATTTCCAACTGGACCGAACTCGACGTCTGGCAATACATTGCCCGCGAGAACATCGCCCTGCCCTCGATTTACTACAGCCACACGCGTGACGTGGTCGATCGCAAGGGCCTGCTGGTGCCGGTGACCGAACTCACCCCCGCCAAAGAAGGCGAAACCGTGGAATCGCGCGACGTGCGTTTTCGCACCGTGGGCGACATCACCTGCACCTGCCCGGTGGCCAGTGATGCCGCCACGCCTGAGGCCATCGTGATCGAGACCCTGGCCGCCGAGGTCAGCGAACGCGGTGCCACCCGCATGGACGACCAGACCTCGGAAGCCTCCATGGAAAAACGCAAGAAAGACGGTTATTTCTGATGAGCAGCGCCCTCAAATTCATCACCTGCGGCTCGGTG
>CAINMN010000119.1 GCA_903850735.1 uncultured Burkholderiales bacterium | reverse complement strand
GGTCGAGGCCTTGGTGGGTGCCATTGTCGGCGGCATGGGGACCTTGTGGGGCCCCGTCGTTGGGGCGCTGGCCTTGCATGTCTTGGCTGACCTGACCCGCAACTTGTTTGGCCAATTGCCGGGCATCAACATGGTGATTTACGGTGCCGTGCTGGTACTGATCGTCATGTTCTTGCCGCGCGGCATTGCGGGTTCCGGTGTTTCGGTCCGTGCGGCCTGGCAACGTTGGACAGGGGGACGCTCATGACGGCTTTGTTGCAAGTGCAGGGCGTCTCCAAATCTTTTGGGGGCTTGCGCGCGGTGCAGGATGTGAGCCTGACGGTGACCCAAGGCAGCCTCACGGCCTTGATCGGCCCCAATGGCGCGGGCAAAACCACCTTGTTTGCCTTGATGTCTGGCTTCTTGAGTCCCGACCAGGGGAATGTGTCGTTTGCCGGTCAAGACATCACCGGTCAGGCGCCGCATTTGAATGCCGCCCTGGGCTTGACGCGCACCTTTCAAATTGTGCAGCCCTTTGCCGCCCAAACCGTTCGAGAGAACATCGCGGTTGGCGCCCATTTGCATTTGCCGCAACGCGCGCTGGCCTTGGCGCGCGCGGAAGAGGTGGCCTTGCAAGTCGGCTTGAGCTCGCAGTTGGACAAGCTGGCCAGCGATTTGACGGTGGCAGGTCGCAAGCGCCTGGAGATGGCCCGGGCTTTGGCCGCGCGCCCCAAGTTGTTGCTGCTCGACGAAGTGCTGGCGGGTTTGAACCCCCAAGAAATTGCTGAAATGATTCCCGTGGTCCGCAACCTGGTGGCGCAAGGCGTGACGGTCTTGATGATCGAGCACGTCATGCAAGCCGTGATGAACTTGGCCGAGCATGTCTGGGTGCTGGCGCAGGGCAAATTGATTGCCGAAGGCTCGCCCTCGCAAGTGACCCAAAACGCCCAAGTCATCGAAGCCTACCTTGGCCATGGCACGGCCGCGCGCTTGCGCGCCCAACATGGAGACAAGCCATGAGCGGTCCTGACAAGTTGTTGGACGTCACCAACGTGCGAGCAGGCTATGGCGCGGTTGAAGTCTTGCGCGGCGTGTCCTTGCATGTTCGCAGTGGCGAGACCGTGGCATTGCTGGGCAGCAATGGCGCAGGCAAGACCACCTTGAACACAGTCTTGTGTGGCTTGTTGCCTGTGCAGTCGGGAAAGATCGTCTTCAATGGCCAGGAACTCACCTCGGCGCATTACCGCAAGGTGGTGGAAGCCGGCTTGATTCAGGTGCCAGAGGGCCGCAAGATTTTCCCCAACATGAGCATTTTGGACAATTTGCTGTTGGGAGCCTACACCCGCGCCAAAGCGCGCAGACAGGACAACCTCGAGCAAGTCTTTGGCATTTTCCCCAAGCTCAAAGAACGCATGGCGCAGCTGGCGGGCACGCTCAGTGGCGGCGAGCAACAAATGCTGGCCATTGGCCGTGGGCTGATGGCCGAGCCGATCCTGTTGATCCTGGATGAGCCCTCCTTGGGCCTGTCGCCTTTGCTGGTCGAGGAAATGTTCAACCTCATTGGCCAACTGCGCCATCGTGGTTTGGCCGTGCTGCTGGTGGAGCAAAACGTGGGTCAGTCGCTGGACATTGCCGATCGGGCCTACGTGCTTGAGAACGGGATGATTCGCTTCGAAGGTTTACCGGCAGATTTGCTGGCCAGCGATGAATTGCGCCGGGCTTACCTGGGAATGTGAAAGCCATGCAGCAGCCATCGATGGGGCCTCAAACCCTTGCCCAAAAATTGATCGCGCGCGCCGCCGGGCGTGACACTGTGCGCGTGGGCGACGTGGTGACCTGCCAGGTCGACCTGGCCATGTTCCACGATTCCTCCGGTCCGCGCAGGCTCAGGCCGATGCTGGAGGACTTGGGCGCTGACATTTGGGATCCGCGCAAAGTCGTTCTTGTGTTGGACCACTATGTGCCAGCGGTGGACGACGACGCCAAGCGCATTGTGCAAATTGCGCGCGACACCGCCAAAGACTGGCGCTTGCCCAACGTGATTGACTCCCAAGGCATTTGCCATGTGGTCTTGCCCGAGCGAGGCTTTTTGCGACCCGGCATGTTTTGTGTGGGCGGCGATTCGCATTCACCCACCGGTGGCGCTTTTGGCACCTACATGTTTGGCATCGGTGCCACCGAGATGCTGGGCGTGGTGGTGACCGGCGAGTTGTGGGTTCAGGTGCCGCGCACGCTGCGCATGACCTGGCAGGGACCGTTGGCTGCTGGGGTCTGTGCCAAAGACATGATGCTGCACATGATTGGCCGCTTTGGCATGAATGGCGGTGACTATCAGGCGGTGGAATTTGCCGGAGACACCGTGCGCGGCCTGAACATGCAAGAGCGCATGACCTTGTCCAACATGAGCGCGGAAATGGGCGCCCAAGTGGGCCTGATTGCGCCCGACGAAACAACGCTCGCCTACCTCAGCAGCAAAGGCGTTCCGGCTGCCGATTTGCCTGACATCTCTCAATGGGCCACCGACGAGGGCGCTGTGCTTGAAGACCATGTGTTCGAAGCCGCAGCGTTGGCGCCGCAAGTCGCAGCACCTCACAGTCCTGCCAACACCCAAGATGTCAGCCACTTCGCGGGACTGGACTTGAATGTGGCTTATCTGGGGGCGTGCACTGGTGCCAAATTGGAAGACCTGCGCGCGGCGGCCCAAGTTTTGAAAGGCCGCAAAGTGGCGTCCAGCATGCGCTTGCTGGTGGCGCCGGCCAGCACCCGGGAGCAGGCTCAGGCGGCGCACGAGGGCACGCTGCAAACACTGATCGATGCCGGCGCCCAAGTCTTGCCCAACACCTGTGGCATTTGTGCGGGTTACGGCGGCCATTTCGAGGAAGGCGCGCGCGTCATTTCCAGCACGGCACGCAACTTCAAGGGGCGCATGGGGCCGGCCAGCGTGGACGTCTACTTGGCCTCGCCCTGGACTGTGGCGGCTTCAGCCTTGCGCGGACAAATCTCCGATGTACGGGAGGTCTTGTGAGCACCGGCCTGATCCTCGCCAATTGTCGTGTCTGGCGCTTGGGCGCTGACGTCGACACCGATGTGCTGGCGCCTGGTGCCTACATGAAACATGGCATGGACATCATCGCCGTGCATTGCCTGGAAAGCTTGCGCCCCGAGTTTGCGTCTCAAGTCAAACCGGGCGACGTGGTCGTGGCTGGTCCGAATTTCGGCATTGGCTCATCGCGCGAGCAAGCAGCGTCTGCCTTGCGCCATCTGGGCATTGCAGCGGTGATTGCGCCATCGTTTGGCGGGCTTTTCTTTCGCAATGCCTTCAACCTTGGTTTGCCTTTGCTGGTTTGCCCGCAAGCTGAAACCATTCAAGAGGCTGAACGCATCACGGTCCATGCCCAAGCGGATGCCTGCTGGGTTGAGCAGGCAGACCACACCCAGTTGCCAGCGCAAGCGATCCCTGATTTTTTATTGGACATGGTTCAAGCCGGAGGTTTGATGAATTTGCTGAAACAACGTCGCCAGGGAGGCGCACATGCCTGATCAAACCACCCCCATGGCCAGCCTGGACCCGGTGACCTTGGCAGTCTTGCGCGGACGCCTGGAGCAAATTGCCGATGAGATGGATGCCACGCTGTACCGCAGCGCCTTCAATCCCATCATTGCCGAAGCCCACGATGCCTGCCACGGGCTCTACGATGCCCAAACAGGCGACACCCTGGTGCAAGGCAAGTCAGGTTTGCCTGTGTTTGTGGGGGCCATGGCTTTTGCCGTGCGTGCTGCGGCCAAGGCCGCGGAACAACGCGGTGGCATGAAAGAGGGCGACACCTGGCTGTTCAACGATCCCTATGAAGGCGGCACACACGCCAACGACTTCAAGCTGGTGCGTCCCTTCTTTCGCCAGGGCAAGCTCTTTTGCTATCTGGCTTCGGCGGCGCATTGGCATGATGTTGGCGGCGCGGTCCCCGGCAATTACAACCCGGCCGCCACAGAGTGCTGGCAAGAGGCAGTGCAAATTCCGCCCGTGCGCATCGTGCGCGCCGGCATGCTGGATGAAGATGTGCTGGCCATCTTGCGCGCCAACACCCGCCTGCCCGACAGTTTGTGGGGCGATTTGAACGGCCAGTTGGCAGCGCTTGATCTGGGCGTTACGCGCTTGCACAGCTTGTTGGATGAGCAATGCGATGACACCGTGCATCACGCCATGCGCGAGTTGCGACAGCGCGCCCTGCGGCTCATGCGCGCCCACATCGGACAGTTGCCTGACGGCACCTATTCCTTCGAAGATGTGCTGGACAACGATGGCGTGGACGATCGCCCGCTCACCATTGCCTTGGACATGATCATTCAGGGCGAGCAGATGACGTTGGATTTTTCCCGCACCTCACCCCAATGCGCGGGGCCGGTCAACATTTCCCGTGCCACCGCGGTGGCCGCCTGCTATGTGGCCCTCAAGCACGTGTTCCCCGATGTGCCTGCCAATGCCGGCGTCCTGGATGCGGTGAACTTTGTGCTGCCCGAGGGCCTGGTGATCAGTGCCGCGCGCCCGCGCCCCGTTGGCGGTTACACCGAAACCATTTTGCGCATGATCGATGTGATTTTCAGCGCGACGGCGCTGGCCGATCCCCAACGTGCTGTGGCGCATGCCTACGGCACCATCAATGCGCTGTCCATTGCCGGCCACCGAACCGATGCGGCACGCAAAGGCCAGCGCTGGGTGATGTTCAGCTTTTTTGGCGGCGGCCATGGCGGCCATGCCGATGGCGATGGCCTGAGCCATGGCAATGCGCCGATCTCTACCGCAACGATTCCGCCGCTGGAGATTTTGGAGGCCGCTTATCCGGTGCGCTTCACCCAGTGGGCGCTGCGTCCCGATTCGGGTGGCGATGGCGAGCATCGCGGTGGCTTGGGTGCCATCTATGAAATTGAATTGCTGGAAGAGCAGGCCGAAGCCTTTATTTTTGGCGAGCGTGGCAAGGCGTCGCCCAAAGGCATCGCCGGTGGTCAAGAGGCCTTGCCCAATGTGTTCGAGTACCAGCAAGACGGGCAATGGCAGCGCCCGCCCATGGTGTCCAAAATGTTGGGCATCCGTCTGAAAAAGGGCGAGCGTGTGCGGCTGCAAACCCCCGGCGGCGGTGGCTACGGTGATGCCCGCCAACGGTCGTCTGCGGCCCGGGCCCAGGACATTCAGCAAGGTTTTGTGACGCCGGTTTCTGGCAAGGAGGGCGCATGAGCGGCCAGACAGTGATTGGCGTGGATGTCGGCGGCACGTTCACAGATTTGTTTGTCCTCGACGAGGCCACGGCCAGTGCGCGCATTGTCAAAGTGCCCTCGACGCGTGGCGAGGAATCGCGCGGTTTCATGAACGGCATTGCACGTGTCGGCGCTGGCGCCGAGGCCATTGCCACCATCGTGCATGGCACGACGGTGGGGACCAATGCCTTGCTGGAACGCAAGGTGGCCAAGACGGGTATTCTCACCACGCGCGGCTTTCGCGATGTGCTGGAAATGCGCCGCCGCGATCGCCCGCAAACCTGGGGCTTGCGCGGCAGCTTCACGCCGGTGGTGCCGCGTGAGCTTCGCCTGGAAGTCGATGAGCGCGTGTTGGCCAATGGCACGGTCCACACGCCTGTGGACCTGACGCAAGTGCGTGCCCAGGCGCAAGCCTTGCTGGACGCAGGCTGCGAAGCCATTTGCGTGTTTTTCATCCACGCCTACGCCAACCCCGCCAATGAACAGGCGGCCGTGGAAGCTGTTCGGGCCCTGTGGCCTAACCCCTTTGTGACTTCGGCCTCGGAAGTGTTGCCCGAAATTCGCGAATTCGAGCGTTGCTCCACCGCCACCTTGAACGCAGCCTTGCAGCCGGTGGTGGGCAGTTACCTGTCGCGCCTGGAGTCTGACCTGCGAACCCAAGGGTTCGCTGGCGAGTTGCTCATTGTGCAAAGCAATGGCGGCGTGATGTCGCGCCAGACCGCCTGTGATGTGCCGGTACGCACCGCTCTCTCAGGCCCGGCGGCGGGGGTCATTGCCTGTGCGGCCATTGCGCGCGCGGCGGGCTTTCCCGATGTGATCACCGGTGACATGGGGGGCACCTCCTTCGATGTCTCGCTGGTCGCCAAAGGCGAGGCGGCATTGGCCGCTCAAACCGCCATCGAATATGGCCTGGTGGTTCGCTCGCCCATGATTCAAATTGAAACCATTGGCGCGGGTGGCGGCTCCATCGCTTCCGTGGATGCCAGTGGCATGCTGCAAGTGGGACCCGAGTCGGCGGGCAGCAACCCGGGGCCGGCTTGCTATGGTCGAGGCAACACACGCCCCACCGTCACCGATGCCAATGTGGTCTTGGGGCGCATTGCGGCAGACCGGCCCCTGGGCGGCGGTCTGTTGCAGGCCCTGGATGCCCAGGCTTCTGAGCGTGCCATCGACGTGCATGTCGCCCAACCCTTGGGGCTGACCGTGCTGGCCGCCGCCGAAGCCATCCTCACTGTGGCAAACGCCAAGATGGCGGGCGCGATTCGGGTGGTGTCCATTGAGCGAGGCCACGACCCGCGGCAATTTGCCTACATGCCCTTCGGTGGCGGTGGGGCCTTGCATGTGTGCGCCATGATGCGCGAGGTGGGTGTGACCACGGGTTTGATCCCTCGCTACCCGGGTGTGACATCGGCTCTGGGTTGTGTGATGGCCGACATGCGCCATGACGCGGTGCAAACCCTCAACCAAGGTTTGGCAGAACTCGACCTGGCCGGCTTGCAGCAACGGCTGAAACAATTGGCCGAACGTTGCCAGGCCCGTCTGGATTCCGCGGGTGTGCGCTTTGAGTCGATTCAAGAAGTGATCAACCTGGACATGTTGTACGCCGGGCAGACGCACACGCTGTCGGTCAAGCTCGAGGCCAGCCAGTTGTCGCGCGAGGGCATACAACAAGCCTTCGAGCAAACCTACCAGCAGGCCTTTGGCCGAGTGCTCACGGGCCTGGTGATTCGCGTGCTGAATTTGCGTTACGCCCGCATTGGCGTGCGCCCCAAACTCGACCTCAAGGTGTTGGCGCCCCAAGGCGTCGGCTCCGACAAAGTGCTGGGCCTGCAAAAGGTCTATCACCAAGGCGTCTGGTGGGACGCCAAGCGTTTGGCGCGACTCGATCTGCCGGTGGGCGCTAGCGTGCAAGGCCCGGCCATCCTGGAACAACCGGACACCACGGTCTGGCTAGAGCCTGGTTTTGAGGCGCGTGTCGACGATTTTGGAAACCTCTGTGTCAAACAATTGGAGCAGCCCGCATGACGCACGCAAAGTCCTTGGGACTTCTCATCGTCGACCTGCAAAACGATTTTTTATCGCCGCAGGGCGCCTATGCCCGCGGAGGGGCTGTCAACCCCACCGCCGCCGCTTTGCCTGAGCGCGTCGCTGATGTGGCAAAAGCTGTGAAAGCGGCGGGCGGGCTGGTTGTGGCCAGCCAATTCACGCTGTGGCCAGATGCCAAAGGCGACCCGATGATCGCGCCCCATTTGCTGTCGCTTCGCCCCTTTTTGCGGCGAGGCGATTTTCAGCACGGCTCATGGGGCCATGCGCATGTCGATGCCATCCAGCCCTATGTGGATGTGTCGGTCAACAAGGTGGCTTATTCGGCGTTCTTCAACACCCAGCTCGACTGGGTGCTGCGCCATGCCGGCATCGACACCCTGGCGGTGTGCGGCATTGTCACCAACGGTGGCGTGGCCAGCTCGGTGCGGGATGCGCACATGCGCGAATACCATGCGGTGGTCTTGAGCGATGGCTGTGCCGCCTTCAAGCCCGAAGTGCACCAGACGTCGCTGGCGGACATGGGAACCCTGGCCGATGTGATGACCTGCCAAGACTTTGTCGAGAAAATCCGTGATGGCCACTGAGCACGCGCCCATGCCGCGTGTGCATCACGCGGCTGCGCCAGCGTTTGACACCGAGGTCCCGGTGGCCATTGTCGGTGGCGGTGCTTGTGGCCTGACCACGGCGCTGCAATTGCACACCTTGGGCGTTGCGTGTGTCGTGCTGGAGCGTGACAGCTTTCCCAGCGGCTCCACGGCCTTGTCCTCGGGCTTCATTCCGGCCCCTGGCACCCGACTGCAGACTTCGTTGAAGGTCGAAGACTCGCCCGAATTGTTCATGCAAGACATTCAGCGCAAGGCCCATGGCACGGCCGCGCCAGAGTTGGTGGCAGCTTATGCCCATGCGATTGGCCCGGCCCTGGATGCGCTGGCGCAAGACCATGGTCTCGAGTGGCAGTTGCTGGACCAATTCCTTTATCCCGGCCACAGTGTGCACCGCATGCATGCCGTGCCCGAGAAAACCGGCGCGGGCTTGATGAGCCGGCTCTTGCGTGCTTGCGATGCCGCCGGCATTCCCGTTTTGACCGATGCCAAAGTCACAGACCTGTGGGTTCATGCGGGACAAGTGCAAGGGCTGGGTTACCAGCGTCCCCAAGGCGAGGTTGAGCGCTTGGCTTGCCAGGTCGCGGTGCTGGCGTGCAATGGCTATGGCGGCAACCCTGCCTTGGTCGCTGAGTTTTTGCCGGACATGAAAGAAGCCTTGTTCGCAGGCCATGCAGGCAACGATGGCACGGCGATCCTTTGGGGCCAAGCCCTGGGGGCCGGTCTGTCCGATTTGGGGGGCTACCAGGGCCATGGTTCCTGGGCCATTCCGCAAGGCGTGTTGATTTCATGGGCGCTGATGATGGAAGGCGGCATCCAAGTCAATGCCACGGGGCAGCGTTTTCACGATGAGACCCAGGGGTATTCCGAGGCGGCGGTGCATGTGCTGGCGCAACCCGGCGGCGTGGCCTGGAATGTGTTCGATGAGCCCTTGAATGTCTTTGCCCAAGATTTCCCCGACTTTTTGGTCGCGCAATCTGCTGGTGCCGTCCGACGCTGTGAAACCGTTGCGCAATTGGCCGACCTGCTTCAGTGTGCTGAAACCCAACTGCATGCCACGCTTCAAAGCGTGCAACCGGGCCAAGATGCGCTCACCGGTCGGGTCTTCCAACGGGCCTTGCAAGCACCCTACTATGCGATCAAAGTGACAGGCGCGCTGTTTCACACCCAAGGTGGCTTGGCCATTGATGCGCAAACCCATGTGTTGGCCACCGATGGCCGGCCCTTTGCGAACTTGCTGGCGGCAGGTGGCGCAGCGCGCGGGGTGTCTGGCAATGCCGTGTGGGGCTATTTGTCGGGCAACGGGCTTCTGAGTGCCGTGGCCGGTGGCTATCTGGCGGCACAGCGTGCGTCTGAAATTTTGAGCGCATCAAACGGGTCCACAGGAGAGTGAGATGGCATTGGCCGAACGACTGAGACAACCTCAAGCCTTGTTGGCTCCCGGTGTTTACGACGCTTTCAGCGCCTTGGTGGCGCAACAGGCGGGCTTCGAGGCTTTGTACCTCTCGGGCGCCTCGATCGCCTACACCCGGCTCGGGCGCTCCGACATCGGGCTGACCACGGCCACCGAAGTGGCCCAAACTTTGGCGCACATCACCGAGCGGGTCAGCCTGCCTGTGATCGTGGATGCCGACACCGGCTTTGGCAACGCCTTGAACACCCAGCGCACGGTGCGCGCCTTCGAGCGTGCTGGCGCGGCCATGATTCAGTTGGAAGACCAAACCTTCCCCAAACGCTGCGGTCATCTGGACGGCAAGGGGGTTGTGCCCATCGCTGAGATGCGGGGCAAATTGCATGCGGCCTTGGATGCCCGCCAGTCGGCCAGCACATTGATCCTGTCCCGTACCGACGCCTTGGCGGTGGAGGGCTTGTCGGCAGCACTGGACCGGGCCGAGGCTTATCTGGAATGTGGCGTGGATGCCTTGTTCATCGAGGCGCTGCGCACCCCAGAAGACATGGGGTTGGCATGCCAGCGCTTCGCCCACCGCGTGCCTTTGCTGGCCAACATGGTGGAGGGGGGCAAGACACCCATTGAAAGCGCGGATACCTTGGCTCAGAAGGGTTTCAAGATCGTGATCTTTCCAGGCGGGACGGCTCGCGCGGTGGCCCATGCCTTGCAGGCCTACTACGCCAGCTTGAAGCAGCACCAGACCACCACGCCATGGCGGGACCGCATGCTGGACTTCGAAGGGCTGAACCAGCTGATTGGCACGCCGGAGTTGCTGGCCCTGGGGCAGCGCTACGAAGAGAAATAACCTGGGCAAGACACCCTAAACGGCATTCTGTAAGATACCGCCCATGGCATTTCAAACGATCACCCTCGGTGGCGGCTGCTTCTGGTGTCTGGAAGCGGTCTACGTGCGTGTGCGCGGCGTCACCGATGTGGAGTCTGGCTATTGCAATGGCCATGTGCTGCGGCCCACCTATGAAGACGTTTGCAGCGGCGACACCGGCCACAACGAGGTGGTGCGACTGACGTACGACGACCAAGTGGTGAGTTTGCGCGAGTTGCTTGAAATTTTCTTTGTCATTCATGACCCGACCACGCTGAACCGGCAAGGCAATGATGTCGGTACGCAATACCGCAGCGGCATTTACACCGAGCAAGCAGCGGACCATCAACTGGCCTCGGACATGGTCAAGGCATTGCAGCAGGCCAAGGCCTTTGATGCGCCCATCGTCACTGAAATTTTGCCCTTGCGGAATTATTCAACGGCTGAAGCCTATCACCAGGACTATTTTGAGAACCACCCGAACCAGGGCTACTGCGCTTATGTGGTGGCACCGAAGGTTCACAAATTCCTGAAAACGTTTGCCGATCGCGTGAAGGCATGAGGTTGCGCTACAGCACGGCTGCGGTTTTTTGTCTTGCCCTGCTGTTGGCCCAGTGGCTGGGCTTGCAGCACCGCGTTGCACACGCTGCGTTGTCTGAAGCTGGGGCCGCCCTCAGTGTGGTCACGCATGACAAGGCAGGCGCAGAGCTTGGGGGCGCTGGCCATGACTGCAAATTGTTCGACCATGCCGCACATGGCGATGGCGTTGCGGTTGTCCCTCATTCAACGCTGTTTTTTCCCAGTCCCTTTTTCTCATGCCCCGCGATGCCTTTGGTCGCCACGACCCTGCGGCATGCGCGCCCCCTTGCGCAAGGGCCTCCTGTCGCTGTTTGAAGTTGCTTGACAGCCTTGGGCTGTCTTTCGCATGGCAAGGTGCCTGTGGGGGTACTTGCCTTTGGCTTTGACATACAAGACAGAGGTTTTCATGAGATTCAATGTTGTTCATTTTTTGTCGACCCTTGGGCTGAGTGCGGTGGTCGGTGCCTCACCTTTGGGGGCTCAAACCAAGTCGGCGGCTTGGGAGGCCGGCATGGTGCTCGACTCGACCGCGACTTCCCAGGCTTTGGCCTTGGGTGCACGCGATGCTGGCCTGGGGTTGGGGCACAGCGATTTGCTGGTGCGCGGTACCGTCGGTGCGTTGTTCAGCGCCGAGGCCATCGTGGGGTTTCACACTGCAGACCGCAAGCTAGAGCATCACCTGGAAAACGCTTGGCTGCAAACGCGCGCGTTGCCGCAAGGCTTTCAGGCGCGATTGGGGCGCTTTGCGTCCCAAGTGGGCTACCTCAACGAGTTGCACCCCCATACCGACGATTTCACCGAGCGGCCGCTGCTCTACCGTGGCTTTTTCGGGGGACATTGGTTGGGCGATGGCCTGCGCATGAATTGGACGGCGCCGACGCCTTTCTACCTGAGGTTGGGCGCAGAGAAATTTTCATCCTCTTCCACCCTGAACCTGAAAGTGGGCAACGACTGGGGCCCCAGCCACAGTTGGCAATGGGGCGTGTCGCAGATCACCAACGGCAAGGACACCGAAGTGGTGGATCACGATGCTGCAGAGGGACATCATTCGCATGCGGCACAGTACATCGGCCGCCGCGTCTGGTTGACCGACTTTGTGTGGAAATGGGCGCCCAATGGCAATAACCGCAACGAACAAGTTCGGCTGGTATGGGAGCATGCGCAGGTGAGCCGCCTCCACCCAAGTGCTGACGCCGGCATGAAGAACCAGTCTTCCAGCTTGGGCGCAGTCTGGCGTTTCCGACCCGCTTGGGAGGTCGGTGCGCGCAGCGACTGGCTGCGCGTCAACCAGGCTGAGAGCAGCGGGGGAAGCGTCTCGTTTGCCAGCGGGCGTCTGCAAGAAAATGCCTTGATGCTGGCTTACAAACCCAGCCATCAACAAACATGGCGTTTGCAGTGGACGCAACAACGGGCCCTGGGGGCCAACGATGAAGGCGAGCCGATTTTTGCCAGTCCTGCCAAGCGCAGCTTTCAGCTGCAATATGTGATTGGCTTGGGAGCCCATGGTGCGCACAGTTATTAAAGCCAGCCTGGGCGTCTTGTTGTGTGGCGCAGCTTTCACAGCGCAGGCTTTCAATGTGTTCGCCTGCGAGCCTGAATGGGCAGCGCTCACCAAGGCCTTGATGCCTCAGGCTGTGGTGTTCACGGCCACCCACCATTTGCAAGACCCGCATCACATCGAGGCGCGCCCTGCGCTGATTGCGCAATTGCGCAGAGCGAACCTGGCGGTTTGCACCGGCGCTTCGCTGGAGGCCGGCTGGCTGCCGATGCTGCAGCAAAGGGCGGGCAATCCAGCCGTCCAAGAGGGGCGGCCGGGCTTGTTCTACGCAGCTGACCATGTGGACCTGATCGATCCCTACAAAGGCAGTGTGACGCCCTTTTCGGGCGATGTTCACGTCGAAGGCAACCCGCACCTTCACGCCGACCCGCACCGATTGTTGAAAGTGGCGCAAGCGCTGCGCCAAAGGCTGACCGAGTTACTGCCTGATCAAGCCTCAGCCATTGACGCACGCCATCGGCAATTTGACGCCAGCTTGCGTGCCAAACTGGCCGAATGGGAGAGGCGGGCGCAAGCGATTCGGGGCAAAGAAGTCGTCGGGCAGCATGCCAGCCTGGGTTACCTGTGGTCCTGGCTGGGCCTGCGCCAGGTGGCCGACCTGGAGCCCAAGCCAGGCATGCCGCCCACACCGGTTCACCTCGAAAAAACGTTGCTGAAATTGAAGGCTCAGCCTGCGATGGCGATTGTGGTGGCATCGCACCAAGATCCGCGGGCTGGCAAATGGCTGTCGGCGCAGTTGGGGTCTGCCGTGCCTTTATTGATCTTGCCGGCAACCGTCACGCAAGAAGGCGAGGCTGCCTTTTTTCAGTGGTACGAGCAGTTGGTGAGCGCACTGGTACAGTCAGCCCGATAACGCCCTATGGACATTTGGTTTTTGTTCCCCACCCTGGCTTTGCTGGCCGGACTGTTTGCATTGGCGCCCCTGGGCGCGCAAGTGCTGCGCCGTGGGGTGGTGTTCATCGACCTGGCCGTGGCCCAAGCCGCTGCGGCGGCGGTGCTCTGGCTGGGCGCGTTTGTGCACCATGAAGATCCCTGGGTCATGCAAGCCATTGCCGGCGCCGGCGCCTTGGGCGCCACTTGGGGCGTGGCGTGGCTGGCGCGTCGCTGGCCTGAGCAACGCGAGGCCCTGATTGGCTTGCTCTATGTGGCAGGCGCCGCCTTGGCCTTGCTGGGGGCGCGCTTGCACCCGCATGGCAAAGACCACCTCATGTCGTTGTTGGCGGCCGATGTGTTGTGGGCCGATGCCTTCCAGGTGGGCTTGCTGTGCGCCTGTGCGTTGGCGGTCTGGTTCTTTTTTGCAGGTGCACGCCAGCGTCTCGGGCAAGACCGGTATTTCTATGTCAGCTTTGCGTTGGTGGCCAGCGTGGCTGTTCCGGCTTTGGGGCTTTTCCTGGTCTTCACCTGCTTGATTGCTCCGGCACTGTGGATGGCGCGAGGGCACAGCGTTGGGCGCGCTTTGGGCGGGGCTTTCGCAGCAGGCTTGCTGGGGCTGGCCGCTTCCTGGGGCTTGGATGCGCCCAGCGGCGCGCTGATGGCGCTGGCGCTGGCCCTGTTTGGTGTATCCAGCCTGTTCAGTCCTTCCCGCTAACACATGCCTTCCATTTTTTCCTCTCTGATTCCTGTGGTCGTGCTGATTGCGGTGGGTATGTTTGCGGGCCGGCGCGGCTGGGTCACCACAGCCGGTGCCAAAGAGCTCACAGATTTGTCGTTCCTGGTGTTGGCGCCTGCTTTGCTGTTTCGCACCATGAGCCAGGTGCACTGGAGCGACATCAACCTGTCGCCGGTGGCGCTTTATTTCGTGGCTGCCATGATGCTGTTCGCCATCGTGATCTTGAGCCTGGGCGCTTCACGGCGCTCGGCGGTGATGGCCTTGGCCGCGACCTTCAGCAACACGGTGATGATTGGCATTCCCCTGATCAGTCTCGCCTTCGGACCCGCCGGTCTGGTGTATTTGTTCACCCTGATCTCCATGCACGCCCTGATTTTGTTGACACTGGCCACGGTGGTGCTGGAGTTGGTGATGGCCCAGGAAGCTGCGATGGAGTCCGGTGGCGAGCCACGGCATCCGCTCAAGACCATTGGCTTGGCGGTGCGCAATGCCGTGATTCACCCGGTGCCCTTGCCGATTTTGGCGGGCTTGTTGTGGGGGCAAACCGGGTGGGCGATGCCCGAGGTGCTGGACAAGCCCATTCAGTGGCTGGGCGCGACCTTTGGACCTTTGGCCTTGCTGATGGTGGGCATCACCTTGTCCAATGTGCTGGACCGCGTGATGGGTACGGGGGTCGAGGCAGACGGTCAGCGCTCTCGCCGACGCATTGTGTGGAGCGCGCTGGGCATGGCGTGCCTGAAAAATTTGGTGCACCCCAGCCTGGTTTTTGGCATGAGCCTGCTGCTGGGCTTGCGCGGCTTGCCGGTGGCGGTGATGATGGTGGCAGCCTCTTTGCCGATTGGCGCCAATGTTTTTCTGTTTTCGCAGCGTTACAAAGTCGCGGAAGACGAGGTCACCTCGGCGGTGGCCGTTTCCACCCTGGCCGCCTTGCTGACAGTGCCGCTCGTGATGGCGGGCGTGGTCTGGGTGATGTGAGGCTGCCAAGCCCTCAAGGGGCCAGCCGCTCGCGCACCCATGCGCCGTCTTGCTGCCGGTAACGCAGTCGGTCGTGCAAGCGGCTGCGACGGCCTTGCCAGAACTCCCATTGGTCGGGCACCAGCCGGTAGCCGCCCCAGTGCGGCGGGCGTGGGGGTTGCAGCAAAAATTTGGCGCCGTACTTGGCGGCTTCGGTGACGAGAACGGTGCGGCCTGAAATGACCTGGCTTTGCGGGCTGGCCCAAGCACCGATGCGAGAGTCCAGCGGACGGCTTTGGTAATAGGTGTCGCTTTCCTCGGCAGACACTTTTTCCACGCGGCCTTCAATCCGGACCACCCGCTCGAGTTCCACCCAATGGAACTGCAATGCGGCGTAGGGGTTGCCAGCCAACTCTTGGCCTTTGCGGCTGTCGTAGTTGGTGTACCAGACCAAGCCACGCTCGTCATAGCCTTTGATCAGCACAATGCGGGTGCTGGGCCGCAGGTTGTGGTTAACGGTTGCCAAGGTCATGGCATTGGGTTCTGGGATTTCCGAACGAATGGCCTCGTTCAGCCATTGGTCGAATTGCGCCAGGGGTTGGGCATGCGAAGCATTTTCATCCAGTTCGGCGCGCTCGTAACTTTTGCGCATGTCGGCAATGGCATTCATGAAAAAAATCCTGTCGTGAACCCTTCATTAGATCATGAGGCCCTGCACCAATGACACAATCTCCCCATGGACCCCATCGTCATTGTGTTGGCGGCTGGCCGCGGTGAGCGGTTTCGTGCTTCCGGTGGCCACACCGATAAATTGAACAGCCTTTTGGCAGGTCGGCGGGTGCGCGACCATGTGCTGGACGCGGTGCGCGCCAGTGGCCTGGCGTGGCACATCGTGGAGCGTGAGGACACGGCGCACCTGACCTCGCCCGGCATGGGTGACAGCATTGCATGCGGTGTGCGCGCGACACCGCATGCCGCTGGCTGGTTGATCTTGCCCGCAGACTTGCCCCTCATTGAGGCCGCAACCTTGCGCGCTGTGGCCCTGTCTTTGCGGCAAGGCCCCAACCAGGGTGTGGTGGTGCCGCATTACAGGGGGGAGCGGGGACACCCTGTCGGCTTTTCCGCGGGGTGTGGCCTTGAGCTCATGGCATTGACGGGCGATGAGGGCGCACGAAAAATCATGCAAGCCCATGCGCCCTTGGCCCTCGCGGTGCAAGATCCTGGCTGTGTGCTCGATGTCGACACCGTGGAGCGCCTTGCGCAAGCCGAGGCCTTGTTTCACTCAAGAGAGCGGGGCAGGGGCGAGGCTCAGTAAAGCATTCAAGGCCTGGTCTTGGATGCCCAGCCCTTGCAGCGCCGATTGGGTTTGACGTGCGTAGTCCAGTGTGTTGCCAAAGCGCCCGCCCTCGGTATGCGAAAAGATGTCACGGTACTGTGCGGGCGAGAGTTTGCCGGTGTGGCTGGGGCTGCTTTTGGGCAACGTGAAGGCCAACGCTTTCACCGGACCGTGTGGTGTGTGGCAGGTGAGCCAGCGCGGTGTGTAGACCTTCATGGGCATTTCGCGCGACCACAGCATCTCAAGGGCTTCATGGGCATGGGCACGTGGCACGCGCAACACCAAACCCTGACAACTGCCGCCGCCCAACAAGGCAAACACCAGCCCCGGTCGTTCGGGTGTGCCACGGTTGATGCGGCTCCACATGGCCAATGCGCGGTGCCAGCCATGGACCCGTGCCAGGCGTTGTTCTGTGACTTCCATGTCTGGCCGCCAGATCAGGGAGGCATAGGCGAACACCCACAGGTCATCCTGACCGCCCCATTCGTGGCGAATCTGTTCCAAGTGGGACGGGTCATTGGACATGGTGTTCCCGAATGATAGGGTGTGCGGCCGCACCGTTGGACGGATTTGGTAACCGCCCTGTAACTGAAGGGGGTGAAATTCTGTAACGTCTGCATTACATTAGCGATGTAATTTTGTTACACCCTCAAACATGATCACTTCTCAAGTTCTGGCCGTCACCGAACGGATTCGTCAGCGCAGTGCCGGCACGCGCCAGGCCTATTTGGCGCAGTTGCATGAAACACAAGCGCGTGAGCGCGGCGCCGATCGCATGGGGTGCGCCAATGTGGCCCATGCGTTTGCCGCTTTGCCGCACCAAGACAAGTTCAAAGTGGTGGCTGAGAAAGCGCCCAACATCGGCATCATCAACGCCTACAACGACATGCTGTCGGCGCATGCGCCGTTTCGCCTTTACCCTGAGGTCATCAAAGACGAGGCACGCCGCTGCGGCGCCACCGCCCAGGTGGCGGGCGGGGTGCCGGCCATGTGCGATGGCATCACCCAGGGCGAGCCCGGCATGGAGCTGAGTTTGTTCAGCCGCGATGTGATCGCCATGGCCACGGCTGTATCGTTGAGTCACGATGTGTTTGACGCGGCCTTGATGCTCGGGGTGTGCGACAAAATTGTCCCGGGCTTGCTGATTGGTGCCTTGCACTTTGGCCATTTGCCCACGGTCTTTGTGCCAGCAGGGCCGATGACCACCGGTTTGTCCAACAAAGAGAAGGCACGCATTCGTCAGCGTGCGGTGCAGGGCTTGGTCACGCGCGATGAACTGTTGGCCTCGGAAAGCCAGGCCTACCATGGCGAGGGCACCTGCACTTTTTACGGCACGGCCAACAGCAACCAGATGCTGCTCGAAGCCATGGGCTTGCATGTGCCTGGCACGGCCTTCGTCAACCCGGGGGAGGCTGTGCGCACCGAGCTGACGCGCGAGGCTGTGCGCACCGTGCTGAACATCGCGCGCGCAGGTCAGCGCCGGCCCATCGGGGAAGTGGTGGATGAGCGCTGCATCGTGAATGCCATGGTGACCTTGCTGGCCACCGGTGGTTCCACCAACCATTTGATTCATTGGGTGGCGGTGGCGCGCGCGGCGGGCATCCACATTGACTGGGACGATTTTTCAGCCTTGTCCGACCATGTGCCTTTGCTGGCGCGGGTCTACCCCAACGGGGCGGCAGATGTGAACCAGTTTCAGCAGGCCGGAGGCCCGGCGTATGTGTTGCGCGAGTTGTTGTCGGGTGGCTACTTGCATGGCGATGTGATGACGGTTCGACCCGAGGGCTTGGTGGCTTACACACGAACCCCCGTCATGGCGGCTGAGGGACTGCAATGGCACGAAGTAGGCGCCTCGTTGGACGACACGGTTCTGCGTCCCGCCACAGCGCCTTTCAGTCCGACCGGGGGCTTGAAATTGCTGAAGGGCAATTTGGGTCGGGCGGTGATCAAGGTCTCTGCCGTGCCCGAGGCGCACCATCTGGTGGAGGCGTCGGCCCGCGTTTTTGATTCGCAAGAAGCCTTGCAGGCGGCCTTTCAGGCCGGCGAATTGACCGCGCAATGCGAGCGTGAAGGCGGCGTGGTGTGTGTGGTGCGCTGGCAAGGGCCGCAAGCCAATGGCATGCCGGAATTGCACAAGCTCACACCCACCCTGGCGGTGTTGCAAGACCAGGGCTACAAGGTGGCCTTGGTCACCGACGGCCGCATGAGCGGGGCTTCGGGCAAAGTGCCCGCCGCCATCCATGTCTCCCCGGAAGCCAAAGTGGGCGGCCCCCTGGCCAAGCTGCGCGACGGCGACCGGGTCCGCTTGGATGCCCGCACGGGTGACTTGCTGGCCTTGGTGCCCGAGGCCGAGTGGCAGTCGCGTGCAGTAGCATCCCCCGATCCAGACACCCTGCAGCGGCACACCCGTGGCATGGGCCGAGAATTGTTTGCAGGCATGCGGCGTCAGGCGCTGACTGCAGAAGAAGGAGCCTGCACATGGCTGTGAGACCGTCTTTGAGCGCATTGGACGTGATGCGCGATGCATCGGTGATCCCGGTGATTGTTCTGCACGATGTGGCCCATGCAGTGCCCCTGGCTCAAGCCTTGGTGGCCGGCGGCATCCGCATGTTGGAAATCACCTTGCGCACCCCCCAAGCTTTGGCTTGCATGCAGGCCATTGCGGCCGAGGTGCCTGAGGCGGTCGTGGGGGCCGGCACGGTGCGCAATGCTGACGACGCCAAAGCGGCCGCGCGCGCCGGGGCGCGCTTTGCCGTCAGCCCAGGCTACACGCCCACCGTGGGCCAAGCGTGCCGGGATGAAGGCTTGTCGTTGTT
Organism: uncultured Burkholderiales bacterium; assembly: GCA_903850735.1. Lineage (GTDB taxonomy): Bacteria > Pseudomonadota > Gammaproteobacteria > Burkholderiales > Burkholderiaceae_C > Limnohabitans. The sequence goes on along the minus strand of CAINMN010000119.1, from coordinate 4,099 downwards.
GCCTGGTGTGGCCACGGGCAGTGAAATCATGCAGGCACAAGAAGACGGCTTTCACCAGCTGAAGTTTTTCCCGGCGATGCAAGCCGGCGGCCTGGCCATGCTCAAGGCCTGGGCGGGCCCTTTCACCGATGCTGTCTTTTGTCCCACAGGGGGCGTGACGGCGCAAAACGCGCCCGAATTTTTGCAACTGCCCAATGTGGTCTGCGTGGGCGGCTCTTGGTTGGCCCCCAACGACTTGATCGCTCGCGGCGAATGGGCGCAGATCACCGAGCTGGCACGCCAGTCGGTGAGCCTGCGCGCTTGATCAGCCCTCTTTGCGCTCGATCAGCTCGATCTTGTAGCCGTCGGGGTCGACGACAAACGCAATCACCGTGTTGCCGCCTTTGACCGGGCCGGGCTCGCGGGTGATTTGCCCGCCGGCAGCGCGAATTTTGTCGCAGGCGGCGTAGGCATCGGGCACACCCAGCGCGATGTGGCCATAGGCCGTGCCCATTTCATACTGCTCCACGCCGTAGTTGTAGGTCAGCTCAATTTCCGCTTGGTCCGGATTGCCGCCATAGCCCACAAACGCGAGCGAGTATTTTTGATCGGGGCGATCGGTGGTGCGCAGCAGTTGCATGCCCAAAACCTGGGTGTAGAAGTCAATGGCGCGTTGCAGGTTGCCAACGCGCAGCATGGTGTGAAGCATTCGCATGGTTATCTTCCTTGAAAAACGGGGGAGCGACGCTCGGCAAAAGCGGCACGGCCTTCGGCAAAGTCCGCACTTTGGCTGGTGAGTGTGCCACGGGCACGCAACCCCTGCATGTCGGCTTCGCCTGCAGCCAGTTCGTTCAGCGATTGCTTGGTGGCCTGCAGCGCCAAGGGCGCCATTTCCAACAATCGGGTGGTCAAGGCTTGCATGGCCCATTCAAATTCAGCGGCCTCGCACAGCGACTCAAACAACTCGGCTGTGTCCAGTGATTCATAGGGCAAACTTTGACCCAACAAAAAGGCGCGTTTGCTGAGGTTCAAACCCAAGCGGCTCAGGTAGCGCCGCAGGCCACTGGGGTAGTAATGCAGGCCCAGCGCGCACGCCGGCATGCGCCACTCCATGCCCCGCAAGGCCACACGCAGGTCGCAGGCCAGCACCAGGTCGGTGGCACCCCCGTACACGCTGCCATTGAGCGCGCACACCGTGATGGGCCGGGCTTTTTCCAGCGCATCCGCCACCCGCTCAAAAAACTGGGGCGACTCGGGGTCCTTGTTGAAACCCGCCACGTTGTAGCCCGCGCTGAACACGGGACGGCCTTGGCCTCGCGTGTCTGCGGTCAACACCAAGACGCGCACCGAGGGGTCGGCATTCAAGCTTTCAAAATGGGCCAGCAGCGCCAGCAAGTCATCGTCGGTCAGACTGTTGCGTTGCGACGGACGGCGCAAGGTCAGGGTGGCCACGCCGCCTGCGCGCGTGAGCAAGGGCAAGCCTTCTTCAATGAGGGGAGACGGTGTCATGGATGTTCAGCCTTGGTGCCATGCGGCTGCAAAGGACTGCGCTTGCGCGCGCACTTGCTCGGCCGTCATGCCGGGTTTGTAAAGCGATGAGCCGATGCCAAAGCCGTTGGCGCCCGCTTGACGGTACGCTGCCATGTTGCCAACGCCAATGCCCCCCACGGGCAACAAGCGCACCGTGGCCGGCAGCACCGCCCGCAGCGCTTTCACCACCACCGGCGTGATCATCTCGGCCGGAAAGAGTTTGAGCGCATGGGCGCCTGCTTCCAGCGCTGCAAAAGCCTCGCTGGGTGTGGCCACCCCTGGGATGTAGAGCAAGCCCAATGTGCGAGCCTGCGCAGCCACCGCTGGGCTGAAGTTGGGCGCAATGATCAGTTGGCCGCCTGCGGCGTGCACTTCACGCACGGCTTGGGCAGTGAGCACCGTGCCGGCGCCGACCAAGGCTTGTGGGCAGGTTTGCCGCATGGCCGCAATGCTGTCCAAAGGGAAGGGGGAGTTCAAGGGCACTTCCAGCAGCTGCCAGGCTTCTTGGGTCAATGCTTGGGCCACAGCAACCGACTCGGCCGGTGTGATGCCCCGCAAAATGGCGACGAGCGGCAGGCTTTGCAGGGCCTGTTCAAAAACAGTGTTCATGGCAAGGTGGCGGCAATGGCTTGCAAGCCGTGCCAGGTGGCTTGCGCGCCCCAGCATTGGCTTTGAACCTGGCAAACCGCCAGGGCGAGTTGGTAACGCTGCTGCAAGGCTGGCGAGCCGATGATGAGAACTTCTTCGCCCTTTTCAAAGGCTTGGGCGCGCAATTCCTCGCCAATCAGCAAGCCAGAAAGATGGCTCAGCAGCGCTTGGGGCGAGGCGCGGTTCATCAGGGCCAAGGTACGGGTGCCGAACACCTGATGCAACAGATTGCCCGCTTGCAGGCTTTGCGCAACCGCTTGGCTGAAAGCGGTCGCATCCAGTTCGGCAGATGCCGTGACCTCAGGCAAGGTGCGGGCCAGAATCGTGTGACTGCGCAAGGCCGCAAACACTTCCCCGGTCATGAAGGTTTGAAACGAGCGGACCTGTGCGTCTTCAACCTGCACCCATTTGCTGTGCGTGCCCGGCAACACCATGCGCGCCGAGCGACGGCCGCTGAGCGCCAGCGCCCCCATGATTTGAACTTCTTCGCCTCGCATCACATCGGGCGCATGCGCATGCTCGCAGGACAGCCCGGGCACAAGGGCCATGCGGCCGGGTTCCAGCCAATGCAAATGTCGGGCGATGTTGGCAAAGCCCGCGGGGCAGGGGCAGTAGGGCGCCAGGGCCCAGCCTTGCGCGCTGCCCGCCATGCCGCTGATCAGGCACAAGGCTTGGGGCAGGGCCAACCAGTCGCTGCAAAGCGCTTGCAGCACTTGGGGGAAGCCGCCCGCAGGCACGGCCAAAATGCCTTGTGGGCTGTCGCGTTCGGCCACCACTTGGCCGTCTTGCACCAGCGCCGCGCGCAGCGAGGTCGTGCCCCAATCCACCGCCACCAAGGGGCGTGCGTGGCCCGGCTTCATGCGCTGGCTTTCTGCAGGAGGGCGCGCACGGCTTCAGGCTTGGGCAATGGCGCCACGGCGCCAAAGCCCTGAACCGACAGGGCAGCGGCCGCATTGGCGTAGCGCACCGCCTGCGGCCAGTCGTCGCCTTGCGCCAAGCGGGTGAGCAAATTGCCCGCAAAGCAGTCGCCTGCGCCGGTGGCGTCCACCGCTTGTGTTGCATGGCCTGCGATTTCGAACTGTTGTGCGCCGGTGCGAACCACGGCACCGCGGGCGCCGCGTTTCAAAACCACATGGCGTGCGCCCAATTCCTGTGCCCAATCCAAAACGGCCAGGGGCGCGTCTGAGCCCATCAAGGGCTTGACTTCGTCTTCGCTGGGCAGAAAGACATCGCACAGAGAAATGGCTTGCTTCAGGCAGGCCTGCGCCCGTGCCAAGGGCCAGAGCTTGAGCCGCAAGTTGGCATCGAGCGAGACCTGGGTCTGGCATTCCCGAGCCCAGGCCATGGCCGCCAGCACCGTGTCGCAGGCACTGGTGGAAATCGCCAGGGAAATGCCAGAGACATGCAGCCACTGAGCCTGCTGAATGGTCTGTCGCGCAGCAGGCGACAGGTTAGACGGCGACATGCGGCTGGCGGCGGAGCCTTCGCGCAGGTAACTGAACTCATGGCCTTGCGGGCCGTGCGTCACAAAGTAAACCCCGGTGGGTGCTGTGACATCGATGTCGATGGCGTCGGTGTTCACGCCTTCTGTGGCCCAAAGGGCCATGAGGGCGCGGCCCCAGGTGTCATCGCCCAAGCGCGTCAGGTAGGCGGTGCGGGCACCGGCGCGCGCAGCGGCCAGGGTGGCATTGCTGGTGTCCCCGCCAAACCCTTGAAGGTAATCGAGTTGGCCTGGGTGCGTCTGGTTGAATTCCACCATGGGCTCGCCCAATGCGACAAAGTCAAAGCGTTTCATGGCGATGATTATCGTATGATGATTGCAAAGACACCGGCCCCCTAGGAGACTTGCCACATGGACACCATCGACATTCTGCGCGTATCCAACCTGCCACCGTTCCTCATGTCCGACCTGCAGGAAGCCTACATGGTTCACGACAACGCC
>CAINMN010000118.1 GCA_903850735.1 uncultured Burkholderiales bacterium | reverse complement strand
TTGTTGGCGGCGCTCATTTTTTGCCACAAGGTGACGCCAGCGCGCGGGTCGTAGCCGGCGCGCGCGCCCAATTCCATGCCGACCAGGTCGGCCTCGGTTTCATCTTCTCGGCTGAACTTGAGCGTCAGCAAGTTGGCGCCCTCGCGCGCCACCATGTCGGTCAAGCGTGGGTCGATGCCGAACAAGCCTGAGACCACGGCGCCCCCGAGGCGCGACAAGCCCTGGGTGGCGGCACTCTTGCCCATGCGCTCACGGGCGTGCTCGCGCAAGGCATGGGCAATTTCATGGCCCATCACCATGGCCACTTCGTCATCGGTCAAAGACAACTGGGTGAGAATGCCTGTGAAAAAAGCGATTTTGCCGCCAGGCATGCAAAACGCATTGATCTGGTTGGAGCCAATCAGGTTGATTTCCCACTTCCATTGGCGCGCACGCGGGTTCCAGTCGTAGCTGTGCGGGATGATCTTGTTGGCAATCTCGCGCAGCCGAACCACTTGCGGATGGCCGTCCGGCCCCAGCGCGTTCTTGCTGGCCGCTTGCTGCAGCATCTGTTGGTATTGCTGCAAAGCGGATTTTTCCACATCGGCGGCGGGCACCAGTTTGGCAAAGGCCGACTCCTTGCCCACCTCCACACCCTCGCGCGCCCAGCCTTCGCCCGAAAAAAGGGACAGCCCCATGGCGCAGCCCGCGCAGCGGTGCAGCCATTGGCGACGGTTCAAATTGGCAGGATGCATGGTGTCGAATTGTGCCCAGAAAGCCTGAAAATAAGCACCATGAACCATAACTCAAGTCCGACCACGATGTCAGACCCCTCGGCGGCGTCCCGCGTGCGGCTGAGCTGGCGGGAATCCTGGCGCATTTACCGCTCGGCCCCCGCTTTGCGCATGCTGGCCCTGGGGTTCTCTGCCGGCCTGCCGCTGCTGCTGGTGTTGGGCACCCTGAGTTTTCGCTTGCGTGAAGCGGGCATTGACCGCGCCACCATTGGCTTTCTCAGCTGGGTGGGCTTGGCCTATGGCTTCAAATGGGCCTGGGCGCCCTTGGTGGACCGTTTGCCCCTGCCCTGGCTGACACGCGCCATGGGGCGGCGGCGCAGCTGGCTCATGCTGTCGCAAAGCGCCATCATGCTGGGCTTGATCGGCATGGCCCTGAATGATCCGAAAGAGGCGCTCGGCGCGGTGGTGGTGTGGGCGGTCGTGGTGGCCTTTGGCTCGGCCACGCAAGACATTGCACTGGACGCCTACCGCATCGAGTCGGCCGCGGTGGAACACCAGGCCGCCTTGGCCGCCACCTACCAGACCGGCTACCGCCTGGCCATGATCTGGGCCGGCGCGGGTGTGCTGTGGCTGGCGGCACGCGCCGAAGTGGCCGATGCTGGCAACTACCAACCCCAAGCCTGGCAAACCGCCTACCTGGTGATGGCGGCCTCCATGCTGCTGGGCTGGCTGACGGTCTGGCTTTCGCCTGAGCCGCCCCAACCGCCCTTGTCACCGGCGCGCAACCTGCGGGAGTGGCTGCGCGGCGCCATGGTCGATCCCTTTGCCGAGTTCATTGGACGTTACCGCTGGCAGGCCTTGCTGATCCTCGCGCTCATTGCGGTCTACCGCATCAGCGATGTGGTGATGGGCATCATGGCCAACCCTTTCTATGTGGACATGGGCTACACCAAGGACGAGGTGGCCGCCGTCACCAAAGTGTTTGGCGTGCTCATGACCTTGCTGGGCGCCTTCATTGGCGGCGTGCTGTCCTTGCGCCTGGGCGTGATGCGCATCCTGATGCTGGGGGCCATTCTGAGCGCGGGCAGCAACCTGTTGTTTGCCTGGTTGGGCGGCGTGGGCCACAACCTCACCGCACTGGTATGGGTGATTTCGGCCGACAACCTGGCCAGCGGCATTGCCTCAGCGGCCTTCATTGCCTATCTGTCGGGCCTCACGCAGGTGCAGTACTCCGCCACGCAATACGCCTTGTTCAGTTCCATGATGCTGCTGATGCCCAAATGGCTGGCGGGGTTTTCAGGGGTGTTTGTCGACGCCTACGGCTACGCCACCTTCTTCACCTGCACCGCTTTGCTGGGCTTGCCAGTGCTGCTGTTGGTGGGCTTGGCGTCCCGCGTCCACCCACGCTGAGGCCCGTCAAAGGGGTCTCAAAGCTGGGCGCGCAGCCGGTCTTTTTGCACTTTGCCCAGCGCCGTCTTGGGCAACGCGCTGACGCGCACCACGCGGCGAGGGTGCTTGTAGCGCGCCAAGCCTGAGCGCACGCTGGCCAACAAGACCTCATCGCTGGGCGCGGGCACATCCTGCGCGCGCAGCACCACCACCGCCACCACCACCTCGCCCCAGCGCGGGTCGGGCTGGCCCAACACCGCACACTCGAGCACCGCAGGATGTTGCAGCAGCAGGTTTTCGATTTCTGCCGGGTAAATGTTTTCACCGCCCGAAATGATCATGTCTTTGGCGCGGCCCACAATGCGCCAGCTGCCATCGGGCCCACGCGCGCCCAGGTCGCCGCTGTGAAACCAGCCCTGCGCATCCAGTGCTGGAATGTTCGGCCAGTAGTGCGTGACCACCGCGGGGCCGCGCAGCCACACCTCGCCCACGCCATCCTGTGCGCCCGTGACGGCGGCCTCGGGCGGCGCCAAACAGGCCGACACACCGGGCGCTGGCCAACCACAATCGCCGACATGGCTGTACGCCTGCTGCTCTGGCAAGGCGATCGAGAAGGGGCCTGTTTCCGTCGCGCCGTAGACATTGCACAAAGGGATGCCCCGGTCCAAAAAAGCCTGGACGCTGGCGCTGGGCAAGCTGCTGGAGCCAGCCCAGACGGCACGCAAAGATTCCAAGGCCGTGCTGGCCCACTGCGGATGCTCGATCAGCGCCTTCATGACCGCGGGCACCAACAAGGTCAGGCTGGGACGTTCCTCGACAACAGCCTGCAGAAAGCTGGTCGGCTCAAAACGCGCCAACAGGCACACCGAGGCGCCCGCCCACAAGGCCGGCAAGGTCTGAATGCACAAGCCGCCCACATGGAACAAGGGCAGCACGGTCAGCACATGGTCGGAGGGCTGCAGCGCTTGCACCTGTGCCGCCGCCTGCATGTTGGCCAGCAAATTGGCTTGGGTGTGAACGGCGCCCTTGGGCTGGCCTGTGGTGCCCGAGGTGTACACCAACAACACAGGGGCATCGTCCCATGCGGGCGCGGGTCTCATCCAGGGGTCTGCGGTTTCTGGCGGCGAAGCGGTGGGCGTAAGACATGCGGTGACGGGCCAGCAGGCCAGGCCGTGGCGCGCCGCCAATGCTTGCGCCGCGTCTGCCCAAGCGTCATCGTGACACAGCGCGCCAGGGGTGCAGTCTTGCAGCACCATGTCCCACTCCCCGGGGGCCAGCCGAAAATTCAGGGGCACCAGCACGGCACCCAATTGGGCCAGCGCAAACAAGGCCACCAATTGCGCTGCATGGTTCAGCCCCAGGTAGGCCACACGGTCCCCCGCGCGCACGCCCCGCGCCTGCAACTGTCGCACGGCTTGCGCCACAGCGGTGTCCAGCGCGGCATAAGTCCAGGCCTGCGATTCAAACTTCAGGGCGAGCTTGGTGGGTCGCAGCGCGGCCTGATGCGCCAGTACGCCCCAAAGGCCGCAAGCGCTTGCAATGTCGGGCGCGTGCAAATCATGACCAGCATGCACATCACGGGGGTGAAAACTCATGCGCGCATTGTCCAACAACAGGCAAGTGATTTACGATTCTTTACCGCCCAGGACACGCCGCCTGTGCATCAGGCGGGCCTTGTCTGGAATTGACTGGCATACACTGACCCTTCTATGGACTCCTTGCTCATCATCGAAGACGATCAGCGCTTGGCCCAGATGGTGAGCGACTACCTGCGGCAGTCAGGCTTTCAAGTGGCGCATGCGCCCAACGGCCAAAGCGGTCTGGACATGTTGACGGGCAACCCGTCCCCCGGCCTGGTCATTCTGGACCTGATGCTGCCCGACCTGGATGGCCTGGAGGTTTGCCGGCGCATTCGCGCATTGCCGGGCCCGCTGGGCCTGACGCCGGTTTTGATGCTGACCGCCAAGGGCGACCCGATGGACCGCGTGGTCGGACTGGAATTGGGCGCCGACGATTACATGCCCAAACCCTTTGAGCCCCGCGAATTGTTGGCACGCATCCGGGCGGTGCTGCGCCGACATGCGCAATCGCCCACTGGCCACCGTCCCTTGGAAACAGCGTCTGTGCTGCGCTTTGGCGCGCTGGAGATCGACCGCGACGGCCGCACCCTGTCGGTGGGCGGCCAGCCTTGTGAGCTCACCTCTTACCAATTTGACCTGTTGCTGGTGCTGGCAGAGCGCGCCGGCCGCGTGCTGACCCGCGAACAGATCATGGAAGCCGTGCGCGGGCGCGAACTCGAAGCCTTCGACCGCTCCATCGATGTGCACATGGGCCGCATTCGCGCCGCCATCGAAACCGATGTGAAAGCGCCCAAGCGCATTCTCACGGTGCGTGGCGTCGGCTATGTTTTTGCCAAACAACAGGATTGACGTCCTCTGAGGGCGTGCACAGGAGAACACCATGCGCAGAGCGCTCGCCAGTCACCTTTACGTCCGCATCTGGCTGGCCGTCGTTTTTGCCGTGGCCTTGCTCACCCTGCTGGCCAGTTGGGTCGTGCGGCTCACCACCGAGCCGCCCTTGCGTGACGTGGTGGTGCGCGCCGAAAGCGGCGTGGTCATTGGCGAAGGCAAAGCACGCTTGCGGCCCCCCGATGGCTTGCCCGAGGAGCGCAAAGCCGTGATCCCGGGCATGGAGCACCTGCCGCTGGGGAAATTCGGGCCGGGCCCGGAATTTTTTGTGCGGCTCAGCGATGGCGAGTTGCTGCACATCCATCTGCCACGCGAGCCTCGCACTTTCTGGACACGCCCACCCTATGGCTTTTTATGGTCACTGTCGGTGGTGGCGCTGGCGGTGGCCTTGGCCACCTACCCGATCACACGCCGCCTGACGCGGCGACTGGAGCGGCTGCAACACGGCGTGGAGCAATGGGGCATGGGCAACCTGTCTGCGCGCGTCGAGCAAACCGGGCACGATGAAGTGGCCTATCTGGCGCAAAGATTCAACCACGCTGCCGCCCAAATTGAAAAGCTGTTGGTGTCGCACAAATCGCTGCTGGCCCATGCCTCGCATGAGTTGCGCACGCCGCTGACGCGCATTCGCATGGGACTGGAGTTGCTGGGCGACCAGGCCAGCCCGGCCCTGCGCGAAGAAATGACGCGCAACATTGCTGAGCTGGATGAGCTGATCGAGGAAATTCTGCTGGCCAGCCGGCTGGATGCGCCACAAGCCGATGTGGGCATCATTGAGAGCATCGACCTGACCGGCTTGGCCAGCGAAGAGTGTGCGGCCACCCAAGTCGCGCTGGACCTGGGCGACGATCCCCAGAGCCTGGCCGTGCCCGGCGTGCCGCGGCTGATGCGCCGCATGCTGCGCAACCTGATCGACAACGCGCGCCGGCATGGCAGCCCAGAAGACATTCAGGTGTGCTTGCAGGCCGACAACGCGCACTGGGTCAGCCTGAGCGTCAGCGACCGCGGCCCCGGCGTGCCAGCCCCGTTGCGAGACCGCATTTTCGAGCCCTTCTACCGCATCCCCGGCGCCGTGGATGGGGGCGCCGGCCTTGGGCTGGCGCTGGTGCGGGCGATTGCCCAACGGCACCACGGCCAAGTCCGTTGCGAAGAACGGGTCGGTGGGGGCTCTCGCTTTGTGGTGACACTGCCGCGAGAAAATGCCACCACAATGCCATCATGACTGTCTCGACCCGATTCACACAAGACTTTGAACTGACAACGCCGATTGCGCTGGCGCCCATGGCTTTGGCCTCTGGCGGTGGGCTGAGTGCCGCCTGCGCGCGCAGCGGTGCGCTCGGCCTGGTGGGCGGCGGCTATGGCGACCTGGCCTGGACCCAGCGCGAGTACACGCTGGCCCAGCACTTGTTGCAAGACGCGCCAAGCGCGTTGCGCCGCCTGGGCTGCGGCTTCATCACCTGGAAACTGGACGAAGATGCCTCGGCGCTGGATTGGCTGTTGAGCCAGGCGCATGTGCCGGCGGCGGTGATGCTGTCGTTTGGCGACCCACGGCCCTATGCCGCACGCATCCGGGCGCGTGGCGCCGCTTTGATTTGCCAGATCCAACAGTTGTCGCAACTGCCCTGGGCGCTGGAGGCGGGTGCGCAAGTGATTGTTGCCCAGGGCACGGAGGCGGGCGGGCACGGCATCAACGCCTTGCAAGGCCGCAGCACCCTGGCCTGGGTGCCCGAGTTGGCCGATGTGCTGACCCGCCAAGCCCCCGAAGTGATGTTGCTGGCGGCCGGTGGCGTGGGCGATGGCCGCGGCGTGGCAGCCGCTTTGATGCTGGGTGCGGACGGCGTGCTGATGGGCTCGCGGCTGTGGGCCACGCAAGAAAGCTTGGCCGCTGCTGGCGCGAAACAGCAGGCAGTTCACACCAATGGCGACGGCACCGCGCGCAGTGCGGTGTTCGACATCTTGCGCCGCAAGCATTGGCCGGCCCCCTACGATTTTCGAGCGATACGCAACGCGCTGCACCAGGCTTGGGAAGAGCGCATCGACGACTTGGCACGCGACCCGCAGGCTGCACGCGCGGACTACGATGCCGGCGTGCAAGCGGGGGATTTTTCACGCGCCCATGCCACCGTGGGCGAAGCCGTCGGGCTGATTCACGACTTGCCGGCAGCGGGCGAATTGATCGAGCGCATCACGCTGCAAATGCATCAGCAATTGCAGCGCTTTGGCCCTCAGGGCTGAGCCAAAGCGGCCCACACCCGCTCAGGCGAAATGTCCTGCAAGCAGCGGGTATGGCCTAAGGGGCAGTCGCGCTTGAAACAAGGCGCGCAATCCAAGGGGGGCTGGTAGCTGGCATCACGCTTGAGCCACAGCACCTGCGCCAAAGGGTTCAACGGTGGTGTGTGTTCTGGGCTGGACGACCCATAAACGGCGACCTGTGGCACACCGAAGGCCGCCGCCACATGCATCAAGCCGGAGTCGTTGCTGACCACGCGGTGCGCCGCGGCAATCAAGGCGAAGGCCTCCATCAGCGTAGTGGCGCCCGCCAGATTGCGGCACTGGTGAGGCCGCAAGGCATTGACAGGCCCTGCGATGTCTTCGCACAAAGCCGCTTCCTTGCCCGACCCCAACAGCACCACAGGCTTGTCGAGTTGTTGCGCCAGCGCGGAAAAATGCGCAGCAGGCCAGCGCTTGGCCGGACCGTACTCGGCCCCCGGCGCAAACACCACATAGCCCTGCGCGCTCAAGCCTTGCTGCTGCAAGGTGGCGGCCAAGACCTGCGGCGGCAATTGCAGCTGCGGCGCGGGGTTTGCATCGGAGGTGGATTGACTCAAGGCCGCATAAAAGTCCACCATGGGCGGACGCTGGGTTTTGGACGGGTTGGGCAAGCGCTGATTGATCAGGCCCCAACGGGTCTCACCGGTGTAGCCCACCCGCACGGGAATGCCCGCGAGCCAGGGCAACAAAGCGCTTTTCAGTGAGTTGGGGCAGACATAAGCGCGTGCAAAGCGACCGCGCAACTGACGCGCCAGCGCCTTGCGCGCCTGCCATTGCAAGCCGCCATGCTGAAACGGAAATTCAATGACCTCGTGCACCTGGGGCATGGCCCGGTAGACCGGTGCCACCCAAGGCAGTGCGCCCACCGTCAGCCGCTCCCCTCGCGCAGCCAATCGGCGCAACAAGGGCTCGGTCATCACCGCGTCCCCAATCCATTGGGGCGCGATGATCAGTGACTCAATGCCCGCCACCCACGTGCTCGCCCGCCTTCAATTGGTAGACGGTGCCGCAATAAGGGCACTTGGCTGAGCCGGTCTTGGCCACGTCCAGGTAGACCTTGGGATGGCTGTTCCACAAGGCCATGTCGGCCTTGGGATTGGGGCAGAAAACGCCGCCGTGACCGTTCAGGTCCTTGGCCAGGAGTTCAACCACATTGCTCATGATGATCTCTCTTGCCTCAAACCAAGGTCAACCAGTGGGCGTACTTGGGGTTGCGGCCGTTGACGATGTCGAAGAAGCCGTTCTGGATCTTCTCGGTGATCGGACCGCGCGAGCCGCTGCTGCGCCGCCTTCACGCCCGTGGCGAACGCATCACCGTCGCAGCCCTGCCTTGGGT
>CAINMN010000117.1 GCA_903850735.1 uncultured Burkholderiales bacterium | reverse complement strand
GTCAGGATGGCATTGGTCGATTGCGATTGCAGCAAGCGCTCGGCCACGCGCGCGCGCAAGCGGCTCATGGGCACGCGCTGCTCCGGGCGGTCGCCCAGGTTCACGCTGGGTGCGCTGACTTGGGGCAAGGCTGCAGTGGGCACACCGGTCGGAATGACGGCCGCCGGTGCAGGCTTGGCGCCAGAGGCCACAGCACCCAGGACGTCGCCTTTGGTGACGCGGCCATCTTTGCCCGTGCCTGCGACAGAGCCGGCGGCCAGGTTGTTGTCTGCCATGAGCTTGGCAGCGGCAGGCATGGCCACACCGGCCTTGCTGGAAGATGCAGCTGCTGCTGCAGGGGCGGCAGCGGGCGCAGCAGCGGCGGGTGCAGCAGCAGGCGCGGCCGCACCAGATTTGCCTTCGGTGTCGATGCGTGCGATCAGCTGATCGGACACCACCGTGCCACCATTGCCCACCACGAGCTCGGCCAACACGCCAGCAGAAGGCGCCGGCACTTCGAGCACGACTTTGTCGGTTTCGATTTCGATCAGGATCTCATCGGCGGCGACAGCCTCGCCGGCCTTCTTTTTCCACTGCAACAAAGTGGCTTCGGCCACGGATTCAGAGAGTTGCGGAACTTTGACTTCTACGATTGCCATGACTTGCTTTCAATAGTCTGTGTGTTTTTTACTTGCTGAGGATGAAGCCCTTGAGCTTGCCGAAGGCGCCTTCCACGAGGGCCTTTTGCTGATCTTGGTGCAGGTGCGAATAACCCACTGCCGGCGTGGCCGAGGCGGCGCGGCCGGAGTAGCCCAGCTTTTGGCCATCGAGCATGTTCTCGTGGATGTAGTGCTGCACAAAGAACCAGGCGCCCTGGTTTTGCGGCTCGTCCTGGGTCCACACGATTTCGGTGGCGTTGGGATACTTCTTCAGCTCGTTGGCAAAAGCCTTGTGCGGGAACGGATAGAGCTGCTCGACGCGCAGAATCGCCACGTCGTTGGCGCCGTTTTCCTCGCGCTTCTTGGCCAGGTCGTAATAGACTTTGCCCGAGCACACCAGCACGCGCTTGACCTTGTCGTTCTTGAGTTCCTTGTTCTCCGGAATCACGGTTTGAAAACCGCCCTTGGTGAACTCGGACAACGGCGAGGTGGCGTCCTTGTTGCGCAGCAGCGACTTGGGCGTCATGATGATCAAAGGCTTGCGCAGGTTGCGCACCATCTGGCGACGCAGCACATGGAAGATCTGGCTGGCCGTGGTCGGCTGCACGATCTGCATGTTGGTGTCGGCCGCCAATTGCATGAAGCGCTCCAGGCGGGCCGAGCTGTGCTCGGGGCCTTGGCCTTCGTAGCCATGGGGCAACATCAGGGTGATGCCGTTGACACGGCCCCACTTCACTTCACCCGAGGCGATGAACTGGTCGATCACCACCTGTGCACCGTTGGCGAAGTCGCCAAACTGCGCTTCCCATATCACCAAGGTGTTGGGGTCGTTGGAGGCATAGCCATACTCGAAACCCAGCACCGCTTCTTCGGACAAGATGGAGTCAATGACGGTGAAAGGCGACTGGTTGTCAGCGGCGTTTTGCAAAGGAATATAGGTGCCTGTGTCCCATTTTTCACGGTTTTGGTCATGAAT
>CAINMN010000116.1 GCA_903850735.1 uncultured Burkholderiales bacterium | reverse complement strand
GGCCGTGTGGATGCGGTGTTTTACTGCCCCCACAGCCCGGAGGAGCAATGTGCTTGCCGCAAACCCTTGCCCGGTTTGTTTGAGCAAATCGGTGAGCGCTTTGGCATCGACCTGAAGGGTGTGCCCTGTGTGGGCGATTCTTTGCGCGACCTGCAGGCAGGCCAAGCTGTGGGCTGCGCGCCCCATTTGGTTTTGACGGGCAAGGGCGAGCAATTTCGCCAACGCGATTTGCCCGCCACTTTCCCAGCAGACACCCGGGTGCACAACGACCTGAGCGGTTTTGTCGATTGGTTGCTGGGCGTGTCTGAAGACGGCGCACCGGCCCAAGCCAAAGCATGATGGCTTTTTTGCGCTCCACGGTTCACTTCGTCTGGTTGTTGCTGACCGTGGTGCCCTATGCCTTGTTCATTTTGGGCATGGCCGCTGCGGGCGTCAAAGGCCAGCCCCTGTACTGGCTGGCGGCGAAATGGCTGACCATGGCGATCCAAAGCGCGCGGGTTCTGATGGGCATCCAGTACCGCATCACGGGCATGGAAAACCTCCCCACTGGCAGCACCAGCCCGGCTGTCTTGTTGGTGAAGCACCAATCAACCTACGAAACATTTTTGATGCCGGCCATCATGCCGCACCCGCTGGCCTATGTGTTCAAGCGTGAGTTGCTGAGCATCCCCTTCTTCGGTTGGGCCATGGCGCGCCTGGATATGATTCACATCGATCGCAGCCAACGCGCCCAAGCCTTCACCAAGGTGGTGCAACAAGGGCGTGAGCTGCTGGCGCAAGGGGTGTGGGTCATCATGTTTCCCGAAGGCACGCGCATCCCACGCGGTGAAGCCGGTGTTTACAAAACGGGTGGCACGCGTCTGGCCATTGAAACCGGCGCACCAGTCATTCCCATTGCCGTCACCTCCGCCAAATGCTGGCCGCGCAAGGCCTTCGTGAAGCATGCCGGCATGGTGGATGTGTCCATCGGCGCCCCTATTCCGACCCAAGGCCGAGAGCCGGAAGAGTTGATGCAGGAAGTCTCGCGCTGGATCGAGTCTGAAATGCGTCGCCTCGACCCCGACGCCTACCCCGGCGAAGCTTCCTCACAGCCATGAAGCGCTTGGTGCAACTGGTCTTGGACTTGTTTGAGCCAGCTGCCGCGTCCCCGCCGGCCACCTCCGAAGCGCCCAAGACCGTGGGCGAACCGCATTTCGCGCA
Source organism: uncultured Burkholderiales bacterium (assembly GCA_903850735.1). Classification (GTDB taxonomy): domain Bacteria; phylum Pseudomonadota; class Gammaproteobacteria; order Burkholderiales; family Burkholderiaceae_C; genus Limnohabitans. The sequence continues at coordinate 2,976 of CAINMN010000116.1, read as the reverse complement.
TCCGCGTGCCAACCGAAAAATTGTGTTGTCCAACACCCCGGTGGCCTATGCCATGGTGCGCGCGCGTCGACGCACCATTGGCATGCTGGTGGGCCCCGACGGCTTGGAGGTGCGGGCGCCGCGTTGGGTGGGCATGGCGGAAATTGAGAGCACCTTGCGCGAAAAAAGCGACTGGATTGTGCGCAAGCTCGAAGAGATGCGCCAGCAACAAGCCCAACAGGCGCAAGCGCAAATTGCCTGGGCCGAAGGCGCCGTGTTTCCCTACCTCGGGCAGCCTGTTCGCATTCGCCTGGGGCCCTCCGCATGGTCCGAAGGCGCCGGAGCTGTGCTCGAGCCCGGAGATCCATCACAAGGGCAGGCGAAAGAGGCTTGTTTGCACATCGGCCTGCCCTTGACCGCCACGCCCGAGCAAATTCGGGATGCCACCCAAGCCTGGCTGATGCGCCAGGCGCGGCGCGTGTTTCAAGAGCGCCTCAACCACTTTGCGCCGCAACTCGGCGTGACCTGGACGCGCCTGAGCCTCAGCAGTGCCAGCACGCGCTGGGGCAGTGCCAGTGCCAATGGTTCGATTCGCCTGAACTGGCGGCTGATTCACCATCGGCTCGATGTTCTCGATTACGTGGTGGTTCATGAACTGAGCCACTTGCAGGTGATGGACCACAGTCCACGCTTTTGGGACACCGTCAAGACCGTGCTGCCGGACTACGCGCAGCGTCGTGCCACCCTCAAGACGGAGACTTTGCCACCGTGGCCGTGAAGCGGTACACGCCTTGTGCGTCCTGATGACGCTGCAGCTGGCCGGCATGCCACAGCGCATGGATGTGGGCAATGGCTTCGCCCATGGCAAACGTGGTTTGGTGCAAATCCAAGGCGCGCTTGAACAACACCGGTAGCACCTGCATGGCCGTCAAGTCATGGCCGTCACAGGCTTGCATGACATCTTGCAAGCGGTCACGGTGGTGGTCATGCAGTTGCTGGATGCGCTCGTGCAAGCCGGTGAAGGGGCGGCCATGCGAGGGCAACACCAAGGTGTCTGCAGGCAGGGGTTTGAAGCGGTCAATAGATGCCAGGAACTGGGTCAGCGGGTCGCCCTCGGGCTCCACTTCGTAAACACTCACATTGCTGCTGATGCGCGGCAGCACCATGTCGCCACTGATCAGCACCTTCAGCTCGTCGCAGTACAGCGCAATGTGTTCTGGCGCATGGCCAAAGCCGTCAATGCACACCCATTCGTGCGCGCCAATGCGCAAGCGCATGCCGTCCATCAAGCGGCGGTAGTTCGCCGGCAGATCCGGCACCAAGTTGCGGTAGTAATTGGTGCGTCCGCCAATTTCAGCCAAGGCCTTGGCATCGGTCATGCCATGGGCGGCAAAGAAGCGGGCAGCGGCTTCGCCGCCATTGCCACTGGTGCCCAAGGTGGCCACCCGGGCGTTGTAATAGTCCATGCCACTCATCCACAACGGGGCTTGCCAGCGCTCGCACAGCCAATGCGCCAGGCCAACGTGGTCCGGGTGCATGTGGGTCACAATGACCCGCAAAATCGGCAGCCCTTCCAGCTGGCTTTCAAAAATGCCTTCCCACTGGGCGCGCGATTCCGGGCGGTCGATGCAGCAATCCACCACCGTCCAACCCTGGCGACCGTTCATGCTGTCGCGGATCAGCCATAAATTGATGTGGTCCAGGGCGAACGGCAGGGCCATGCGAATCCAGCGGATGCCTGGCGCAACCTCCAGCGTCTGGGCCGGTGGCGGCATGACGTCGCCCAGCGGATAGTGAAGTTGCGCTTCTAAATGGTTCATGCGGTCGATTTTCCTCCATAATTGACGGTTACGTAAACGTCAATTTGTCATCATGGCGACCACCTACTCCATCAGCGACCTGGCCCAGGAATTTGACCTGACGACGCGCGCCATCCGTTTTTACGAGGACATGGGGCTGCTGCAGCCCGAGCGTTCCGGCGCAGGCGGGCGCAGCCGTGTGTACAGCGCCCGCGATCGCACCCGCTTGCGCCTGACCTTGCGCGCCAAGCGGCTGGGCCTGTCCCTGAACGAGGCCAAGGAAATCATCGACATGTACGACAGCCCGCGCGACACTGTGCCGCAGCTGCAAAAGTTTCTGGTCATTCTGGCGGCCCACCGCCAGCAGCTCGAGGCGCAATTGCGCGAGGTCGAGGCCAACCTGGATGAAGTGAAAGTGCACGAAAAAGAAGCCCGCGCGTTGCTGGCCAAGCATGCCAAGAAAGCCACGGAGAAAGCATGAGCACCTCGCCACACGACACGGCATCCACGCCTTTGTGGGATCGGATCCACCAGAGTTTTCTGCGCCAGGGCATGATGCAGCAGTTGGGGGCGCGGCTGGACCGCGTCGCGCCTGGTGAGGTGGACATTGCCTTGCCTTATTCTGAGCGCGTGACCCAACAGCAGGGCGGGTTTCATGGCGGCGCCATGGGCGCCTTGGCCGACATTGCCGGAGGCTATGCAGCCCTGACCGTGGCGCCTAAAGGCATGGAGGTGACCACGGTGGAATACAAAATCAATTTTCTCGCCGCCTTCCAAGGCGGCGAGTTGCGTGCCACGGGCAAAGTGCTGCGTGCAGGCAAGCGACTGATCGTGACCTCGGTGCTCGTGCAACATGTTTCGACAACAGGCAAGACATCGGACTGCGCCGTGATGCAGCAAACCGTGATGCCGGTTCCCAAAACCTACGACTGACCCCTATCTGATCGACAAGCCAGGAGAACTGAATGAGCAACTTACCCGGACTGAATTTCCAACTCGGCGAAGACATCGATGCCCTGCGCGACGCCGTGCGCGAGTTCGCACAAGCCGAAATCGCACCACGCGCCGCTGAGATCGACCGCACCGACCAATTTCCCATGGACCTGTGGCGCAAGATGGGCGATTTGGGCGTGCTTGGCATCACCGTGCCCGAGGCCTATGGTGGCGCCAACATGGGTTACCTGGCCCACATGATTGC
>CAINMN010000115.1 GCA_903850735.1 uncultured Burkholderiales bacterium | reverse complement strand
CCTTGGGTCTGCACAAAGGCGGGCGCTTTGGCTGGTATGTGGACATGCGCCCCGGCCTGGTGGTGGGCATCACCATTCCGCTGGTGCTGGCCATGACCTTTCTGGTCATGTACTACTGGGGCATCGGCTTGCACAAAATTTCGCTGGGCTCCCTGATCATTGCGCTGGGCTTGCTGGTGGACGACGCCATCATTGCCGTGGAAATGATGGTGCGCAAAATGGAGGAGGGCTTTGACCGCGTGCGCGCCGCCACCTACGCCTACGAGGTCACCGCCATGCCCATGCTCACGGGCACCCTGATCACCGCGGCCGGCTTTTTGCCCATTGGCATCGCACGCTCGGTCACGGGCGAGTACACCTTCGCGATTTTCGCGGTCACCGTGGTGGCGCTGTTGCTCAGTTGGTGGGTGTCGGTGTTCTTCGTGCCTTACCTGGGCACGCTGCTGTTGCGGGTCAAGCCGCATGCCGACAAAAACGTGGAACACGAGCTGTTTGACAGCCCCTTCTATGTGCGCTTTCGCCGCACCGTGAACTGGTGCGTGGCCCACCGCTGGCTCACCATTGGTGCCACGGTGCTCACCTTTGCCCTGGGCATTGTGGGCATGGGCAAGGTGCAGCAACAGTTCTTCCCCGACTCCAGCCGCCCTGAAATCTTGATGGACATCTGGTTCCCCGAAGGCACGGCGTTTTCGGCCAACGAAGAGGTCACGCGCCAGGTGGAAAAACGCCTGATGGCCGAAGCCGGCGTGACCAGCGTCAGCACCTGGGTGGGCTCTGGCGTGCCGCGCTTTTACTTGCCGCTGGACCAGGTGTTCCCGCAAAGCAACGTCTCGCAATTCATCGTCATGCCCAAAGACTTGCCCACCCGCGAATCTTTGCGCAAGGCCTTGCCCGCCCTCATGGCGCAAGAGTTCCCCGAGGTGCGCGCCCGTATCAAGCTCTTGCCCAATGGCCCGCCGGTGCCGTACCCGGTGCAGTTCCGTGTGGTGGGTTCTGACCCGCAAGTGCTGCGCGCGCGCGCCGACGAGGTCAAGCAACTGATGCGCGAGAACGCCAACACCCGCGGCGTCAACGACAACTGGAACGAGTTCATCAAGGTGGTGCAACTCGAGGTCGACCAGGCCAAGGCCCGCGCCTTGGGAGTCACCAGCCAATCGATCGCCCAGGCCACGCGCGTGTCCCTCACCGGCACCACCGTGGGCCAGTTCCGCGAAGGCGACAAGCTCATCGACATTGTGTTGCGCCAGCCCCTGCGCGAGCGCGACGCCATCACCGACCTGGCCAACACCTATGTGCCCACCAGCCAGGGACGCGCCGTGCCGCTGTCGCAAGTGGCCAAGCCGGTGTTCACCTGGGAGCCTGGCGTCATGTGGCGCGAAAACCGCGACTACGCCATCACCGTGCAGTCCGACATCGTCGAGGGCTTGCAAGGCGCCACCGTCACGCAAGAATTGCTCAAGCCCTTGCGCGCCCTCGAAGCCCAGTGGAAGCAAGCCGGGCAGGGTGACTACCGCATCGAAGTGGCCGGTGCCGTGGAAGAAAGCTCCAAAGGCTCGGCCTCCATCGCCGCTGGCGTGCCCCTGATGCTGTTCATCACCTTCACCTTGCTGATGCTGCAGCTGCAAAGCTTCAGCCGCGCCTTGCTGGTGTTCCTGACCGGCCCCATGGGCATTGCCGGCATTGCTGGCGCCTTGCTGGTGCTGAACCGGCCGTTTGGCTTTGTCGCCTTGTTGGGCGTGATTGCCCTCATGGGCATGATCCAGCGCAACTCGGTCATCCTGATCGACCAGATCGAGCAAGACCGCGCGCGCGGCGTGCCGGCCTGGGAGGCCATCGTCGAGTCGGCGGTGCGCCGCCTGCGCCCCATCGTGCTGACGGCGGCGGCCGCGGTGCTGGCCATGATTCCCCTCTCGCGCAGCGTGTTTTGGGGCCCGATGGCGGTGGCCATCATGGGCGGCCTGATCGTGGCCACGGTCTTGACCCTGCTGGCTTTGCCGGCCATGTATGCCGCCTGGTTCAGGGTGCGTCGCGAGGCAGGTTAAAATGGCCGATTGACCGAAAAAACGGTGGGCGGTCTGTGACCACAGGCCGCCCCCTTTTTTTCTGGAACCAGCGCGGGTGGCGAAATTGGTAGACGCACCAGGTTTAGGTCCTGACGCCAGCAATGGTGTGGGGGTTCGAGTCCCCCCCCGCGCACCAAACGTATTTTTTCACCGGTCCCCTCGGGCCGGTCAGCCCATTCAGGAGAATTTTCATGGCTGTGACTGTTGAAACCCTCGAGAAACTCGAGCGCAAGATGACCCTGACGTTGCCCGTGGACGTCATTCAAAACGAGGTGAACACCCGCCTCAAGCGCCTGGCACGCCAGGTCAAAATTGACGGCTTCCGTCCCGGCAAAGTGCCCATGAACATCGTGGCCCAGCGCTATGGTTACTCGGTGCACTACGAAGTCATGAACGACAAAGTCGGCGAGGCTTTCTCCACCGCCGCCAACGAAGCCAACCTGCGCGTCGCTGGCCAGCCCCGCATCAGCGAAAAAGAAGGCGCTGCCGAAGGCCAGATGGCCTTTGACGCCATCTTCGAGGTCTACCCCGAAGTCAAGATGCCCGAGCTCAACACCGTGGAAATCGAAAAAGTCACCTCCGACGTGACCGATGCCGCCATCGAGAAAACCATCGACATCCTGCGCAAGCAGCGTCGCACCTTCGCCCAGCGCAGCCTCGAGTCCACCGTGGCCGACGGCGACCGCGTGACGGTCGACTTCGAAGGCAAGATCGACGGTGAAGTGTTCCAAGGCGGCAAAGCCGACGACTTCCAGTTCATCGTCGGCGAAGGCCAGATGCTCAAAGAGTTCGAAGACGCTGTGCGCGGCCTGAAAATTGGCGAAAGCAAAACCTTCCCCCTGAACTTCCCCGCCGACTACCACGGCAAAGACGTCGCCGGCAAAACCGCCGACTTCCTGGTCACCGTGAAGAAGCTGGAAGCCTCGCACCTGCCCGAAGTCACCGACGAGCTGGCCAAGTCGCTGGGCGTGGCCGATGCCACCGTGGCCGGCCTGCAAGCCGACATCCGCAAGAACCTCGAGCGCGAAGTCAAAGCCCGCCTGATGGGCCGCAACAAGCAAGCTGCCTTGGAAGCCCTGGTGGCCAAGGCCGAGCTCGACCTGCCCCAGTCCATCGTGCAAGCCGAAGTGGACCGCCTGGTGCAAGGCGCCCGCAACGACCTCAAGCAGCGCGGCATCAAGGACGCCGACAAGGCCCCGATCCCCGACGACATCTTCCGTCCCCAGGCTGAAAAGCGCGTGCGCATGGGCCTGGTGGTGGCCGAGCTGGTGCGCAACCAGAAGCTCGAAGCCACGCTGGACCACATCAAGGCCCACGTGGAAGAGCTGGCCTCCAGCTACGAGAAGCCCGAAGACGTGGTGCGCTGGTATTTCAGCGACAACCAGCGTCTGGCCGAAGTTGAAGCGGTTGTGATTGAGAACAACGTCACCACCTATGTCCTGTCGAATGCCAAGGTCACAGAGAAGACCGTATCCTTCGACGAATTGATGGGCCAAGGCTGAAACGCCTTCACAGGAGCGAAAGCATGAGTGCACTGGAAACCCAAGCGCTGGGCATGATCCCGATGGTGATCGAGCAGTCGGGGCGCGGCGAGCGGTCTTACGACATCTATTCGCGCCTGCTCAAAGAGCGCGTCATCTTCTTGGTGGGCCCGGTCAACGACCAGACCGCCAACCTGGTGGTGGCCCAGTTGCTGTTCCTGGAGAGCGAGAACCCCGACAAGGACATCTCGTTCTACATCAACTCACCGGGCGGCTCGGTCAGCGCGGGCATGGCGATTTACGACACCATGAACTTCATCAAGGCCGATGTCTCCACGCTGTGCATCGGCATGGCCGCCAGCATGGGCGCGTTCCTGCTGGCCGCTGGCGCCAAGGGCAAGCGTTTTTCGCTGCCCAACTCCAAGGTCATGATCCACCAGCCGCTGGGCGGCACCCAGGGCCAGGCCACTGAGATTGAAATTCACGCCCGCGAGATTTTGAAAACCCGCGAACAGCTGAACAAAATCCTGGCCGAGCGCACCGGCCAGCCTCTGGAAAAGATCGAGCGTGACACCGAGCGCGATTACTACTTGTCGGCCGATGAGGCCAAGGAGTACGGCCTGGTCGACCAGGTGATCGCCAAGCGTCCGTGACCCTGTTTTCATTTGGGTATCATTGCCCAAAACCACTGAGACAATTTGTTCATGGCCGATAAAAAAGGCGCGTCTGCCGAAAAGACCCTTTACTGCTCCTTTTGCGGCAAAAGCCAGCACGAGGTGAAAAAGCTCATCGCTGGGCCATCGGTCTTCATTTGCGATGAATGCATCGACCTGTGCAACGAAATCATTCGCGATGAGCTGCCCGCGCAAGACGCGGCCCGCGAAGCGCGCGGCGACCTGCCCACGCCCGCCGAAATCAAGGCCAACCTGGACAACTATGTGATCGGGCAAGAGCCCGCCAAGCGCTCGTTGGCGGTGGCGGTCTACAACCATTACAAGCGCCTGCGCCACAAAGAAAAAGCCAAGAAAGACGATGTCGAGCTCTCCAAGAGCAACATCCTGCTGATTGGCCCCACCGGCTCGGGTAAAACCTTGCTGGCCCAGACCCTGGCGCGCATGCTCGATGTGCCCTTCGTCATGGCCGACGCCACCACCCTCACCGAAGCCGGTTATGTGGGTGAAGACGTGGAAAACATCATTCAGAAGTTGCTGCAAAGCTGCAACTACGAGGTCGAGCGCGCGCAGCGCGGCATTGTCTACATTGATGAAATCGACAAAATTTCGCGCAAGTCCGACAACCCCTCCATCACCCGTGACGTCTCGGGCGAGGGCGTGCAGCAGGCCTTGCTGAAACTCATCGAAGG
>CAINMN010000114.1 GCA_903850735.1 uncultured Burkholderiales bacterium | reverse complement strand
GCCCAGCCCGGCCAGCACGATGTGCGTGCCGCCGACCTCAGCCAGGCCTACACCCCCAGTTTTGGCTTGATGGGCCATGAATCGCTGATCATGCAGCAGTCCGACATTGGCGCCATTGCCGACAGCGTCAAAGACTGTTTGCGTTGCGGCAAGTGCAAGCCGGTGTGCGCCACACACGTGCCACGTGCCAACTTGCTTTACAGCCCACGTAACAAAATTTTGGCCACCTCGTTGTTGGTCGAAGCCTTCTTGTACGAAGAGCAAACACGCCGTGGTGTGTCCATCAAACATTGGGAAGAGTTTGAAGATGTGGCCGACCATTGCACGGTCTGCCACAAATGCCTCACACCTTGCCCTGTGAAGATTGACTTTGGCGATGTGTCCATGAACATGCGTAACCTGTTGCGCAAGATGGGCCAAAAGAGCTTCCGTCCCGGCAATGCAGCCGCGATGTTCATGCTCAATGCCACCAACCCTGAGACCATCAAGCTGGCGCGCAGCGCCATGGTCGATGTGGGCATGAAGTTGCAACGCTTTGCACATGACATGCTCAGCGTGGTGGCGCGCAAGCAAACCAGCGCACCGCCGGCCAGCGTGGGCACAGCGCCCCTCAAAGAACAGGTGATTCACTTCATCAACAAAAAAATGCCGGGGGGCTTGCCCAAGAAAACTGCGCGTGCCCTGCTGGACATTGAAGACAAAGATTACGTGCCCATCATTCGCAACCCGAAAGCGACCACACCGGACTCCGAGGCGGTGTTCTATTTTCCGGGCTGCGGTTCTGAGCGCCTGTTCTCGCAGGTCGGCTTGGCCACGCAGGCCATGCTGTGGCATGCCGGTGTGCAGACGGTGCTGCCGCCGGGCTACCTGTGTTGCGGCTACCCCCAGCGCGGCAGTGGCCAGTTTGACAAAGCCGAAAAAATCATCACCGACAACCGCGTGCTGTTCCACCGGGTGGCCAACACCTTGAACTACCTGGACATCAAGACGGTGGTGGTCAGCTGTGGCACCTGCTACGACCAGCTGCAAGGCTACGAATTCGACAAAATCTTCCCGGGCTGCCGCATCGTGGACATCCACGAGTTCTTGCTCGAAAAAGGCGTCACGCTTGACACCGCGCAGCAGGGCGCCTACCTGTACCACGACCCTTGCCACAGCCCGATGAAGCAGCAAGACCCGATGAAAACGGTCAAGGCTTTGGTGGGCGAGCAGGTGCTCAAGTCGGACCGCTGCTGCGGCGAGTCGGGCACCTTGGGCGTGACCCGTCCGGACATTTCCACCCAGGTGCGCTTTCGCAAGGAAGAAGAACTGCGCAAGGGCGAAACCGAGCTGCGAACGATGTCGGGCCAGGCCCAGGGCAATGTGAAAATCCTCACCAGCTGCCCGAGTTGTTTGCAAGGCTTGAGCCGCTATGGCGATGATTTGCAAAATGGTTTGCTCGAGGCCGACTACATCGTGGTCGAGATGGCGCGCCAAATTCTGGGTGAAGAATGGTTGCCAGGCTACGTCCAGGCGGCCAACAGCGGCGGCATTGAACGTGTGCTGGTCTAAGGAAATACCATGGCAGGATTGAACAAAAACACGCCGCAACCGCAAGACATCACGGTGCATGGCCAATCACGCTTGCTCGAGGTCAGCTTTGCCAATGGCGAGGCCTTTCGCATCCCGTTCGAGCTCATGCGCATCTACAGCCCCTCGGCGGAAGTGCAGGGTCACGGCCCGGGGCAAGAGGTGTTGCAGACCGGCAAACGCCTGGTGACCTTGACAGACCTGGAGCCGGTGGGCAACTACGCGGTGAAGCCCATTTTCAGCGATGGCCACGACAGCGGCATTTTTTCCTGGGACTACCTGTACTACCTGGGTACGCAGCAAGACGAGTTGTGGGGCGCCTATGCCAAACGCTTGCAAGAGGCCGGCGTGCAACGCGATGACCCGATGCCGCAAGCGGGCGGCCATGCCTGTGGCCACAGTCACTGAACTGAAAGCTTCAGGCGCTAACATTTCAACCACCATGAGCAGCACCCATTTCGGATTTCAAACTGTCGACGAGCGCGAAAAAGCCAAGCGTGTGCGCGGCGTGTTTGACTCGGTGGCCTCCAAATACGACATCATGAACGACCTGATGTCCATGGGCCTGCACCGCGCCTGGAAGGCCTACACCGTCATGGTGGCCGATTTGCAACCGGGCCACCGCGTGCTCGACATTGCCGGGGGCACGGGCGATTTGTCACTGGCCTTTGCCAAAAAAGTGGGTCCTACGGGCCAAGTGGTGCACACCGACATCAACGAAGCCATGCTGCGCACGGGCCGCGACCGCTTGCTCAACTTGGGCCAAGTGCTACCGACCTTTGTCTGCGATGCCGAAAAGTTGCCCTTTCCCGACGCCTATTTCGACCGCGTCAGCGTGGCCTTTGGCTTGCGCAACATGACGCACAAAGACCAGGCTTTGCGTGAGATGGCGCGCGTCCTCAAGCCCGGCGGCAAGCTGCTGGTATTGGAGTTTTCCAGAGTGGCCAAGCCCCTGGAGAAAACCTACGATTGGTACTCTTTCAACATCCTGCCTCGCTTGGGCAAGTGGGTGGCCGGCGACGATGCCAGTTACCGCTATCTCGCCGAGTCGATTCGCATGCACCCAGGGCAGGAAGCCTTGAAAGACCTTATGAAGCAAAATGGCTTTGGCCATGTGGACATTCACAACATGAGCGCCGGGGTGGTGGCATTGCATGTTGGAATCAAGTGTTGACACAAAATTAACGGAGTAGACATGAACATGAAATTGGGTTCTGTGGTTCTGGCGCTGTTCCTCACGCTCTCGAGCCTGCACGCCGAGGCCTCCAAGCGCCTGGGTGGGGGCAAGTCTTCGGGCCAGCAATCCAACAACGTCACGCAGCGTGAGGCCGCCAAGCCGCCCGCACCTGCTGGCGCACCTGCACAAAATGCAGCGCCTGCAGCGGCGCCCACGCCTGCAACTGCGGCTGCACCGGCAGCGGCCGCACAAGCTCAGCGCAAGCCCTGGGGCGCCATGCTCGGCGGCCTGGCGGCTGGCTTGGGCCTGGCCTGGCTGGCCCATTCTCTGGGCCTCGGTGCCGAATTCGGCCAGTTCCTGATGTTTGGCCTGTTGGCCTTGGTCATCATGGTGGTGGTGGGCATGATCATGCGCCGTCGCGCTGCGCCCGCTCAAGAGCGCAGCCCCTATGCCTTTGAAGGCGCTGGCTCGGCGGTCGACCCCCAGTCCGTTCCGCAATACAACCCCAAGAACGTCGGCAACGATGCCTCTGCACGTCCTTGGGAAGGTCAGTCTGCCTCGTTTGAGCCTGCCGCTGCGCCCGCCCGCGCGCCCACGGCGACCCGTTCCGGCTCCATGATTGGCTCGGCCTTGATCGGCGGCCACCAAAACTGGACCATTCCGGCTGACTTCGACGTGGCCGGCTTTGTGTCGGCCGCCAAGCAAAACTTCATTTCCCTGCAAGACGCCTGGGACCGCTCGGACATCCCGGCATTGCGTGTGATGATGACCGATGCCATGCTGGCTGAAATCAAGACCCAGCTTGCCGAGCGCGAGGCCCAAAACAGTGGCGCCCCGAACAAGACCGAAGTGGTCATGCTCGAGGCACAGTTGCTGGGCATTGAAGACCTGGGCGAGGGCTACATGGCCAGCGTCGAGTTCTCCGGCATGATTCGCGAAGAGCCCTCTGCAGGACCCAGCCCCTTCCGTGAAGTCTGGAACATGACCCGCCCCAAGGCCGGCCAAGTCGGCTGGCTGGTGGCGGGTGTCCAGGCCTTGCAATAAGGCGATCGCCCCACGCCCACAGCGGGGGGTGGTTTGAGGGACAATCCAGCCATGGCAACGTCTCCTTTCCCCCGCATTCCCGAATGGGCCGAACAGGCCCTGAAAGGCCTCACGCCACCGGCCTGGCTGGTGGACGAGGCGCAGCAGCGCTTGGTGCTGTTTCTCAACCATGTGCTCATGCACGAGCCTCAGGCGCAACAGCGTTTGCTGCGCCAAAAGGGGCGCCGTGTGCAATTGCGCTGGCGTGACCTCAGCTTCGAAGTGGCCTTCACCCCCGCCGGCTTGCTGGAGCGTCAAGTGCCTTCGGATCAGGCGGACTTGGTCTTGAGCCTGAACGAGCCTTCTCCGTTTGAACTGGCCAAGACCGTCATGCAAGGCCAGCGCCCCCCTGTGCGCATCGAAGGCGATGTGCAATTGGCGGCCGAGGTCAACTGGTTGATCGACCATGTGCGCTGGGACCCTGAAGAAGACTTGGCGCGCCTGATTGGCGACGCCCCGGCCCACACCCTGGCGCAAATGGCGCAGCGTGTGATGGCAGGCTTGAAGGCTTTCGTGGCACAACGCCGTGGCGCTGCGGGTGCAGGCTCCGAGGTCTCCGCCCCATGAGCCGCTTGTACCGCAGCCTCTATATTTTTTGGATCGTTTTTCGCTTCGGCCTCGACCAATTGGTGCTGGACGGCCTGGACCGGCCGTGGTTGCGGGGCCTTACCCGGGTGCTGCGCCTGGGCCGCAAACTCGAAGCGCCGCGCGGCCAGCGCTTGCGCCAAGCGCTGGAGCACCTGGGGCCCATCTTCGTCAAGTTTGGCCAGGTGCTGTCGACCCGGCGCGATTTGCTGCCCAGCGACATCGCCAATGAGCTGGCCCTGTTGCAAGACCGCGTGCCGCCGTTTCCCTCGGAAGTGGCGGTGGCCACCATTGAGCGCGCCTTTGGCCGCCCGGTGGACGAGGTGTTCACCCGCTTTGATCGCCAGCCTGTGGCCAGCGCGTCGATTGCACAAGTGCACTTCGCCTCGTTGAAGACCCGCGAAGGCCTGGAGCGCGAGGTCGCCGTCAAGGTGCTGCGCCCCAACATGCTGCGGGTGATTGAAAAAGACCTGTCCCTGATGCGCATGATGGCCTCCTGGCTGGAGCGCTTGTCTGCCGATGGCCGTCGCCTCAAGCCCCGCGAGGTGGTGGGCGAGTTTGACAAATACCTCCACGACGAATTGGACCTGGTGCGCGAGGCCGCCAACGCCGCCCAGTTGCGTCGCAACATGGAGGGGCTGAACCTGGTGCTGATTCCCGAGATGCTTTGGGACTTCTGCCACACCGAAGTGATCGTCATGGAACGCATGGATGGCGTGCCCATCAACCAGGTGGAGCGGCTGCGCGAAGCCGGCGTGGACATTCCCCAGTTGGCGCGCGATGGCGTCACCCTGTTTTTCACCCAGGTGTTTCGCGATGGCTTTTTCCATGCCGACATGCACCCCGGCAACATCCAGGTCAGCCTGGACCCCGCCACCTTCGGCCGCTATGTGTCGCTGGACTTTGGCATCGTCGGCACCTTGACCGAGTTCGACAAGGAATACCTGGCGCAGAACTTCACCGCTTTTTTCCGGCGCGATTACAAGCGGGTGGCCGAGCTGCATGTCGAGTCTGGCTGGGTGCCCGCCGAGACCCGCATCGACGAGTTGGAGGCGGCCATTCGCGCGGTTTGCGAGCCCTACTTCGATCGGCCGCTGAAGGAAATTTCCTTGGGCATGGTGCTCATGCGCTTGTTCCAAACCTCGCGCCGCTTCCATGTGGAAATTCAGCCGCAGTTGGTGCTCTTGCAAAAAACCCTGCTGAACATCGAAGGCTTGGGCCGTCAGCTCGACCCCGACCTGGACTTGTGGAGCACGGCCAAGCCTTTCCTGGAAAAGTGGATGATGGACCAGGTGGGCCCACAGAAGCTCTGGGCACAACTGAAGTCGGAAGCGCCGCGCTATGCCAAGTTGCTGCCCGAATTGCCGAGACTGGTGCATGATTTCTTGCGCCACCGCCAAAGCGCGCCGGCGACCGACCTGCAGCGCCTGATCGAGGCGCAAAACCGCACCCAGCGTTTGCTGTTCCGAGTTCTCTGGGGAGGCTTGGGGTTTATTCTGGGCCTGATCGCCATGCAAGTCGTTTTTCAGATTCAATAAGCGGATTGCCGTCATTGGAGGGGAAGACCCGTGTTGCTCACTCTGGTCATCGTTTACCTGTTGGTCACCATCGCGATTGGTCTGGTTGCCGCCAAGCGCGTGAAAAACTCATCTGACTTTGCCATTGCCGGGCGGCACCTGCCGCTGGCCATGATTGTCACCACCACCTTTGCCACCTGGTTTGGCTCCGAAACTGTGCTGGGCATCCCCGCCAAGTTTGTCAACAGTGGCTTGAACGGCGTGGTGGAAGACCCTTTTGGCGCGGGGACCTGCCTGGTGCTGGTGGGCCTGTTCTTTGCGGCCAAGCTGTACCGCATGACCCTGTTGACCATCAGCGATTACTACCGTGAGCGCTATGGCCGCATTGTCGAGGTCTCTTGCTCGGTGATCATCATGCTCAGCTACTTGGGTTGGGTGTCGGCACAAGTGACCGCGTTGGGCCTGGTGTTCAATCTTCTTTCAGGTGGTGCGATTGGCATGCCCCTGGGCATGGCCATTGGCGTGGTGTCGATCCTGGCCTACACCTTGTTTGGCGGCATGTGGTCGGTGGCCATCACCGATTTCATTCAAATGATCATTCTGGTGCTGGGCCTGGCCATCTTGGCGGTGTTTGCCGGCCAGCAAGCGGGCGGCGCCGACCAGGTGATCCAATTGGCCTTGAGCAAAGACCTGTTTCAGTTCTGGCCGGAGCCCAATTTCCACGACGTGGTGTTTTTCTTTGCGGCTGCCATCACCATGATGCTGGGCTCGATTCCGCAGCAGGATGTGTTTCAGCGGGTCATGTCGGCCAACAGTCTGAAGGCGGCCACGCGCGGCCCCGTCATTGGCGGCTTGTGCTACATCTTGTTCGCTTTTGTGCCCATGTTTCTGGTGGTCAGCGCCTTGATCATCATGCCCGAGAAGGCGGCCCAGCTGGTGGCTGAAGACCCGCAGCGCGTGCTGCCCACCCTGGTCATGGAGCAAATGCCCTTTGTGATGCAGGTGCTGTTTTTTGGCGCTTTGCTGTCGGCCATCAAGTCGGCCGCTTCTGCCACCTTGCTGGCGCCCAGCGTGACCTTCACCGAAAACATCTGGCGCCAGTTTCACCCCCACATGAGCGACCAGCAAGGCTTGAAGGCCATGCGCGTCACGGTGCTGGTGTTCAGCGGCCTGGTGCTGACCTATGCCATCGCGATGCAAGGCACCAGCATTTATGAAATGGTCTCCGGGGCCTACCAGGTGACCTTGGTGGGCGCATTCATTCCCTTGGCTTTTGGGCTGTACTGGCCGCGGGCGACCACGCAAGGCGCGGTGTTTTCCATGGTGCTGGGCATCCTCACCTGGGTTCTTTTCATGGCAACCCCCGCCGGAGAAACCTTCCCAGCCCAGTTGGCTGGCGTGCTCGCCGGACTGGTGGGCATGCTGGCGGGGTCGCTGGGCCCGCAGGCGCTGCGCAACCAGCGCGGCGGCCATCACCATTTGGCGGGTGTGAAGGACGCAGTCAACCTATAATTCAGGGTTTTCCAGAAAAATCCTGCCATGCCCATTTATGCCTACAAATGCGGGTCCTGCGGCCATGCCAAGGACGTCCTGCAAAAAATCTCGGATGACCCCTTGACGCAGTGTCCTTCCTGCGGCCAAGACACGTTCAGCAAACAACTCACCGCCGCGGGCTTCCAGCTCAAGGGCTCGGGTTGGTACGCCACCGATTTCAAAGGTGGCGGCGCGGCTGCCACCAGTGCGCCGGCCACTGCAGCGACAGCCAGCGAAGGTGCCACCAGCACAGCGGCCGCCAGCGATGCTGGCGGTGCGGCCGCGGGTGGTTGCGGCGCGTCTTGTGCCTGTCACTGAGCCCCACACCATGCCTATCAAAAAATACCTGTTGGCCGGCTTGCTGGTCTGGCTACCGCTGGCCATCACTGTCTGGGTGCTGACGTGGCTGATTGGGATGCTGGACAGCGTCTTTGGCAGCTTGCTGACGGGCCTGGGCACGGTCATGCCCCACAGCCAGGACGCCCTGCTCGACACCATGCGGGCCATGCGCGGCCTGGGCGTCCTCATCGTGCTGGTGGGCTTGCTGATCACCGGCGCCTTGGTGTCCAACGTGGCTGGCCGCTGGTTGGTCAAGCAATGGGATCGTTTGTTCACCAACATTCCCATCGTCAAATCCATTTACACCAGCGTCAAAAAAGTGTCGGACACGCTGTTCTCCAGCAACGGCAATGCCTTTCGCAAAGCTGTGTTGGTGCAGTACCCGCATGCGGGCGCCTGGACGATTGCGTTCCAGACCGGCACGCCCATGGGCGAGGTGGCCAAGCAGTTGGGTGAGGACTACCTGAGCATCTACGTGCCCACCACGCCCAACCCGACCAGCGGCTTTTTTCTGATGGTCAAGCGCACCGATGTCCGCGAGCTCGACATGAGCGTGGACCAAGCGCTGACCTATGTGATTTCCATGGGGGCCGTGGCACCCGATGCCCATGGGCAGCCAGAACCCGTGGCGCCACCCCCGTCTTTACCTACCAAGAGAAACTGATATGTCCATGCGTTCCCACTACTGCGGTCTGGTGACCGAGGCCCTCAACACCCAAACCGTCACGCTGTGCGGTTGGGTGAACCGTCGGCGCGACCATGGCGGCGTGATCTTTGTGGACCTGCGTGACCGCGAAGGCTATGTGCAGGTGGTGTGCGACCCCGACCGCCCCGAGATGTTCAAGACCGCCGAAGGCCTGCGCAACGAGTTCTGCGTGCAGGTCAAGGGCGTGGTGCGCCCGCGCCCCGAGGGCACCACCAACGACAACCTCAAGAGTGGCAAGATCGAAGTGCTGTGCCACGAGCTGACCGTGCTCAATCCCTCGGTGACCCCCCCGTTCCTGTTGGACGATGAAAACCTGTCGGAAACCACGCGTCTGACGCACCGTGTGCTGGACCTGCGCCGCCCCTATATGCAGCGCAACCTCATGCTGCGCTACAAGGTGGCGATGGAGGTGCGCAAGTTCCTGGATGCCAACGGCTTCGTGGACATTGAAACCCCCATGCTGACCAAGAGCACGCCCGAAGGCGCGCGTGACTACCTGGTGCCCAGCCGTGTGCATGACGGCCAGTTCTTCGCGCTGCCGCAGTCGCCCCAGTTGTTCAAGCAGCTGCTGATGGTGGCCGGCTACGACCGTTATTACCAGATCACCAAGTGCTTCCGTGACGAAGATCTGCGCGCTGACCGCCAGCCTGAATT
>CAINMN010000113.1 GCA_903850735.1 uncultured Burkholderiales bacterium | reverse complement strand
GTAGCGCTGGTGCACGATGGCCTGCAACACCTCTCCCGCCTCCTCCGTGATCCGCCTGGCCAGAAACAAATCGTCCACGATCAGCAAATCCGGCATGACCCATTCCCGCAGCATGCTCGCCCTGTCCTGGCTGCCCGCCAGCGCATACCGCGCAAACTCGGTGTCCGCCTCCAAATACCGCACGTCATAGCCCTGCAGCGTGGCTTGGTACGCCAGCGCCTTGGCCACATGGCTCTTGCCTGTGCCCGGTTTGCCCACGATCAAGGCGTTAGCCCCCTCGGTGATGAACTTCAAAGTGTGCAACTCAAAGCACGCCGCGCGGGGTATCTTGGGGTTAAAGCGCCAGTCCAGGTCCGCCAATGAGGCCCGCTCATCGAGCCCCGAGCGCTTGTAGCGGCGATCGAGCAGAACCGATCTGCGCCGCTCGAGCTCGTCTTGCAGCAACGCAGCAAAGGTCTCCAAGAACGGCTCCTGGCTGGCCTGGGCCTGCATGGCCCGGGTGGTCAGTGTTTGCTGCATGCCAGACAGGCGCAACTGGCGTAATGTGTTGTCAATTTCAGTCATGTTCATACCTGACCTCCTGCTCTGTCATCCATGGCCTTGGCCACCACCGCGCTGGCGACCAGGGCCGCGTGGGTGAACAAATCCGCATAATCGTCGGCCTGGCGAATGAGCTCATGCTGCTGGGCCAGAGGGTCTTCGCCGACAGGGTCACTGGCACCACCACCACCGCCCTCGCCATGGCTATTGGTTGATGCCTCGTGCATGGCCGCCATGGCGTCTGCAAACAAACGCTCGGCCAAGGCCTTGACATGGTTGTAGCTGTAGACCCCTTGCGCCAAGGCCTGGGCGCAGGCGTTATCAATGCACACAGCCGGGTAGCGTTTGGTCAAACCCACTATGCCCCAGAGCTTCCTCTGGCCCACCCGGCCTTCGGCTGCAAACATCAACTCACACAGTCGGCTGGCGTGCTCGCCAATGTCGCCCGCTTGGCGCAAGATCAACCGTGTCTCGCGTGATGGATTGAACACCCGCTCATCCATGGGCAGCACCACAGAGCCTGGCCGCTCGGCCTTGGCGTGGGTGCGCAACAAAGCGCCGTGCAGATCCCGGATCTCGATGCGCCGCTCAAAGATGCGCACCAGCACTTTGGAGCCTATGGCCGCAGGGCGTGCGGCGTAGCTGCTGTGATCGACCCGCACGCAGCTGTCATCGCACACGGTGCGCACCCCTTGGGTGAAGTACTGCATGCCCAGCAGAGGCAGGGCTTTGAGGTGCGCTCGCTCGGCCTCGAACATGGCCTGCACCTGTTGGCGCTCGATGCCGTGGATGCGCTTGGAGGCCCAGTTGGTCTCCCAATGCTCCAGGAACTCGTTCTGGGCCTCGAGCGATTCAAAGCGCTTGCCCCTCAAGGCGGTGGCTTGGGTGTGGCCAATGGCGTGCTCGACTGTGCCCTTGCGATTGGGGTCACGCACGCGGGCCGGATCGGCCACCACGCCATAGTGCTCAAGCATGGCCGCATACACCGGGTTGAGTTCGGGCTCGTACAAGTCGGGTCTGTGCACGCCCTCCTTGAGGTTGTCCAGCACCACGTACTGGGGGCAGCCTCCGAAGTAGCGAAACGCCTGCTCGTGCAACTGGGCCCAAAGATGTTGACCGGACTTCCAGACCACCCGGCGGAAACTGCGCCGGGAGTGGCGCAGTGTGGCGACAAACAAGCGCGGCTTCTTGTAGCGCTCTGTGCCGGGCACCAGCGTGGGGGCACCCTCGCCGTAATCGACCTGCATCTCTTCGCCGGGCAGGAAGGACAGGCGGTCAAACTGCTCGGGCTCTTTGTGGCGAAGTGCACGAACAAAGCGTTTGACTGAGTTGTAGGCACCTGTATAGCCGTGGGTGTCGACCAGGTCTTGGAAGATGGCGGTGGCGTTTCGACGCAGGCGCAGCTGGGCCTGAATGAACTCACGGTGGACGTGGCACAAGCTGGCTGAGGTGGGGGCAAGAGCCGGTGGCCAGGGTGGGGGAATTTGAGTGGCCACGGTCTCAAAGCCGGTGGCCACCCCGGGGGAGTTTGAAGGATCAAGCAGCCAGCGCTGGTGGTAGCGGCGAACGGTTTTGCGGTCAATGCCACTGATGCGGGCGATCGCACGCTGGGGGGTGTTGCGCTCCAGCAGCGTGATGACGGTGGCGCGTTGGTTGGGTTTCAAGACATTCACTCCTTGGCCTTCCTTCGAGGAAGGCTAGAACATGCGTCCTGCCAACAGGTGCCGACGATGTCGGCGTTGAAACCCTGTCCCCGATCAATTCAGGTGGGGGAGTTTGAGGTGGCAATAAGTGGGGGAGTTTGGGTGGCCATCAG
>CAINMN010000112.1 GCA_903850735.1 uncultured Burkholderiales bacterium | reverse complement strand
CGCAAGTGAGAAATGCAGGCTATTTGGCAGGTGGCGGCGGAGGAGGAGGTGGTGGAGGTGGAGGGGGAGGTGGAGGTGGAGGTGGAGGTGGAGGTGGAGGTGGAGGTGGAGGTGGCATGCCCTTCACCCTGATGGATGCCTATGCCAATCCCCAGCATGCTCAGGCGCTGATGCTCAGCCGCGAAGGCACGATCAACCCTTTGGATGTGTCGGGCCACGCGCCGAGGCAGCAGTCACCTGCCCAGATGCTCTGGCGATGGGAGCCTTGGGTGCGTCAGTCCCTGGCAGTGCATGAGTTGCTGTCACCCTTGGTGTTCCCCGACATGAATGCCGCCGAGTGGGCGCCCTCCGGGTTTCGCATGACCTGGCGAAACGGGGGGACCTTGCTGAGCTTGCAACGGCCAGCGCCCGCGTTGTTTGAGGCAGAAATTGCGCAGGTGTTGCGCTGCGCAGAATTGCGAGAAGACCGCAGCCCGGAAATTTTGACGCAAATCGACGGCCAATGGGCACACTGGGCCAGTCTGGTGCCCATGCGCCCTGACCTCACGCCCCGCACCTTCGAGGTGCTGAATGTGGCGCTGCAGTGGGCCATTGCGGTGGAGTTGCGTTTCAAGCATGAGTTGGCCTGCTGGCGACCGGCAGACTATTGCGCACAGGTGCAACCCATGGTGACCACCCCAGGCCATGGCACGTTTCCCATGGGGCATGCGGTGCAATGTTTTTTGATGGCCGGCTTGTTGCAAGCCCTGACCCAGGCTGAAGAGGGCAGCCCTCTCGCGGTGCAACTGCATCGCAGCGCTTTTCGCATGTCGTTCAACCGCATCGTGGCGGGCTTGCATTTTCCCGTGGATCTCGCCGCTGGTATGGTGCTGGGCCATGTGCTGACGCGTTGCGCTTTGGCCCTGGCAGCGCCCACGCTTCAAAGGTTTGCGCCACGACCCCTGATCTTTTCTGTCGCCAGCTACCAAGCCTTGGGGCCCATCGGCGGCTGGCCGACGGCCGCTGAAGTGTGTCGCCGCCTGGAGGTCCCCTTGCCGCACGCCATCGGAGCCACGGTGAACGGCGGCCCCTCTGTCTGGTCGGCACTTTGGGCGGCAGCGCAACAAGAGTGGGCTTACCGGGCGGCACCGGCGCTGCCACGTCAGGGGAGCTGAACGCATGAGCGATCACCTCTTCCCTTGGGACGCCAGCCCGCAAGCCTGGCAAGCCGAAGACCGGGTGGACCCTTACTTGCGCGTGGCTCTCGCCATGGCATTGGCAGACCACGATGTCACGCTCGCCGGCATGACCCTGACCTTTGAGTTGCTGCCAGGACAGTCCATCCATGCCTTGGCCGATGCGCTGGCAGCGAATGACCGCGTCCGCTCGCATTGGCAAGGCGAGCATGCGGTGTTTGGCACGGCCTGGCTCACGCTCGCCACGGCGCAGTGTTGGGCACAGCAAGGCCCGCCCGCATGCCTGGCGCGCTTTGAGGTGGGCATGCCGTGGCGGGATCAGCGCGAGGACCGAGCGCAGCCCCTCGCTGCACCAGCGCCTTCGCATCCGCCACGACTGCACAGAATACCGAGCACGGCCGACACCTTGTGGGTGGTGATGGACCATGGCTGCCCCTTTGCCCACCCGGCATTGCGCCGCGGCGATGGGCAAACCAGCGTTTTGCATTTGTGGGACCAAGGGCCTCACCCAGAGTTGGGCGAGGCGGCCCATCAGCCTTTGCCTTGGGGTTACGGCGCCGAACTCAACCGCGCGGAAATGACGCGTTGGCTGCAAGCGGTGGACGGTGATGAAGCCGCTTGTTATGCCCGCTTGGGCTACCACGCATTGCAGCGGCGCGCCGTCCATGGCGCGCATGTACTCGGCCAGATTCAAGTCAAGGCGGGTGAAGATTTAGTGTTCATTCAATTGCCTCGCGCCCAGTTGCAGACCCTCTCGCGAACAGCCTTGGCACCGGCAGTGCTGGACGGCGCCCTGTATGCCTTGTCGGTTGCTGCGCCTGGAAGCCGGGTCATTGTCAACCTCAGCCTGGAGGCGTATGACGGCCCCCACGATGCCCTGTCTTTGTGGTCGTGTGCCTTGCAAGCCCTGGTTTGGCATGCACGCCAGGCGCATGCGGTCGAATGGACCTGGGTCATCGCGGCCGGTAACGCCGCTTCATTGAAAGTGAATGCGACGATCACTCTGCAACCGGATGTGCAGCAGACGCTGACCTGGCGCGTTCCCCCGGCCAGCGAACATGTGGCCTGGCTGGAATTGTGGTGGCCCGAGGCCATGGGGACGCTGTCCTTTGGCTTGACGCCACCGGGCCACACGGAGGTGATGTGGATGGACGCTGGGCGTCTCTCCACATGGCCCAGCCGCTTGCATCCTGTCTGTTGGGTTGCATACCCCAATGCTGTCACCGCCTGCGGACGCTGCCTGTTGGTTCGCCTGGCACCGACGGCGACGGCCTCGGGCCAAGCCGTGGTGGCGCCCGCCGGTGATTGGACCCTGCATTTGCAGGGCGAGGCAGCGGGCACGGTTCGGGCGTACTTGGCCCGTGTTTGGCAAGGGCTCGGTGGCCAGCCGCGGGGGCGACAGGGTCAACTTTGGCCCTTGGAGCCCTCGCCAGATGCGCTGGGTCAGGGCTTG
>CAINMN010000111.1 GCA_903850735.1 uncultured Burkholderiales bacterium | reverse complement strand
GTGCCGCCGCTTTTCACGCATTCATCCAGCGTTTTGAATTCGGTGAATTTTTTCGTGCGCTCGTAATGCGGGCTTTTCTCGTCGTGGCAAATGCCCGAGTCGGACTTCTTCACGAGCGGGCCGGCAGCGGCTTGGCCGGTGGGCAAACGGCCGCCACTTTTCACACATTCATCCAAACTCTTGAACGGTGTGAAATTTTTGGTGTTGGCAAAGGACGGGCTGCTTTTGTCGTGGCAAATGCCGGCGTCTGATTTCTTGACCACCGGGTCATTGGCGTGAACCGCCGTCAAGCTCAGGGCCAGGGACAGGGCCACACCGATGCGCGACAAACTGAAAGTCATGAGAAGCCTCCAAAGCAGGTAAGTTGGAAGCTTAACTCAAGTTTTTAGAAAGCGCGACTGGCAAGACCCCTGGAAAATGATCGCCAGGTCGGGCTTATTTGTTTTTGTCTTTCCCGCGCGGGATGATGGTTGTCGAAACCATGGCCCGCATGGGTTCCACCGACACCGGCTTGGCAGGCGTGGTGTCCTTTTTGGGTTTTCTGGCCTCTTTGTTTGACTTTTGTTGACCTTTGGCCATGATGGACACCTTGGAATGAAACAAGCAGTGTACGCTTCTCTCATGATTGCCATTGCAGAATCAGACATTGAATGGACTGCCATGCGTGCGCAAGGCGCGGGGGGGCAGAACGTCAACAAGGTCGCAACCGCGATTCACCTGCGATTCGACATTGCCGCGTCTTCCCTGCCCGAGACGCTCAAAACGCGGCTTCTGGCCAGCAAGGACCAGCGCATCAACCGCGATGGCGTGTTTGTCTTGAAAGCGCAAACTTACCGCACGCAAGAGCAAAACCGCCTGGACGCCTTCGTGCGGCTTCACGAATGGGCCGAAGCTGCGGCCCACGTTCCCAAAGTGCGCAAAGCAACCCGGCCCACGGCAGCTTCCAAAAGAAAACGGCTGGACAACAAACGAAAGCTGGCTGAGCGCAAACGGGATCGGGGCCCTTTGATCGGACAGGCTTGAGCCTAATAACGGTCTTGGCGATGGCGATGCAAGGGCAGCGAAGCCAACGTGGCCACCGTGGACAGCACCAAGCATCCCCCGATCACCCAGCTGTAGCTCTGCACACGGTCAAACACCGCCCCTGCCACCACCGGGCCCAGCAAATTGCCAAAGGCTGCGCCGGTGTACAGCGTGCCAATGATGCTGGAGACCGAGCGCGCGCCAAACAAGTCCATGCACAAAGCAGGCAGCAGGGACACGATGCCGCCGTAACTCAAGCCAAACCACAAAGCGAAGACCACCCACGCGGCATACCCCTGGGCGGAATGCCAAAGCACATAGGACAGGCCCATGGACGCTTGCATCAGCACCAGGGTCAGCGGTCGCCCAATGCGATCGGCCAGGGCACCGATGGCAAACCGGCCGACCAAACTGCCCACCCCAATCAAGCCCACCAGTCCCACGGCCCGTGCGTCGTCCATGCCCATGTCACGCGCCGCGGCCGATACATGGGCGAATGGAATGAACATGGTCGGCGCCCCCAACACCACCGACGCATACAGCCAGCGAAAGCTGCGGGTGCGCAAGGCCTCGCGCAAGCTCAGGCCACTGACAGGCGCAGTCCCTTGGGCCGTGGCAGCTGGTGCGCGCCGCAGCAAGCCCGCAGCGGCCAGGCCGACCAACAGCACGCCCACCGCCAAAAGTTGCATGGCTTCCCGCCAAGCCCAACTGTCCAGGGTGATCCCCATCAGCAAAGGGACCACCAGCGTTCCTGCCCCAATGCCGGCACTGGCCAGGCCTGCGGCCAAGCCGCGACGGCGGGTGAACCAGGGTTGCACACAGCCAATGGACGGCGTGTACACCAAGGCAATGCCCAGGCCAACGCAGGCACCATAGCAGAGGTAGACCATGGTCATGGATTGCGCCAAGCTGGTGCCGAGCAAGCCCAAGGCAATGCAGCACATGCCCATGCTGCACACCACCCTGGGGCCAAACCGGTCGGAAAGCATGCCCCCGACCGCGCCCAACACAAAATAAACCAAGCCGGACAGGCCGAAGATCAAGGCAACATCCGCTCGCTGCGCCGAGAACTCTGTGGCAAATGACTCAAAAAAGGCCGCGAAGGAATAAGACACGCCAAAAATGACGGCCAGACTGAAGAAAGTGCTCCAGACCACAACCCAGGCGTAACGCGGTTCATGCATTGGAAAAATTTTAACGAGCGGCTTGCTCCGGAAGGCTATCGCTAACCCCCACTCCCCTCGTCATCGGGAGCGATGAGAGGTAAAATTTTCTGCATGAACATGCCAACTTTTGAAACCTTCCAATCCACTGCATTGAGCGAGGGCTTTGACGAAGTCATCGAGCGAACATGGGACCCGCTGGCGGTGTTGGACACCCACACGCACCCCTTTGGCGTGAAGGCACTGGTCACCCAAGGTGAAATGTGGCTGACCGTTGGCGATCAAACGCAGCACTTGAAGGCGGGCGATCGCTTCACGCTGGATCGCGACGTGCCGCATGCTGAACGCTACGGCGCACAAGGCGCCAGCTATTGGGTGGCGCGCAAAAACAAATGAACAGGCCATCGGACGCCGCGGTTCAGGTTCACAAAGAAGGGCCCGTCACGGTCATTGCCTTGCAGCGTCCGCAGCGACGCAATGCGGTGGACAGCATGACCGCCCAAGCGCTCTACGCTGCCTTCGAAAATTTTGATCGCGATGCCTCGGCATCGGTTGCGGTGCTGACCGGCAATGGCGACAGTTTCTGCGCTGGCGCCGACCTCAAAGCCGTGGCCGCTGGTGACCGTCACACCCTTGACCCTGTGGGTGGACAAAACACCCCAGGTCCCATGGGGCCCACACGCATGACGCTTTCCAAGCCCGTGATCGCAGCCATCGAAGGGCACGCCGTGGCAGGCGGCATGGAATTGGCGCTGTGGGCTGACCTGCGCATCATGGCAGACAACGCCGTGATGGGGATTTATTGCAGGCGCTTTGGCGTGCCGCTGGTCGACATGGGCACAATTCGATTGCCGCGCCTGATTGGCCAATCGCGAGCCATGGATTTGATACTCACGGGACGCCCTGTTCATGCAGAGGAAGCTTTGGCCATAGGGCTGGCCAATCGCGTGGTGCCTGCGGGTCAAGCTTTGCAGGCAGCCATCCAACTGGCGCAAGAGCTGGCAGCATTCCCGCAAACCTGCATGCGAAATGACAGGCTTTCATTGTTGGCACAATGGTCGTTGACAACCGACGAAGCCATTGCCAACGAAATGCGCGGTGGCCTCCAGGTGATGGCCACCGGCGAAACGCAACAAGGTGCGAAATCTTTTTCGGAAGGTGCCGGAAGACACGGGCAGTTCGGCCCGCCTTCTTCCGAAACCCACTGAGCGTCAGTGACGACCCGTGATCACTTGACGGATTCTGCCTTTTTCGCCACAGGCGCTTTGTCTTTGCTGGCTTTGGCGTCGGCCTTGGCCTCGGGTTTGGCATCGGCCTTGCTGGCAACAGCGGGAACGGCAGGTGCAGCCGGCGTTGCAGGCGTGGCCGCAGTGGTGGCAGCGAATGCGGTCACAGAGAAAAAGCCCACAGCCAGGGAAGCAATCAGTTTGTTCATACGATGTCCTTTCGTTGGTTAAGAAACTCCTCTCGGAGTGAGCTTTCAACGGGACGAACAGACATGCTGTTGACGATCATTTAAATTTATTTCAGTCAACCAAGTGCAGTGCATTTGCGTTTGCTTGCGCGCTCAGCGTTTGTCATCCAAGCGATGGGGAGAGACCTCCCTGACCTCTGCATCGACCACATCGGTCTGCGCGGCGCGGCGGCGATGCAGCGGGTTTTTCGACTGCCATCCCTTGTAGCGATCCATCACCACCTTGACCTGCGGCGGGCGGCCCGTGAACAGCCAGCGCACAAGCGCAAACACCAGGCTCAACAACAACAGCACCAGCAGGCCCGCAAAAAACACCAGGGCCATGACAAACAAAAACAGTTTGAAAAGCCCAGAGATGATCGAATTCAGCACAACAAAGCCTCTCAGACGAAATTCATGCAAACCATCATAATGCGCTTGAACATTGTTTTTTCAAGTGAACGCCCCCATGCCTTCCACACTTCAACTGACCTCTACCGTCTTGCCTTCGGGCCAATTGGAAATTGCGCTCGTCCATCAAACACTGCCGCCCCTGGGCGACCACGATGTTCGGGTCGAAGTACAAGCCACGCCGATCAATCCCTCCGACATCGGGCTGCTGTTTGGCGCAGCCGATTTGAGCACGCTTCGCGCCATCAGCGACAGGCCTCTCCCCGCCATCACCGCGGACATACCTGCCCAAGCCATGGCTGGCATGGCCGGCCGCCTGGGTCAGTCACTTCCTGTGGGCAATGAAGGCGCAGGCCGTGTGGTGCAGGCAGGTGCGGCGCCTGAAGCGCAGGCCTTGCTCGGCCGCACTGTGGCCATGGTGGGGGGCGGGATGTACGCGCAGCAGCGCGTGCTGCCGGCCAGCCAATGCCTGGCCTTGCCAGACGGCACGCCCGCAGCCGATGGCGCCTCGTGCTTCATCAACCCCCTGACAGCGTTGGGCATGGTGGAAACCATGCGGCGCGAGGGCCACAAAGCCTTGATCCACACCGCAGCGGCGTCCAATCTGGGGCAAATGCTGAACCGTATCTGCCAACAAGACGGCATCGAACTGGTCAACATTGTGCGTCAGCCCGCGCAAGCCAAGATTCTGCGAGACCTGGGGGCGCGCCATGTGTGCGACAGCAGCTCGCCCAGCTTCGAAACCGAATTGACCGAGGCACTGGCGCAAACAGGGGCCACGCTGGCATTTGATGCCATCGGGGGCGGCACGCTGGCATCGCAAATTTTGTCGTGCATGGAAAGCGCCATCCAACGCGAGGCCAAGGAATACAGCCGCTATGGCTCCAACACCCACAAGCAGGTCTACCTCTACGGCAACCTGAACCTGGCCCCCACGGAAATCAGGCGCAGCTTCGGCATGGCCTGGGGTGTGGGCGGATGGCTGTTGTTTCCGTCTCTCAACCGCTTTGGGGCAGAACGCACGCAGGCCCTCAAGCAGCGCGTCATGAACGAGCTTCACACCACCTTTGCCAGCCATTACAGCCAAACAATATCACTGCCAGACGTCTTGAATACACAAACTATCGCCGCATACACGCAAAGAACGACATCTGGAAAGTTCTTGATTAAGCCCAACCAATGAGGTCATTCAGATTGCCCTAGCGTGTGACTTGCGTCAAAATGAAACTTCTTGACTTCACAAGTTTCGTCAATCAGATAGGACATACCAATGAAAATTTTAGTGGGTATTGACGGTTCCAAATCGTCGGCGAACGCAGCGAAACATGCCGCGAAATTAGCAACTTCACTGCGAACAAAAAATCGCGTCACGCTGCTCTCTGTCCACGATGACTCCGGCCTGAAGCACTTCAAACGATTCGCAGCAAAAGGCGCAATTGAAGATTACCTTCGCGAGATCAGTGAAAAAGATTTGCTCGCCGCTCAAAAAATTCTTGACGCAGCCGGGGTAGCGCATGACATGCAAATCGAATACGGCCGAGCTGCAGATGTTCTGATCGAAGTTTCCACCAAGGGTAAATTTGACATGATTGTCCTTGGCAGCAAAGGGAGATCAACTCTGAAGAATTTTGTCATGGGCTCTGTTGCCCTGAGTGTTCTCTCGAGCGCCACGATTCCAGTTGTTCTGGTTCGTTAAGCCTCAAGGAGATCAATTTGTACCAACCGTTCAATTTAACAGGCCGTGGCGCAGTCGTCACCGGTGGCAATGGCGGTATTGGCCTGGGCATGGCCCGCGCCCTGCTCAGCGCAGGCGCCTCGGTCGCCATCTGGGGGTCCAACCCCGACAAAACAAAACAAGCACAGCTGCAGTTGGCCAAGGAATGTGGGGACGCCGCACGCGTTCACGCTTTCGTCTGCGATGTCGGCTCCGAAGCCGAGGTGGAAGCCACTTTTGCCGCATCCGTCAAAGCCTTGGGACAGGTCCATGCCTGTTTTGCCAATGCAGGCGTCTCTGGCAAGGGAACGCCCATGCTGGAGATGAGTCTGAGCGAGTTTCAACGGGTTCAGCGCATCAACGTCGAAGGCGTGTTCCTGACCTTTCGCGCGGCAGCACGCCACATGGTGGAGCGCGGTGGCGGCGGTGCGCTGGTCGCCACGGCCAGCACCGCAGCGCTGGAAGGCGCGGCACGCAACAGCCATTACGGCGCCTCCAAAGGGGCGGTGACCTCGTATGTGCGCGCATTGGCCATGGAGTTGGCCCGTTACCGCATCCGCGTGAACTCTGTATTGCCGGGCTGGATCGTGACCGAGATGACCCAGCAATCTGTGACCAACGACAAGTTCGCCGCAGCGGTCATCCCCCGCATCCCTGCCCGGCGCTGGGGCGACATCGACGACTTTGGTGGGATTGCGGTGTACCTGGCGAGTGACGCCTCGTCCTACACCACAGGGGAGCAGTTTGTGATCGACGGCGGTTACACCAAGTTCTGACGGCCATGGGCAAGCCAACGCAGCTTCTTGCTTTTGCGCTGATCCTGGGCCTGACAGGCTGCGCGCACAACATGGGTGAGCGCGTCAGCGACACCCCCACCCTGCCCCAAACATGGACCGCCAAGGACATCGTGGCCTGGCAAGCGGTGCGCTTGCCAGGCAAACAAAGCACCGAGTTTGTTTTGAAACAGCACACCTCGCGCGAGGTTGTGCAAGCCAAGGCCCAGTCATCGGCCAGCATGTTGCGCCGCAACCTGCGCATCGAACCCGACAAATTGGGCACGCTGGAGTTCTCCTGGCATGTCCCGGCCTTGATTGCTGGCGCCGACGTCGGTCTGCGTGAAAGCGATGACTCCCCTGCCCGCTTGGTCCTGGCCTTTGACGGCGACCGCGCCAACTTTTCCCCCAAAAATGCCATGCTCAATGAGTTGTCGCTGGCCTTGATGGGGGAACCCATGCCGTATGCCACCCTGATGTACATCTGGTGCAACAAGCGCCCTGTGGGCACCGTGGTGCAAAACCCCCGAACCGACCGAGTGCGCAAACTGGTGGTGGCCTCTGGGCCCCACCACCTCAACCAATGGCTTCGCTTTGAGCGTGACGTTCGGGCCGATTTCGAGCTGGCTTTTGGCGAAGCGCCCGGCGCCCTGTTGGGCATCGGCGTCATGACAGACAGTGACAACACGCAGTCCAATGCCGTGGCTTGGTACGGCGACATTGCGCTGCGCTGAGCGCGCGCTCAGCTTGTGGCCTTCTCGGCTTTCATGCCCACATAAATGCCCGCCACGATGATCATGCCGGCGCCCAGCCAGGTGTAGCTGTCAGGCAAGTCATCGAAGAGCCAGTAGCCTACGGCCACCGAACCCACCATTTGCCAGTAATTGAAGGGCGACACAAAATTGGCCGGCGCATAGGTCATGGCGCGCGCGACACAGTAGTGCCCCAGGGCGCCCAAGGCGCCGAGGCTGCACAGAATCAAGACGTCGCTCAGGCTGGCCAAGGGCGTCCAGAAAAAAGGCACGGCCAAGCTGAGCAGCACCGATCCCAGCAGCGCGGAATAAACCACCGAGGTCTCCGGCCGATCGATGCCGGCAACCTTGCGCGTCAACAACTGGTACACCGCATAACAGCAGGCGTTGCCCAAAATAAGCAAGGACGCCCAATGGAACACCGCCGAGCCGGGGCGAATGACAACCAGCACCCCGGCAAAGCCAAAGATCACGCCGATGATGCGAGACATGCGAACTTTTTCGCCCAGCATGGGTCCGGCCAGCAGCACCACAATCAAGGGCGCGGTGAAAGAGATGGAGGCGGCTTGCGCCAAGGACACAAATTGAATGGCCGTGAAAAACAGAATCGTGGAAGCCATCAGCAAAGTGGAGCGCCCCAATTGCAGCCATGGCCTGCGGGTTTGCAAGATGCCCACGCCATACTTTGGCAGCAGCACCATCAACACCAACAACAAATGGCTCACGGTGCGGAACCAGACCACTTGCTCCGATGTGTAGGACTGGCTCATCCATTTGGCCAGGCCATTCATGACGGGGAAAAAGCTGGCCGCCAGGCACATGTACAAAATGCCCATCCAGGGCCGATAGCCCATCAGTTTGGCAGCCGTCGCCGACGCCCGCTGGGGCCGGTGCAAGCGCCAATGCGCCAGCACGGCCAGGGCTGTGAAGCCGAGCATCAAGCACGAGAGGTTGACCGCGCCGTCGTGGGACACCAGGCCCACCGAGAAGCCACCGACGGCGCCCATCAACTGCTGCATCAACCCCGCCACTGCGGCCGCAGAGCCCGCCAACGCAGGAATCAGGCCCACTGAGCCCGCCAAGGTGGGCGGCACCAAAAAGCCATGACCCAGCCCCAGCAACATCATGGGCATGGCGAACGCCAGCGGCGTCTTCCATCCCATCAAGCCGAGCGCCAACATCAGGAGCAGCCCCATGACTGTGATGGTTTGCCCGGCCAACATCATCTTCTTCTCGCCCAGGCGATGAATGAAATGGCTGGTTGTGAAATTGCCGACGATGTAAGACAGGGGCGCCATCATGATGTACCACCCCACCCCCTCTGGCCCGACGCCATAACTGCCCAACACGATGGGCGCGCCCGACAGAAAGGTGTAAAAAGTGGCTGTGGTCATGGCCAGGATGGCCACATAGGCAAGAAACGCAGGTTCTTTGGCCAGCCGCGTGTAGGCCGACACCATGGCGCGCAACCAGTGCGACTCAGGGGCAGCGGTGGGCCCTTTGGCCGGCAAGCCTCGCCAAGCCGCCAGCCACAGCACCACGGCCAGGCCGCTCATGACCCAGAAATTGGCTTGCCAGCCTAGGGCCACATGCAACTGCCCGCCAACGACCGTGGCCAAAGGCGGGCACAAGCCCAAGGCCATGCCGATGAAGGCCATGACCCGTGTGCGCTGCGGGCCCTGAAACAAATCTTGCACCATGGAACGCCCGACCACCATGCCGGCGGCGCTGCCCGCGCCCTGCAAAACGCGCGCAAACACCAAGCCCTGGATGTCCGTCATGCAAGCGGCCAAAACAGAACCTGCCAAGCCCAGCGTGAGGCCAATGAGCAAGATGGCCCGGCGACCGTGTCGGTCAGACAAGGGCCCGTAGACCAACTGCAAGCCGCCATAGGCCATCACAAAGCCACTGAAGGTCAGTTGAACCTGAGACTGCTCGGCCGAAAAAATGGCCCCCCACTCCTGCATCGAAGGCAGGCAAATGGTCATGGCCAGCAAGCCAAACGCAATTTGGGCCAGCAAATTGGCCACCAGCCAGCCCGATGGCCTTTGCGAAAGTGAGGGGGGCTGGCTCATATCGATTGTGAAGAGGTGCAAGGCATTCTCTCACCCCCTGCGGGTGTTGCGCAAAGCAGAGCGCGCCTCAACTGCCGCCTGGATGACAGTCGGTCAAAGCGTTCAACACCCGCACAGCCATCGCGTTGTCGGGGTCTTGCGCGCTGAGTTGCTTGCGCAAATTTTCATCGCCTGCAGCCTGTTGCAACAAATGCAATTGCGAAACCAGCAAGCGCAACTGCTGTGCAGCCAGGTCGGGGTGCTGGCGCGGATCCAGCACCACCGCGGTGGTGAATTGCTTTTCTTCGCGCTGCTTGGCATGAAAGGCTTCACGGGCCTCCTGGGTCAGTCGCTTGATGTCCTCTGCCGAAAGGTGCAAGCGCTCGGTTTCCTCGGCAATCATGGCTTTGGCGCGCGGGTTCAGGTCGCCGCTTTCATAGGCGTGCAGCAACTTCTGCTTGAACGCCTCACGGTCAATGCGAAGCTGGTCGGTGAAAGCCGATGCCAGCAGGCCCGCGGGAATGGCAAAAATGCCAATGCCCAACAAGGCCAGCACCACCGTGAGCGCGCGGCCCATGGGAGTGATGGGTGAAATATCGCCATAGCCCACCGAGGCCAGGGTGACCACGGCCCAGTAAATGGATTGCGGAATGTTCTCAAACTTGTCGGGCTGGGCTTCATGCTCAAACAAGTAGCCCATGCTGGCCGTCAGGATCACCATCAGCAGCATCACAAACACCGAGGCAAAGATCACTTGCCATTCGCGCATGACCACCTTGTAAAGGGTCACCGTGGCCGAGGTGTAGCGGGTCAGCTTGAGCAAGCGCATCAAGCGGAACACCCGCAGGAAGCGCAAATCCAGCGGGTAAGGCAGGAAATGCTCCAACAGGAAAGGAAGAATCGCCAGCAAATCAATGACCGCTTGGCCTGAGCGCATGTGCGACCAGCGGGGCCACCACCGCTTTTTGTAAGCGGGGTTCTCGGGTGCGGCGTAGAGTCGTGCCAGGTATTCCAACGTGAAAATGGAAAAAGCGATGGTGTCGATCACCAAGAACTCCAACGCCAGCACTTCATGCACCGACACCACGGTCTCCAGCACCACTGACACGATGGACAGCACCACCCAAAACATGATGAAGTTGTCGAAATACACATGCAATTGGCCAGAATGGCCGGTGGGCTCGAGCAGGGCATACAGCTTGCCCCTGAATGAGCGCCCATGGTTCATCGCATGAAAGTCTTTCCAAGCGGGAACCATGTAGCGCGACAGCTTGAAAATTCGCATCAAGCGCAACAAGCGCAGGGCGCGCAGCATCTCCACATCCATGGCGACAAAGCCCGAGAAATAGAAAGGCGCGATGGCCACCAAATCGACCAAGGCATAAAAGCTGAAGATGTAACGCACGCGCGCAAACCGACGGCCCGCATACTCTGGCTCCAGGGGCGCGACCAGCACCCGCAACAGGTACTCGATCGTGAACACGCCCACGGTCAGGATGTCAAAGGCGCGAAACCATGCGGCATTCGGACCGTACAGGGGCTCGATGTGTTCAGCCGCAATGGCCATCACGCTGAAGATGATCAGCCAAGCCACGCCGTTTTCTACCAGGCGGGCATAGCCTGCCTCGAAACGGGTGTCGAACAGCCAACGGTGAACCAAGGCCAAAGGGCCTTGGGGCGTGACTTCGGCGAGGGCGCCATCTTCAGGGTGTTGCATAGCGAACCAGGATCATTTGAAAAAACCGCTTGATTGTCGAAGGCAAACCCCACACGAAATTGACAAACATCAAGGCGACAGCATTCACCCCGCAAGTTCTGGTATGGTTCCACCCACAATGGTGCCCAGCACCCAGACGGAGTGAGACATTGGGTTCGAATTTTTTACAAGGCTCGGTTGCCATTCGGGTCTTCCTTTGCTTTGCCTTCGGCTATGCCTTGTCGTTTGCTTTGCGCACGGTCAATGCCGTCATTGCGCCCGACCTCGTCGCCGAATTCGGCCTGAGCAACGCCCAACTCGGGGCCCTCTCCAGCGCTTACTTTTTCAGCTTTGCGCTCATGCAGTTGCCCCTGGGCATCTGGCTGGACCGCTTTGGCTCTCGCAAAACCCATGCAGGCTTGCTGTGTGTGGCTGCCCTGGGCTGTGCCTGCTTTGGTTTGTCTCAAGAAACCTGGATGTTGTGGGTCGGGCGCGCGCTGATTGGCATGGGCGTCTCTGGCGCCCTGATGGCCTCGTTCAGGGCCTTCCGTTTTTGGTACCCCGCTGAACAACAGTCGCAACTGGCCTCCTGGATGCTGGTGGCTGGCTCCATGGGGGCCTTGGCGTCCACCCTCCCCGTTCAATGGGCACTGCCGGTGATGGGATGGCGTGGCTTGTTCAACCTGATTGCGGTTCTTCTGATCATCGCCAGCACACTGATCTTTTTCTTGCTGCCCAAGGAACCCGCGCCGCAGGCCAACACCGCTGAAAATCCGTGGGCCGGTTACATCACCGTGTTCAAGGACCGTTATTTCTGGCGCTTTGCAGCGCCTGGCATTGGCATGCAGGCGAGTTTTGTCGCCTTTCAAAGCCTGTGGGCAGGCCCCTGGCTGATCCAGGTCCTGGGCATGAGCGCCGATGAAAGCGCGCAAACGCTGCTGGTCTTGAATTTCTTTTTGATGATGGTTTATTTGTTGTTGGGCTGGGCTTCGCCCCAATTGGCCGCCAAGGGATGGACGCCCTTGCGCATGGCGAGCGTGGGGGGCTTGGTCATGCTGATCGCACAAGCCGGCATGGTCTTCATGCACGGGCCCTGGGCCTGGACACTTTGGCTGCTGCTGGGCTTGGGCTCCACCACCTTCATGCTGACCCAAACCCACGTGAACCAAAATTTCCCGCCACACCTCGCAGGGCGCGCCTTCACCGCGTACAACCTGCTGCTGTTTGCAGGCATGTTCTTGGTGCAATGGCTGTTTGGTGTGCTGATTGATGCGCTCAGCGTGCTTGCCAGCGTCAGCCATGTGTCCGAAGCGTTTCGCGGGGCCATGCTGGCTTGGGTGGTGTTCGAAGCCGCCACCTTGGCAGTGATGGTCTTCTGGCGCGTGCCTCGAACCTATGACCCGGCGTTGGCAACACCCGGTGCCGCCAACGCCAAGTGAATGAAAAGCGGGGGCTTAGGCCTTGGCTTTCCTCGCGGCAGGCTTCTTGGCCGTCGCTTTCTTGGCGGCAGCTTTTGGCGCCGTCACTTTCTTGGCGACCATTTTCTTGGCAACCACTTTCTTTTTGGCAGGCGCAGGCTTTTTCGCGGCAGCTTTGGCCATGGTTTGCTGGTGAAACTCCGCACAACGCGCCATCGCGGCCGGCGTGAACTCTGCCCTGGGCTGGTTGCCGCCAATCACGAACATCAACAAATGTTCTTTGTTGGGCTCGTTCTTGGTCACGTTCATGAAACGACGCGCCATGCCTGGCGGAAATGAAATGACGTCGAACGGATCCAGGTCGACGTGCATCTTGTCTTTGCCTTCGTTCCATTCGCAACGCCACTTGCCGGTCATGGCAATGAAGGTTTCATTGGTGTCGTGGTTGTGCATCAAGGGGCCACGGCCGGGTTTGGCTTTGCAATAGCCCAGGTTGAAGCCTTCGGCAATCGGGATGGCCGGCGTGGTCGAGGCGTTGTCGCCGACGGGCGATGTGGTGGCCTTGTTGTTCTTCTTGGGCGGCTGAAAGCCAATCACCGCAAACAGCGTGCGCTTGGACTCGGGCAAGGGGCTGTCGGGCAAACCACCATCCGAGCCCTTGAGCTTTTTAAAGCGCGCTACCCGCTTCATCATGTCATCGCGGCTGACGACCCGAATGTCTTTCCAACTGGCCATGTGTCTCTCCTCGTTAATGTTAGCTTGATCAACAACGGCCCATCTTCGCAAAATTCATTTTGAGCGTCAAGCAGGCGTGCAAACGGCCTGCACGCGCCCTCAGATTGCTTTATAAAGTGGGCTGTTCCATTGTTTCATCAGGAGTCCTTCATGCTCAGTCTTTTTTATGCGCCTGGCGCTTGTTCCATGGCCGCGCACATCGTGATGGAGGAAAGCGGCGAGGCCTATCACCCCCAGCGCATGGACTTGACCAAGGGCGAGCAAAAAACAGCCGCGTATTTGAAGATTCACCCCCTGGGACGGGTCCCCGCACTGACCTTGGATGACGGCAGCTACCTCACCGAAAACACCGCCATCCTGCCCTACCTGGGCCAACGTTTTGGGCTTTGGCCGAGCGACCCGCTGGCACAGGTTCGGTCCTTGTCTGTCATTGGCTTTTTCGCCAGCAATGTGCATCCGGCCTTTGCCCACATCCGGCGTCCCGAACGTTACACCGAGGAAGCCTCAGCCCACGCCGGCCTGCAAGCCGTGGGGCAACGCATGTTTCACAGCCACCTGCAGCAAATCGACGCCATGTATGCCGAGCGGGACTGGTTGAGCGATGACTACTCCGTGCTCGACCCCTATGCTTGGGTGTTCTATGTCTGGGGCCAGCGCATCGGCTTGCCGATGAGCGAGCTGAAAAACTTCACCGCCTTCAAAGACCGCATGCTGCAGCGCGCGGCCGTGCAACGCGTCATGGCCGATGAGGGCTTGAAGCTTTAAAGCGCAAACACGCCAGGCTCGACTTGGCGCGCGTCGCCGTCGGCAATGAGCTCATCGAGGTGCATTTGAATGCTGCGCTGCTCTGCGCTTTCAATGTAGACCTCCTCATAGCCTGGCGGGTAGATCAATCGCTCTGTCACCAACGAGGCCAAGCTGCGCGGCCCCGAGGCCAGCATGGCCAGCAAGCGCTGGCGTCGCTCATCCACCTTGGCGCTGTAGCGTGCAAGATGGCTCAAGAAAGTCTCGCGATCGGTGAGCACCCCGCGATGGTGCGAGGTGATCCAGGTGTGGACGTCCAGTTGCTTCACCTCTTCCAGTGTTTGGCGAAAGGCTGACAAGCTGGAAGTGGCGTCCCCGTAATAAGGGCCGAAGCTGGTGAGGTCAATGTCACCAATGAAGGCCACCCCCTCGCTCTCGATCACCAGCGCACAATGTCCAGAAGTATGGCCCGGCAGGTGCTGCGCACGAATCCGCACGCCGTCGCCCAAATCCCAGACTTGGCCATCCTGATAAGCCGTGGCATCTGGCCTGGCGGTGTAATGAAACTCGCGCTCAATTTTTTGCTTCAGCGCCAGCAACACTGGGGCGGTGTAACCGTAATGCGCAG
Organism: uncultured Burkholderiales bacterium; assembly: GCA_903850735.1. Classification (GTDB taxonomy): domain Bacteria; phylum Pseudomonadota; class Gammaproteobacteria; order Burkholderiales; family Burkholderiaceae_C; genus Limnohabitans. The sequence continues at coordinate 13,225 of CAINMN010000111.1, read as the reverse complement.
CCAGTCCATCCCAGGACTGGGCGGCTGCCAGGTCGGCCTCATGCACTTGCACCTTGGCATGCGGCACGCGATGCAAGCCCGCCATGTGGTCTTCATGGACATGCCCCAAAATGATCAGATCCACACCGTCGAAGTCAGCGCCGATGCGATTGGCCACCAGCGGCGTGTCAAACGCCACCCGCATTTGCGAGCTGCTCACCAGCACCTGATTGCCTTCCGGGTATTTGCCGGATTTCTCGCCCAAATGGACGGTGACTGCACCGCGTTGCCAAAGACTGTCCATGTTGAATTGCCCCTCAATTGAAGTTCACTTGGACTGGCATCGCGCCAGGCAAGCCGATGTAGGTGACCCGAATTTGCTGCCCAGGCTGGGGCGGCATCTGGGGCGAAAAAGCCCCCAGGCTGATCAGATCGCCCGGTTTCATGGCCAAGCCTTCCTCAGCCAAGGCCTGCGCCAGCCAGACCACCGCATTCAAAGGATGCCCCAGTATGGCGCGGCCCTGCGCCACGTTCAAAGCGGCTCCAGAACCATCGGAAACCATCACCGACATGTCGCGCAAGGCTAACAGCAATGCCCGTCGCTCTGTGGCGCCAGCAGGTGTTGCAATCGGCTCGCCCACGACCCCCAGGCGAGCGCCCACGTTGATGGCTGAGACGCCTGCACCGTTGAGCGTCAGGGGGTCTTGCACCACCCCGTCGGGCAACTCAATGAAAGGGAGCACCTGATCAATGGCGGCCAGGACATCTTCGGGTGTGCGGGCTTGGTTGATGCGCTCATTGCTGACCCGCACCAGCAAGTCAGACTCGAACACCGGCCGGGCCGCAAATTGTGCGGGCACCGTGGCGCCATTGGCCAACATCATGTTTTCGTAAAGCTTTCCCCAAACAGGGCGATCGGTATCGAAACGCTTCTGGGTCGCCGCATGGGTCAGCCCGGCTTTGTACCCCACCAACTTTCCTTGGCGTGTCGCCAAAATTTTCGTCAGCTTGTTGCGGGTGCAAGCACCTTCATCGTCGGTCAAGCCTTCGATGTTGGCCGCAGGTTTGGCATCGGCCATGCGCTGAGCCATCTCGGACACTTGCGCATCGCTGAGGCAGCCTGCAACCGCCGTTTGCAGCAACGAGGAAGCACTGAGTGCCACGGCCAGCCACCGGTATGACAACATGAGGTGTTCCTTGTTTAAAACCTGATTGCTTTGGCATGCGCAAGCAGCGCATACAACTTAAGCATTCTCCCAATCGACGCCTGATTCTAGGATGGGTCACTGGGGTTCTCCCTTGAGAACAAACCCCATGCCGCAAAGAGAGGTTCTTCATTAAAAATGCACCCACTCATTTTTGGAGCCTTCATGAAACGTCTTGCGCTAAATCTCGCCCTCGTCGCGGCCGGCATGGTCGGTGCACCCGCATTTTCACAAACCATTGTCAAGGTGGGCCATGCCCTGCAAATGAACTCCCACACCGGCGCGGGCACGACGGCCTTTTGCGATCACATTGAATCGCAAACCCAAGGGCGCTACAAATGCCAGCAGTTTCCCAACTCTGCCTTGGGCGGTGAGCGCGAGATGATCGAAGCGGTCCAACTCGGCACGCTCGATGTGGTCAGCACCTCCACTGGCCCGGTCGGCAACTTTGTGCCAGAAATCAAGATCGTCGACATTCCCTTCCTGTTCCGCGACTATGACCATGCCCGCCGCTACCTCGATGGCCCGGGTCAGGAGTTGCTCACGAAGTTTCCCTCCAAAGGCCTGGTGGCACTGGGCTGGACGGAAAACGGCTTCCGCCACATGACCAACAGCAAGCGCCCCATCGTCAAGCCCCAGGATGCATCTGGCTTGAAAATGCGCACCATGGAGAACAAGGTGCACATGGATGGTTACCGCGCCTTTGGCATTCAACCCACGCCCATGGCATTTCCGGAAGTCTTTGGCGCCTTGCAAACCGGCACCGTGGATGGGCAAGAGAACCCCATTCCGGTGATCTTGGCAGCCAAATTCAGCCAAGTGCAAAAGCACTTGTCCCTGACCAACCATGTTTACTCACCTTCCCTGCTGATCACTTCGCCTCGCTTCATGAACAAGCTCAGCGAGGCTGACAAAAAGGTTTTCTATGAAGCGGCCAAAAAATGCGCTGTTGCACAACGCGCGCGCGTCAACGAAGACGAGAACAACGGCATTGCCCAGCTTGAAAAAGAAGGCGTGAGCGTGGTGCGCAAAGTCGACGGCCAAGCGTTTCGTGACGCCATGCGCGAGGTTTATGTCAGCTACTCCAAAGAGTTTGGCGCGGACAACATTCGACGCATTCAAGAGTTCAAGTGACCACAAGCCATGGGCTGCAATAAGCAGTCCATGGCTTGTGCCTGCGATGCTTGAAAAGCTCAGGGCTTGATTTGGTACACCGCCACAGAACCGGTGACTTCATAGCCCACCACCAGCAAAGGCACACCCGTCGGGCTGGCGCTGGCAGGAATGAAACGCAAACCCTCAGGTGAGATATCGCCATCGGCCAGGGTCGTGGTGTTGCGAATGTATTGCACCAGCTTGGGCTTGGTGGGGTCGGTGATTTTGTACATCATGATCCCGCTGGCGCGCTCCAAGCCAATGAAGGCGTAGGTTTCAGCGCCGATTTGCCCCACCACGATGGATTCTGGCTCAGGGCCCTTGTTGTCGAGACGGCCCAGCATTTGGTCGGCTTTCAACAAGGCCACAGACTGTGCAGTGTCGTCTTTGGCGTTGTTGTAAACCGTGCGCTCGATGTCTTCGCCCGAATCGTAGACCTGCGCGCCAGTGTCTGCAGACCAGATGGAAAAGGAGCGCCCCCCCAGCACATAGACACGGTCGTAATCGCCATCGCCATCGGTGTCACCGTACTTGCCCGTGCTGTGTTGCGTCAGCAGGGTCAAGCGCCCCAATTCCTGATCCGTCTTGATGCTGGCAACAACATCAGGCGGGAAAGCTGTGGGGTCCAAGCTGCTGACAATGTCTTTGAATCGTGCAGTATCGGCCGCGGACCCCGTGAGAAAGTCACCGCGGTCGTCGCCCTCGTTGGCAGTCAAGAAATATGTTTTGCCGTCCACAGTGTAGGTGGCGATGCCATCGGGCAAATACACGCCATAGAGGTTGGCGTAGTTTTTCAGGCTTGGCGGATTGGTCGGGTTGCCATAGGTTGCCGACGATGTACCCGCGTATCGGTCGGACGGCGCAATCTTGTGCTTGCTGCCGTAATCTTTGAATCCCAAGGCGATGATTTTGCTGATGCGCGCCGTGGCCAAGTCCACCACGGCCACCGCATTGTTCTCCTGCAAGGTCACGAATGCGGTTTTGCTGTCTGCAGAAATCGTCACATACTCAGGCTCCAGATCCTGTGCCACCGTGGCGCCAGGTCGGCCAATGCGAATCTGGGCAGGCAGTTCGCTTCGGCGGCTGCCGCCCACATTGAAGTCGGCGAATCCCAGGTTGATGGCCGTGTCAGAGACCACACCGTTGTTGATCGAAATGATGGAGATTGAGCCTTCTGGGTCAATGCCATCCGTCATGAAGCTGTTGCTCAGCTCGCCCTCGTTGGCCACCACCAAGTATTTGCCATCCGGGGAAAATGCCACGCCGTCCGGCAAGGCACCGACGCTGACTTTCTTCAGAAAGCTTGGCGCGCCGGTGTTCGACAGGGTGTAAAAGGCAATGACACCGGCATGGGTCTTCGGTGACGCTTGCACGGCAATGGCCAGCAAATTGCCGCTGACATCCAGGCTTTGAACGCCACCCGCCGTGAAATTGGCGTCGTTGACGTGGGTGGCGACGTTGAAGCGCTCAGACACGGTCAGGTTGTTGGCGGTGGTTGGGTTGGCCAGCGGTGTGGTGCCTAAGCCTGACAGGTCAATGCGCTTGAAAGAGGAAGGCTCTGCAGCCGTGTCCACCGTGATGAACAAAGATTTGCTGTTGGCGTGATACGACACGATTTCCGCCACCAAGGAGGCCGCACTCACCGTGCCGCCCGAGGTGTAGCGACCCACCAGGCTCATCTTGGGGTCACCGGAGAGAGCCGCCAGTTGACTGCTCATGTGGTTGCGGGCCGCCGACTCGGTGCGCAAGGCGGGAGCCCCTTCAGACAGGAGCGCCGCCAGCTGGGTATCGGTCGCTTGGGTCCAATCAGCGGGCGCCACGGCGTTGCTGGCCAACTTGGCCAGGTTGACGGTGATGCCGTTGTCGGGGTTGCCATCGCTGTCAACACTCTGCAGCAAACGCGCAATCGCTGTGGCACCGGGGTGACTTGGTGCTGAAGCGGAGAAAAAATCAAGGGGTGACACCATGGCTGCAGGGCTGACAGCCGGAAACTTCAGGTTGCCAAGCGCAAACGTCACGTAATCACCCATGGCATAAGTGAATGCGCCCTCGGCGTTGGTGGTGCCATGCAGCCCGGAGCTGGTGGTGTAGCTCAGGCCCTGCACGGGCGCGTCTACAAAAATACCCTGTTTGATTTCGCTGTTGCCGCAGGCGACCAAAGCACATGCCAGGGCGATCGTGGAGAAATTCAGTAGTTTATTCATGTGCAGTTCCGGTGGATGTCATCGAATCCTAAAAATGCAATGTGACGCTTGCGTGTCAAACGTGCGCATCAACCGGTCAAAGTGGTTATGAAAATCGCTTTGTGGTCAATGCTGCGTCCTGCAAAGCGCATCCCTGGGATGGAAAAGCCGCCCTGGGCAGGATCTTCGCGGCCCGATCACTTAGGTTATCAGGACAGCGCCAGTCTAAAACCTAAGTTTCACTGAAAATGACAAGGCTGGTAGTAGCATGCAAGCCAAATGAATCTTTCCCACGGACAGGCCCTGCTGATCGTCGATGATCACCCCGTTTACCGCGAAGCTTTAGGCGAGATATTGGCGCGCGAGTTCAGCGCCATTGGCATTGAGGTCAAAACCGCCAGCAATTCAAGCGAGGGCATGGAACTGGTGGACCAAGGCGATAAAACATGGGTTGTCTTGTTGGATGTGCTCATGCCCGGCCTCAGTGGGCTGGCGGGCATCAAGGTTTTCAAGAGCAAACCCAATGTGCAAGACGTGATCTCCATCTCCGGCTTGGATGCCCAAACCTGGGAACCACGTGCCGTGGGCGCTGGGGCCACCTTGTTTTTGTCCAAAACAGCACATCGTCTGAAATTTTCAGCAAGATCCAGCCTCTTTTTGAATGGGGCCAGCCTAGCGAAGCGAACATCGCCAGCGTCGAAGACAATGGCTTCCGTCTGACCCAACGGCAGCTGGAGGTTCTGCATTTGATTTCACAGGGCCACCCCAACAAGATCATTGCAAGCTACCTGGACATCAAAGAGCAAACCGTCAAAATTCACATCAATCAAATTTTCAAAGAGCTGCGGGTTTTCAACCGCACGCAAGCTGTCCTGAAGGCGCAAAAGCATCAGTTGCTGTTTGTCCCCGAGGGCGTCAACAAGTGAATGTCGGATGATCGAAAGCGCGCGGGAAGACAGTTCCTACCAGTTCAAAGCGCTTGCAGCCAGAGAAAAGCTGCAGTACATGCTCGCCTATGCCAGGACGAGCACCATCGCCACCATCCTGGCACCCTTGCTGTGCATTCCCTTGTACATCGACAGCACGGACGACTTACTTTTCAAGGCTTGGTTTGCCCTGATGGCTGCGGTGGTCATTGTGCGGCTTTTTCTCATTCGCGCCGTGGCTCAAACTGACGATGTTCAGCGCAACATGGTGCTGCTCAATACCGCGGTTGGCATCGTGACGTTTGTGTGGGGCTTGGGCTGGTTCGTGTTTGTCACCGCTTCCGAGCCAATGGAATACCTGACTTATCAGATCATCTCACTGACGGTGCTGTTCGTCGGCATGGTGGGCTATTGCGTCAACTGGAAAACCTTCTTCGCATTTGTTTTCCCTTTGAAGATGCCGGAATTGATTTACGTTGTGACTCATCACGACGTCATCAGCTTGCCGATTCCCTTGGGTTCTTTGGTTGCTTTTTACCTTGCCTTGAAAATGGGCATTCTTTTTTCCAAGTCATGGGAAAATCATTTTCGCTGCGGCTCAGAAACGACGCCCTGGTGGACCAGCTCATTGCCGAAAACAACGCATCGATCAAGGCCAATATTGCAAAGTCAGAATTCATTGCAACGGCCAGCCATGACTTGCGACAGCCCATGCAGGCGATCAATATTTTCATTGAAATGATCGAGCAGCGGAATCTCCAAGACCATGAGCGGTCCATTTTTCAAAGGATGCACCGCAGCGTGGTGGTTCTCAACAACATGTTCAACTCGCTGTTGGACGTCAGCAAACTGGATTCGAATTTTTCGACGACTGAATCGCATTTTTCGCTTTCACAAGTCGTCAGCAATTTGCGCCACACTTTCGAAGACCTTTGCCAGCAGAAAAAGCTAGGCTTGATTTTCAAGGGCGAGGAGCGCAGTGTCAGAGGCGACCCGCATTTGACAGAGCAAATATTGAGGAATCTGCTCGCCAACGCCGTTCAATACACAGACAGTGGCGAAATTGTCATCACCTTCCGCAGCGAAGCGGGTTGCCTGGTGTTTTCTGTGGCGGACTCGGGGTGCGGCATCCCGGCTGAAGATTTATCGCTGGTTTTCAATGAGTTTTACCGCTCTGAGCACTCACGATCACGCTATGATGGCCTGGGCTTGGGCCTGTCCATTGTGAAAAGAATTGTGAAAAAAATTGACGGCCAATGCACGGTGCAATCCGTAGTCGGAAAAGGCTCGACATTCACCATTCATACGCCTTACAGGGTCTCGAGTGACAAGGCACAGCAGCCCTTGAACTCTGGCGTCACCTCAAACGCTGCGGCCAGCGCATCGGCCGCGAACGAACTGGCACCGTGCATTGGCATCATCGAGAACGACCCCTCCCTCAGGGAAGCCTATTGCCAGTACTTCCTCCAAAAGGGCTACCAGGTCTACTTGATTCCACATCAAGAGGATGCTTTTTTCAAATTTCTTCTCGATCTTCCCAAGCTGCAATTCATTCTCAGTGACTTCAGGCTGGGTGAAAGAGACGGCATTTATTTCATCCAGAAGCTGCGAGAAGAGTTCAACGACGACATTCCTGCGTGCATCCTCACAGCAGACACCTCACCCAAGCACCTGGAATTGTTCAATGCACACAACATCGATGTGCTTTACAAGCCGATTGACATCAAAGAGATTGCGGCATTCGTGGTTGTTGCCATGCAACAAGCGGATACATCAACTCAAGCATGAGGGCTGCCGGGGACAGCGCCTCTGCGTCACTCAAAGCTGATCGCTTGCAATTTCGGACAGCGCGCGGCAAACCCGCACCGCCATGGTCTTGGGCGGGGCGTTTGTTTTGACTGTGCCCCTGCCCGCAGGACCCTCATAATCATAGAAGGACTGCACCACACCCTCAATCTTGGCTTCATAAAAGAACAAGCGATAGGGTACGCCATTGGGGCATTGACCTGCAAACCGATAGGTTTCACTGGCTTGCTCTGCCGCACGGATGGGCAAAGTTTCGTCAGCCATGGTCTGACCACCCCAACATAAGAACAAGCCGAGCACACTGCCGTACGTGAATGACTGAAAAAGCGGCATGCGCTGAACCGTTGCTGTGAGTTTCATCATGCCCGGGATGCTACGCACAGGCTCGGGCGTGCTCAATAACAAATACGCTCTAGAACCTCTGGTATAGCCGCACTTGCGAACCGGTCATTCGTGCATTCAGATGGGCTTTCTCAGCGACCCATCAAGCTGTAGCCGGCACGCACGGCCATGTAAGTCCCAATGAGAAACAAAGCGCCAAAAAAGCATTTCCGAAATGTCATGGGATCAATCTTGTCCCTGGTTTTTTGCCCAAACCACATGCCCAGCATGGCGGGCAAAACCGCCAGGACCGACAGCAGCAGATCCTCTTTGGAATAGGTGGCATGAAAGCCCAGGCTCAGCGCCAATGCCAGGGTGGATACCGTGAAAGACAACTCCAGTGCTTGAATCAACTCATCTTTCGACAAATTCATCGCGCTCAGAAATGGCACAGCCGGAATGACAAACACACCGGTCGCGCCGGTGAGGATGCCCGTCAGCAAACCGACAATCGGCGCCAGCCACTTTTCATGGCGAAGGGACATGGACAGCTTGGGAAGAAACAAAGCCACCAAGGCATACAGGGCGAGAACACTCCCCAGCCAAAGACTGGGCCATGCGCTCGTCGAGGCGGTCAACAAGCCAATGCCCCACCAGGTTCCCAGACATACGAACAAGAGCATGGGCCAGAGCCGCCGAAAGGTCGCCCATTTGGCTTGGCCTGCGGCGAACTGCCACACATTCGTGACCATGGATGGAATGACCAGCAAGGCCGCCGCTTGAACAGGGGCCAGCAGCAAGCCGAGCGTCGCCATGGCGATGGTGGGCAGCCCCATGCCAATGACGCCTTTGACATAGCCGGCCAACAGGAAAACCAAGGTGATGACGATGAGTTCTTGCATGCAATGCCCGCTTTGATCCAAGGATTCAGACGTTGGCGCTCATGCGGCCACCGCCGCATTCAGCAAGTCGGTGAAAGGCTGCAGTTGTTTCGCCAGGTCGGCCATGCCCCACTCACGCCGGGCATCCAGCCTTTGGGCTTCGGCCATCTCAATCAAGCTGAATGAAAACATGTCGCCAGGCGCCATTTGTGCCAAAGCGGGGTGGTCCACGCTTGCCACATAGCCAATCTTGGGATACCCGCCCGTGGTCTGGCGGTCCGCCATCAAAATGATGGCCTGCCCACCCACTGGGACCTGAATGGTGCCAAACACCACCGACTCGGAAATCATTTGTCGCGGTTGGCTGAGTTTGAGCATTGGGCCCTCGAGCCGAAACCCCATGCGGTCCGAGATGGGCGTCACCTTGAAAGGCTGCGTGATCAGGTTGGCGCGGCTCTCTGGCGTGAAGTCATCCCATTGCGCGCTTTTGATGATTCTGAGCTTCGCTACATTTTTTCGGATGACCGAAGATTTCAGGGAGAACTTGATGTCCCACAGCTCTTGCGCGAGCTCATCCAGATCCACGCCCAGCAAGGGTTTGTGGATGTGAAAAACATCGCCCTTGCGCAAGGCTTTGCCATTCAGGCCGCCAATGGCGCTGCGCAAATAGGTGCTGGCACTGTCCAGCACGGCATTCAACTGGAAACCACCATGCACCGCCATGTAGGTTCTGGCGCCATCGAGCCGAGGGCCGAAAGAGATCATGTCGTCGGCGCGCAAGACCACCGGGCGGTTCATGGGAACCTTCAACTCATTGACCAAGGGGCTCACGTTGGCGCCTGCAAAGGCAATGCAACAAGGCTGCCTGACTTTGAAGCTTGGCGGATACAAATTCATTTCCAGCGTGGCCATCTCCGCGGGATTTCCCACCAACAAATTGGCCAGTCTGTGCGCATTGACATCCAGGGCACCCGCCACAGGAATGCCCCAACGCTGGTGTTGCAGTCGCCCTAAATCCTGAAAGGTGGACAACAGGCCTGGCTTGAGAACCTCGAAGCTCACGCCAAGGCCTCTGCACGCTGCGCTTCTTGCAAATTTTGCAAATGCGCATGCTCCTCAGGGCTGATGGGCACAAATTTCAATTGGTCGCCAGGGGTGAGCAGCACAGGGGGATCACGCTCAAGATCAAACATCCGCAGCGGCGTGGACCCCAACACATGCCAACCGCATGGCAGTGTGCTTGGGTAAATCATGTTCTGACGGTTGGCCACCACCACGGCGCCGCGCGGATCAGCTGTCACGGGCGTGTCCCGCCTGGGAATGGCAAACACGGGGTCCAGCAAGGCAATGTAGGGGCAGCCTGGTGCAAAGCCCAGCATGTAGACCATGGCTGGGGATTGGCTGTGCCGGGCAATGACCTCTTCTGGCGACAGGTTGATGCGCTTTGCAATGTCCAGCAAATCTGGCCCGTGCTCACCCCCGTAACAAATGGGAATTTCTACTGTTTTGGAGGCTTGATCAAATTTCGGAATGCCCTCTTTGAGCAAGGCGTGGATGCGCTCGCAAAGGGTTTCAAAAGCGAAGCCATCGGCCATGTTTTCCAGGGTGGGCACATAGTGCAAGGCCACAGAAATGTAGGTCGGCACAATTTCATAGACACCCGGCAAATTGGCGGCTCGCAACAAGGCGCTGGCACTCAAACACAGGCGCCCGGTTTCGGGACGGATGGCGTCTCCAAAATCCACATTGATGCAACGATCGCCTTGTGCGCGCAGGGTGTAGGGGGCTTGGATCAAACTGGCTTGAGAAGACATGGGGCGGGAACTCGATTCACAGGCCCGAACGTTACTGAATAAGGCTGAAGGCGTCACTAAAGCTTTAGCTCTAGAGCTAAAGCAGGAGTCTCAGTGACACACCGCAGACACGCACCTGCCCCACTGAACCATGACAGGCGGCATCCACTGCGGTTCGGCATTTCTTCGTGCCATTCGCATAAACTTCGTCCAACTTTGGGAGCCATACCATGAAAGTACTGGGTGACATTGCTTCTGGCAATTGCTACAAGGTCAAACTCGCTTTGGCGCAACTGGGCATCCCCCATGCGTGGGAGCACGTCAATATTCTTCAAGGCGACACGCGCGCGGATGGTTTTTTGCAACTGAATCCGAACGGCAAAATACCTTTGCTGATCTTGGACAACGGAGAAACTCTTTCCGAGTCCAACGCCATCCTGAACTACCTGGCCGAGGGCACCGCCCTGCTACCCACAGACCGACTGAGCCACGCCCGTGTGCTGGCGTGGCAATTCTTTGAGCAATACAGACACGAGCCCTACATTGCCGTGGCACGCTTTATCCACAAATACCTCGGCCTGCCGGAGGCGCGGCGTGCCGAATTCGAATCGAAAAAAGCAGGTGGATTGAAAGCGCTGTCCGTGATGGAGGCGCGACTCAAAGATGCGCCCTTTCTGGTGGGTAGCAGCTACTCCATTGCCGACATCACTTTGTACGCTTACACCCATGTAGCGGACGAAGGCGGCTTTGACTTGTCAGAATTTCCGGCGGTCACGGCCTGGCTCAAGCGCGTTCGTGAGCAGCCCGGTCATGTGACGATGGCGCAGTTTTTATAAGGATTTCAAAATGAACCTCTATCGGATGCGCTGTGATTGTGAATCCGTGTCCTTGATGGCGGAAGGCGCCCCCGTGGCCAAGGCTTATTGCCACTGCACTGACTGTCGAGACTTCTATTCAACGCCAGTCCTTGCTGCCACTGCTTGGCAAAAAACTTCACTGTCTGTCACTGGAGGAAGGGAGTCCATCGGCGAACACACTCATCCGCACAAGCAGTTGACCAAGTATTTTTGTGTCCGTTGTGGCGATACTTTGTTTGGAAGCAACAGAATAGGCATGTATGTCATCCCCAATAAACAGCTTTGGAGGACGTTAGAGGGAGCCCTTGGGTCAATGCGACCCGAGTTTCACCTGTTCTATCGACAAAGAGTTGTGGACATTGATGACAATTTACCCAAATATTTGGATGGAAGAACAGGTGAATTGTTTGTGGCTTGAAAAGCCATCACTGAAAACTCTTGATGTGCAACAAGTCCACCTTGGGATTCCCATCCTCATCCGCTAAAATAAAACGACCGTGGGGGGGTAGCTCAGCTGGGAGAGCGTCGCGTTCGCAATGCGAAGGTCGGGAGTTCGATCCTCCTCCTCTCCACCACTTCTTTCTGTGTCGTCAGTTTTTCGCTGGCGGCGCCTTGCGGTAGGTCGCCGGGGTCCGCCCCAACTTGATCGGCGAACCAATGCCCCGGTAATCCCCAATTTCCACCAGCATGCCGCGATGGGCGGTGTGCGGGTGTTGCAAGGTCTGGTCAACCGACAAAATTGGGGCGCAGGGCACGCCGATTTGCATCAGGTCTTCGGCCAGCTTGGCGCCATCGTGGCTGGCCAAGGCCGCCTCCATCAGCGCCCGCAAATCGGCACGGTTCGTGGAACGCCCACCGGCCGAGGTGAAGCGCTCATCTTCGTGCCAAGTGGTGCCCAGGTGTTTGGACATCAGCGCGAACTGCCGGTCGTTGCCCACGGCCATGAAGATGGGCACCGTCGCACTGGGGAAGGCATCGTAAGGGTAGATGTTGGGGTGTGCATTGCCGGTCAGCACGGGCCGCTTGCTGTTCAAGAACCAGTTGGCCGCATGCGGATGCAGCAAAGACACGGCGCTGTCGTACAGGGTGGACTCGACGAACTGGCCATGGCCACTGGACTCGCGCTCATGCAAGGCCATCATGATGCCCAGGGCGGCATTCAGGCCGGTGACCATGTCGACCACCGGCAGGCCCACACGCAAGGGCGAGCCGCCTGCCTCGCCGTTCACGCTCATGATCCCGCCCAGCGCTTGCGCAGCAGCGTCATAACCTGCCAAGCCCCCCAGGGGGCCATCGGCCCCAAAGCCGCTCACGCGGCAATACACCAAGCGCGGAAACCGTTGGGACAGCGCTTCGTAACTCATGCCCCACTTTTCCATGGTACCGGTCTTGAAGTTTTCGATCAGCACATCGGCGCCTTCGAGCAAGCCCATCAGCACGTCGCGGCCGGCCTGGGTGGAGAAGTCCAGGCGCATGCCGGTTTTGTTGCGGTTCAAGCCCAGGTAGTAGCCTGCCACGCCCTCTTTGAAGGGAGGCCCCCATTCGCGGGTGTCGTCCCCTTGCGGCGGCTCGACCTTGATGACATCGGCCCCATGGTCGCCCAAAATCTGGCCGCAGTAGGGGCCACCCAGAATGCGCGAGATGTCGACCACGCGCAAGCCCGCGAGGGCGCCGGTTTTCGCAGAGGTGTCGGAGGCAGTGTTCATGGGTCGCAATCAATAGGCCAAGTCGTCTTCGCTCACAAGCTCGACATCGGCAGACAAAGGGTCGCGCGGCAACACGCGGTGTTGCAGCACTTGGCGCGCCAGGCGCAAGCGACGAGGCAGCGCAGCTTGCGCGGCTTCCCAGGCCATGGCCGTGGCACTGGTCACATGGTACAGCGCCGAGGCGGCTTGCCGGGCCAAGACTTCCGTGCCTTGCTGCGCCGCGCGCTCGGCCAATTGGGCAGCACGAGCTGCCGCGCCTGAAAACAGCTCAGCGTCTTGCGCTGACAGGCCTGCGCCTTGTCGCAAGACCGCCCAGTGGGATTGCAGTGCCCCCAAGGCGTTATCGCGCCGAATGGCGCGAAGCACATCCAGGGCCACGATGTTGCTGGTGCCTTCCCAGATGGAGCCCAGGT
>CAINMN010000110.1 GCA_903850735.1 uncultured Burkholderiales bacterium | reverse complement strand
TTTTTGTTGTTGTCAAAAATCAGCTCAAGGATGTAGTCCAGGTTGATCTCTTGAGACTTGAGCAAATCCACCTCAAACACCACATCGTCCCAATCGACGCTGGACTGCTCGGGTTGCTGGCCTTCGCGCTGGCGGCGCAGCCAATCGCGAATGTCGTTGTAGGCCGAGCGGTAGTCTTGCACTGCCCTCACGCTGGGTATCTGCACACTTTGCATGGCCGCAAATTCGGCATCGGTCAGCCCGTGCTGTGCCTTGAAGGCCTCCACAGCTGCCGTGTCCCGCACGTCCAAGCTTTGCGCGGCGCGCAGGCTTGCAAATTCATCGAAGTTTTGCAGTACGTTTTCAATGCATAAATACTCGCCAAACAATTTGGCGAAGACTTTTTTGTCGGCCTCTTTCTCGATGGCCGCTGGGTCAGGAAAGCGCTGCTCCAATTCACCCACCACTTCCACAAAACCACGCCGAGCTTCACCCGTCACCACGTCGGTGAAGCCCTCCATGTACTCCTTGTAGCTTTTCTCCAGCACCACGTTTTTGGTGTTCTTGTCACCAAACAGAGTGATGGCGTCCACCGTGGCTTTTTCCAAGTCTCGGAAGGTCACGATGTTGCCGAAGGTCTTGGTGGCGTCAAAGATGCGGTTGGTGCGCGAAAACGCCTGAATCAGGCCATGAAAGCGCAGGTTTTTGTCCACGAACAAGGTGTTGAGCCTGGGCGCGTCAAACCCGGTCAAGAACATCCCCACCACGATCAGCAAGTCAATTTCGCCCGCCTTCACCTGCTTGGCCAGGTCGCGGTAATAGTTTTGAAAGCCGTTGCTGTCCACGCTGAAGCTGGTCTTGAAGTTCGCGTTGTAGTCCGCAATGGCTGCGGTCAAAAACTCTTTGGCGCTGCTGTTCAGGGCGGACACTTCCAGGCTTTCGTCTTGAATGTCGCCAATGGCATCTTGCTCTTCATTGGCGGCGAAGGAAAAAATGGTGGCCACGCGCAAAGGCTTGTCTGTGTCCTTTTGCAGGTCTTTGAGCGTCTCGTAATAGAGCTTGACCGCATCCACGCTGCTGACGGCAAACATGGCGTTAAAGCCTTTGCCAGCCTGTGAAGCGCCCGGCTGCAGGCGGTGCGTTTTGCGGCGGAAGTTGTTAAGGATGTATTGCGAAATTTCCTCAACCCGCTTGGGGTGCAGCAGGGCCTGTTTGTTCTCGGCGGCGGTCAGCTTCTTTTCGTCCTGCTCGGTTTCGATGGCCTTGAATTGTGGGCGCACATCGTTGTAGTCCACCTTGAACTTGAGCACCTTCTCATCGCGAATGGCGTCGGTGATCACATACGAATGCAGTTCGCTGCCAAACACGCTGGAGGTGGTCTCTGCGCCCAGTGCGTTTTCCGGAAAGATGGGCGTGCCCGTGAAGCCAAACTGGTAGAACTTCTTGAACTTTTTCTTCAGGTTCTTCTGCGCTTCGCCAAACTGGCTGCGGTGGCACTCGTCAAAAATGAACACCACCTGCTTGCCATAAATGGCCAGGTCGGCCTCGGTGCGCATCAGGTTGTTGAGCTTCTGGATGGTGGTGACGATGATCTTGTTGTCGTCTTTTTCCAGATTGCGCTTGAGGCCCGCCGTGCTGTCCGAGCCGTTCACGCTGTCGGGCGAAAACCGTTGGTATTCCTTCATGGTCTGGTAATCCAGATCCTTGCGGTCCACCACAAAAAACACCTTGTCTATGAAGTGCAGCTCTGTAGCCAAACGCGCCGCCTTGAAGCTGGTCAGCGTTTTGCCCGACCCCGTGGTGTGCCAAATGAAGCCGCCGCCCTCCAGCTTGCTCCAGTACTTGGCTTGGTGGCTGCCACCAATCTTCCACAAAATGCGCTCGGTAGCGGCAATTTGGTAGGGGCGCATCACCAGCAGCGTGTTGCTGGTGTCAAACACCGAATAGCGCAGCAGCACTTTCAGCAGCGTGTCTTTTTGAAAGAAGGTGGCGGTGAAGTCTTTCAGGTCCTTGATCAGACTGTTGTCCGCCTTCGCCCAGTTCATGGTGAAGTCGTAGCTGTTTTTGTTGCGCTGCGTGGTGTTGGCAAAGTAACGGCTGTCGGTGCCGTTGGAAATCACAAACAACTGCAAAAACTTGAAGAGCGAATTCGCACTGTTGAAGCTCTCTTTGCTGTAGCGGTGCACCTGGTTGAAGGCCTCGCGGATTGCCACCCCGCGCTTCTTTAATTCAACCTGCACCAGCGGCAGGCCGTTGACCAGAATCGTCACGTCATAGCGGTTGGCCTGCGTGCCCGTTTGCTCAAACTGCTTGATGACTTGCACCTTGTTGCGGGCGACATGCTTTTTGTCCAGCAAATAAATGTTCTGGATGCGGCCATCGTCAAACACAAAGTCGTGGATGTAGTCGTCGTGCACCTTGCGGGTCTTTTCGACGATGCCATCGCTGGGCTTGT
>CAINMN010000109.1 GCA_903850735.1 uncultured Burkholderiales bacterium | reverse complement strand
ATATCAAGACCTGTGAAATCATTGTGTCCTTTAGATGTTTGTCCGGAGACATAGAAGTAAACTGCACCTAACGGCGGAGCGGTGGACCCGGGTTCAATTGAGTGACTGCTCCACCAATCACCAGTGGGGGCACATTCATTTCTGAATGTGCCCTCCACCATTGGTTTTCACCTATACCCCCCAGCGCGGATTCCATTAGCATACGGCGTCATTTTGTTCTAGACAAGGATCCGCCATGAGCCCTCGCGCCCCATTGCCCAACCGCCGTTCGGTCATTCGTTCCACTGCTGCCACCCTTGGCAGTTTCGCCGTGGCGCCGAGTTTGTGGGCCCAGGCGGCGCCTGTGCGCATTGGCTACACCATGTCGCGCACCGGCCCCTGGACCGGGGGGGCCCAAGTCAGCCAAGAGCCCAACTATTTGCTCTGGGCGGAACGCCAAAATGCAGCGGGTGGGCTCGACGTCAAGGGCGTCAAGCGCAAAATCGAGCTGATCAGCTCGGACGACCGCAGCGACGTCGAAACTGTGGTGCGCACCTATGAAAAACTCATGGGCAGCGACAAAGTCGACCTGGTCTTGCCGCCCTGGGGCAGCAATGCCAACTTTGCCGTGGCCCCCCTGGCCAACCGATTTGCTTACCCCTTCCTCGCCCCCACGGCGCTCAGCCGCCGACTGGTCGAAATGAAGCTGCCGTATTTCTTCCTGCTGTTGCAGCAGCCCAAGCCCATGTGCGACGCCATCGTCGATATGTTCAAGGCCAACGGCGTGCGCAGCGTGGCCTGTATTTACGTGGACGACCTGTTTGGCCTGGAAAATTACGCAGCCTTCAAGGTGGCCCTGCAAAACAGCGGCATCAGCCTTGTCGAAGACAAAAGCTATCCCGGTGGCGTGAAAGACCTCTTGCCGGTGCTGCGTTCCATCAAAGACAAGAACCCCGACGCTTTTGTCGGCTTCACCTACCCGCCCGACACCATCCTGGCCAGCCGCCAAGCCAAAGAGATTGGCTTCAACCCCAAGGTTTTTTACGCTTCGGTTGGCACGGCCTTCCCCCTGTACAAGAACGTCATGACCCCCGCCGGTGCCGAGGGCGTGATGGGCATGGGTTCATGGAATGGCAAGACCAGCCCTGGCGCCAAGGCCTACTTCGACGCCCATGTGGCCAGCCAGAAGAAAGAGCCCGACCGTTGGGCTTCGGGCGCCTGCTGGGCCGGGCTCGAGATCCTGACCCAGGCGGTCAAGTTGAATGGCCTGGATCGCAAGGCCATCCGCGACTACGTGGCCAACACCACCCACAAGACCATTTTGGGCGACATCCGCTTTGCCGGCAGCGAAAACGTCGGCACGCCTGGCACCATCGGCCAATGGCAAAACGGCGAGTTTGAAGTGGTGTGGCCGCAAGCCCGCGCCACCGCCAAGCTCAACACCCAAAAGCCGGCCTGGAGCTGAGCCCATTTCGCAGTCCCTGAGCCGGCGCGTGTCCGACGCCGAGCCTGGGGCTGTGCCCCAAGCTCTTTGCACCCATGTCGATTTCCGCCTGGCTGGAACTGCTGGCCTCCGGTTTGATCACCGGGGGCATTTACGCTTTGGTCGCCCTGGGGCTGAACCTGCAGTACGGCCTCATGCGCATCTTGAACATCGCGCATGGCGAGTTTTTGATGTTGGGGGCTTACCTGACCTGGATGATGCAGTCGAGCTTCGGCTGGAACCCCTTGCTGATGGTGCCCGTCTCCTTTGCCCTCTTGATGGCGCTGGGCGTGCTCATTCACTGGGCCTGCTTTCGCCGTTTGGCGCAGACCTCGCCGCACATCGATATTTTTGAGGCGCGCGGCCTGATGGTGGCCTTTGGCCTGATGTTTCTGGTGCAAAACCTGGTCAGCCATGTCTGGGGCGGAGATTTGCGCGGCTACGACTTCATGACCGAGCCCGTGAAAATGGGCGGCAGCCAGTTCGCCGGCAACAAGCTGTTGGTGTTCGCGCTCGCGCTGGCCTTTTGTGCGGCCCTCATCGTCCTGCTGCGCATGACGTTGTTGGGCAAGGGCGTTCGTGCCTTGATGCAATCGCCCCTGGGTGCCCAACTGGTGGGCATTGACACCCAGAAACTGCACCCGATGATGTTTGGCATGGGTTTGGGGCTCTCGGGTGTTGCGGGTTGTTTGTTGTCCATGGCTTACACCATCGCCCCGTCCATGGGCGAGCCCTACACGGTCACAGCGCTCATCGTCATCACCCTGGGGGGCTTTGGCAGCATGGCCGGCGCGTTGGCCGGTGGCTTGTTGCTGGGCTTGGTCGAGGCGGTGGGCATGCACTACACCAACCCTTCCCTCAAAGCCTTGTTGTCCTATGTGGTGTTCATTGGCGTGTTGCTGCTGCGCCCCGAAGGCCTGTTCACCCGCAAGAGCCGCAAAGCATGAACGACAGCCAACGACTCACCCGCGATCTCTTGGTCTGGTTTGGCCTGACCGGCTGGGCATTGGCCATTCCCTTTTACGGCAGCGAATTCGTGGTCTCGATGGCGCTGACCTGCCTGATGTACGTGGCGCTGTCATCGAGCTGGGGATTGTTTTGCGGGAGTACCCGCTACTTGTCCTTGGCCACGTCGGCCTTTTTCGGCGTGGGCGCCTACACCGGTGCACTGATGCTCGAGCAAATCGGTTGGGTCGAATCCATTGCTTTGGGCGCCTTGATTGCCACCGTCGTCGCGGTCTTGATGGGCTCGGCGGTGCTGCACCTGCGCGGCACCTATTTCGCGGTGCTGACCTTTGGCATGACCGAATTGATCCGCCACGCCATCACCTATTTCGAGAAGTCGGTCACCGGCACTGTGGGCCGCGTGCTGTCGGTGGTGCCCGAACGCGACACCATCTACCTGACGGTCTTGTTGCTGGCCATGGGCACGGTGGCATTCTCAATTGGTTTGCGTCGCACGCGTTTGGGTTTGGCGCTGGCCGGCATCGGCGCCGACGAGCAACGCGCCCAGACCTTGGGCGTGAACACCCGTTGGGTGAAGATCGTGGGCTTTGGCTTCACCGCCGCCGTGGCGGGCGCGGTCGGCGCGGCGATGAGCGTGCGCTGGACCTACATCGACCCCCACACGGTTTTCAACCCCTTCATTGGCTTTCAGACGGTGCTGATTGCCCTGATCGGTGGTGCCACCACCCTGTGGGGCCCCCTGATTGCCGCCATCGTCTTCAGCGTGCTGGCCGAAACCCTGCGCCTGCAGGCACCCCAAATTTACATGATGTCCCTGGGGCTCTTGTTGATCCTCTCGGTCCTTTATTTGCCGGGTGGCTTGGCCTCGTTGCGCTTTGACACTTGGAAAATTTGGCGCGATGACATCCGGTCTTGGTGGCGCCTGCGTCGCTACGAGTGGAGCGGCGACAAAGCCAAAGACAAGGCGCGTGCGCGCCGGGCCCGCGAGGTGAATTGGTGATGGACTCCGACAAGGATTGTTTGCTGGAAGCGCGCGACATCACCGTGCGCTTTGGCGGCCTCACCGCTGTGGATGCGGTCAGCGCCTGCTTCAAGGCCGGCGAGTTGGTGGGCATCATTGGCCCCAACGGCGCGGGCAAAACCACGTTCTTCAACGCCATCAGCGGCGTCATTGAGCCCACCTCGGGCCATTTGCTGGCCATGGGCCGCGACCTGACGGGCCAGCGCCCGCACCGTTACGCCGCCCAGGGCTTGGCGCGCACCTTCCAAACCCCACGCACCTTTGGCGACATGAGCGTGGCTGCGAACGTCGATTTCGGTTTGAAATTCGCCGGCCGGCGCCCGCGTCGCTACATCTGGTGGGGGGAAGAGCAAGGCGTGCCCTGGGCCTTGCGTGATGCCGACGGGATCCTTCGCTTGATTGGCCTGCAAGCGCAGGCCGACGCCCGGGCGGCCGATTTGACCCCTTCCCAGCAACGGCTGCTGGAAATCGGCATGGCCCTGGCCACCCGACCCAAGGTGCTGTTGCTCGACGAAGTCGCGGCTGGCCTGACCGAGGCCGAGCTGGAAGACATGGCCCGCCTGATCCGTCGCCTGCGCGATGAACTCGACCTCACCATTGTCTGGATCGAGCATGCCGTGACGGTTTTGTTGCGCCATGTGGAGCGTGTCATCGTTTTGCACCAGGGCCGCAAGATCGCCGATGCCCCACCGCGCGAGGTCATCCGCAACCCCGAGGTTATCGAAGCCTATTTGGGTGACGAGATGGCTGCGACCCCCACGGAGGGCTTGGCATGATGTGGTATCGCCCAGATCAGTCGCTGGGGCAGGGTGCCCAGGCCCACCTGCAAGTGCGTGGCCTGTCGGCGGGCTATGGGCCGGTGCGCGTGTTGCGCGACGTCTCCCTCGAGGCCCGCCCCGGACTGACCGTGATCCTGGGCCCCAACGGCGCCGGCAAAACCACCTTGCTCAAAGCCTTGAACGGCCTCATTCCGCGCCAGGGCGAGGTGTTGCTGAACCGCGAAGAGTTGCCGGAAAAAACCCATGAGATCGTGCGCGACGGTGTGGCCCTGGTCGCCGAAGGTCGGCAGTTGTTTGGCCAAATGACCGTGCTGGAAAACCTGGAGTTGGGCGGCTGGTTGCTCAACAAAGCCGAGCGACCGCGACGCATCGCACAAGCTTTTGAAAACTTCCCCAAACTCAAAGAGCGCGCCACCCAATTGGCTGGCACCATGAGCGGGGGCGAGCAACAGATGGTGGCCGTGGCCCGCGCCATGATGAGCGCGCCTCGCTTGTTGATGCTTGACGAGCCCTCGCTGGGCTTGGCGCCGAAAATGGTCGATGAGTTGCTGGGCATCGCCCGGCGCATTGCCAACGCCGGCACCACGGTGCTGATGGTCGAGCAAAACGTGAAAAAAGCCTTGGCCGTCGCCGATCGGGGCTATGTGCTCGAGCGCGGGCAGATCGTTGCCAGTGGCGATGCCCGTTTGCTGGCGCGCTCGTCGGTGGTTTTGGAGGCTTACCTCGGTGCCGAGGGCGTGGAAACCACCGATGCGCGCGATGCCATGCAGCGCCGCAAACCTCGCTCCCCGTCCTGAGGCCACACCCTTCCTGCCAATGGTTTTTCCCATCACTCTCACTGACCCCAAGAGGTTCCGCCATGTCTGACCTGTCGATGCTCATCAACGGACTGAAAGTCACCGCAGAAAAAGGCGCCACTTTCGAGCGGCGCAACCCGCTCGATGGCACCGTGGCCACCCGCGCGCCGGCGGCCAGTGCGCAAGACGCCATCATGGCCGTCGAAGCGGCGGCCGAAGCTTTTCGCACGTGGAGCGAGACCGGCCCCAGCGAGCGCCGCACCCTCTTGCTGAAGGCCGCAGATGCCCTGGAAGCCAAAACCCCCGCCTTCATCGAAGCGGTGCCGGCCGAAACCGGCGCCACCGCCATGTGGGCCGGCTTCAACGTCTTCCTGGCCGCAGGCATGATCCGCGAGGCAGCGGCCCTGACCACCCAGGTCGCCGGCGAGGTCATTCCGTCGGACGTCCCTGGCAGCCTGGCCATGGGCGTGCGCCAACCGGCTGGCGTGGTGCTGGGCATCGCGCCCTGGAACGCCCCCATCATTTTGGGCGTGCGCGCCATCGCCACGCCTTTGGCGTGCGGCAACACGGTGATTCTCAAAGGCAGCGAAAACTGCCCGCGCACGCACCAGCTGATCGTCGAGGCCTTCCAGGACGCCGGCTTGCCGCCCGGCGTGCTCAACTACATCACCAATGCCCCGGCCGACGCCGGCGCCGTGGTCGAGGCCATGGTGGCCCACCCGGCGGTGCGTCGCGTCAACTTCACTGGCAGCACCCGCGTGGGCCGCCTGATCGCCATGACCTGTGCCAAATACCTCAAGCCGGCCGTGCTGGAGTTGGGCGGCAAAGCCCCGATGGTGGTCCTGGATGATGCCGACCTGGAGGAGGCCGTCAACGGTGCCGCCTTTGGTTGCTTTGCCAACAGCGGCCAGATTTGCATGAGCACCGAGCGCTTGATCGTCGACCAAAAAATCGCCGATGAGTTCGTGCGCAAATTCGCCGACAAGGCCAAGAGCCTGCCCCTGGGGGACCCGCGCAAGCCCGACCCGGTGGTGTTGGGCAGCGTCATTGGCATGAGCACCGTCGAGCATTGCAACGCCCTGATCGACGACGCCCTGGCCAAAGGGGCCAAGCTGGTTTGCGGCGGCAAAGTCGACAGCACCTTGATGCCGGCCACCTTGCTGGACCATGTCACCCCCGCCATGCGCATCTACCATGAAGAAACCTTCGGGCCGGTCAAGGCGATTGTGCGCGTCAACGGGGTGCAAGAGGCGGTGGCCTGTGCCAACGACAATGAATACGGCCTGAGTGCGGCCGTGTTTGGCCGTGACATTGCGCGCGCCTACAACGTCGCGCGCAAGATTGACAGTGGCATCTGCCACGTCAATGGTCCCACGGTGCACGACGAGGCACAAATGCCGTTTGGCGGCGTCAAGGGATCAGGCCTGGGCCGATTTGGTGGCAAGGCCGGCATCCACGAGTTCACAGAACTGCGCTGGATCACGGTGCAAACCCAGCCGCGCCAATACCCGTTCTGAGACTTGCCGCCCAGACATCCGATGCATCTCCTGTGGCAGGTCCGCGATCCGCGGCGTGCAATGCGCTCCTAGAAAGTACGCCCATGCCTGATTTGTTCACCCCCTACACGCTCAAGGGCGTCACCCTGCGCAATCGCATCGCGATGTCGCCCATGACGATGTACCGGTCTGCGCCCGATGGGAAGATGAACGACTTCCACTTGATGTTGATGGGCTCGCGTGCGGCCGGCGGATTTGGCTTGGTCTTTCCCGAACAGATTGCCATCACGCCCGACGGCCGCACCAGCACCGCGTGCGCCGGGCTTTGGGAGGATGCTCAGATCGAAAGCCTGGCCCGCGTGGCCAAGATGATCAAGGACATGGGGGCGGTCCCGGCGATTCAGCTCGGCCATACTGGCCGCAAGGGCAGCGAGCAAAAGCCTTGGGAAGGCAAGCTGCAGATTGCGCCGGATCACCCCGACGGTTGGCAAGTGCGCGGCCCTTCGCCCATTCCCTATGGCGGACGCTTCCCCTACGCCGTGCAAGAACTCAGCGTCGCCGAGATCCATGACTTGCACAGGGCCTATGCGGCCGCCGCAAAACGAGCCCTTGCGGCCGGTTTCGAGTGGCTTGAGATGCATTTCGCCCACGGTTATCTGGGTGCGAGTTTCTTCTCTCCCTTGGCCAATCAACGCACGGATGCTTATGGGGGAACGCTCGAAAAGCGCCTTCGTTTTCACCGCGAGGCTCTGGATGCCGTGCGTGGCGTGTGGCCCGATCATTTGCCACTCACCATGCGGCTGGGGACGGATGATTTCCATGAGGACGGCGTGCAGTTCGACGACGCGGTCTGGGCGGTGGCCCAATTGAAGGGCCACGGGCTGGACCTGGCGGACTTGAGCATCGGCATCAACACCGATGACATGCGCGATCCGCCTTTCTCACGCGCTGCATTCATGGTGGAGCGCGGAAGTCGCGTCCGTCGGGAGGTCGGCATTCCGGTGGCGGTGAGCTGGAACCTCGGTCAGCCTGCCGTGGCGAACCAGGTGATCCGTGAGGAGCTCGTCGATCTGGTTTTCCTTGGGCGGCCAGCCCTGGCCAACCCGCACTGGCCGATCTGGGCGGCGCGAGAGCTGGCACACGAAGATCCTTTCTCGCTGCTGCCGCGTGACTGGTCCTGGTGGCTGAAGAACCGGCCGGGCTCCGAAAACTCGCATGGCTGGCCAGCGCCTGCCAACGCCCGCTGAGTGCGACGCCTTGTTTTCTCTCCATCCCAATGAGTCACATCAACCCACAAAGCAAATGATGAACGCCTCCGAATTCGACACCCAATTCCGCGATCGCTTGAATGCGCTGGCCACGTCCAACTTAAGCGATGCACTGGATTCCCTCGGCATCGCGCACTGTGCTGTCGCCGGCATCACGCCGCGCTGGGGGCGCACCAAAGTGGTGGGGCGCGCCGTCACCATCAAAATGACCGCGGCGGGCGCTGTGCCTGCACGGGCGCACTTGGGCATCGATGCCATTGCGCACAGCCAGCCCGGGGATGTCATCGTGATCGACAACCGCGGCGACTTGCACAACAACTGCTGGGGGGAAATCCTGGCGCTCGGGGCCAAGCTGCAAGGTGTGTCAGGCGTGGTGGTGGATGGCGCGGCGCGCGACGTCGATGCCTGTGAGGCTTTTGGTTTTCCGGTGCACGCGCGTGGCACCGTGCCCATCACAGCGCGAGGCCGGATTGTTCAAGAGGACTGGAACGTGCCTGTTCGCTTAGGCGATGCGCCAGTGCGCCCGGGCGATGTCATCGTGGCAGATGTCAATGGCGTGATCGTCATTCCCATTGAGCGCTTGCCTGAGGTGGTCACGGCTGCCGAGGCCATCATGGCCAAAGAAAACGCCATGCTGGAGGCCATGCGGGCCGGCGAGTCGATCCTGGAGGTGGATCGCCGCTTCAACTACGAGAACATGCTCCGACAAAAATAGTCCTGCGCTGACGTCGGCCGAACCCCATCAGGGTTCACGCATCAAGACTTCAGTGCTTGAATGACCTGCTCAATGCGGTCTTGTCCCCAATACATGTGATCCCCAATGAAGAAGGTCGGGGCGCCAAACACGCCTCTTTCAACAGCGGTCATGGTGACGGCCTTCAGTTTGTCTTTCGTGGCCTGTTCATTGGCCATGGCCAAGACCGATGCCGGGTCAAAACCCGCGCGGGTTAAAACCTCGCCCACGACGCTGGCGTCGTTCATGTTGAGGCCTTCCACCCAAATCGCCTGGTAAATGGCATCCATGTAGCGTTGAAAGGCTTCATCGCCTTGACCTTGCAGCGCCGTGGCACCTCGCATCAAGGTGGTGGTGATGATGGGGAAATGAGGGTTCATGACCAGTGGCACGCCATAGGCGTCGGCGAAACGCTTCATGTCGATGTACACGTAGCGACCCTTGGCAGGCACGGCCATGGGTGAGGCGTTGCCCGTTGCCTGAAACACGCCGCCGAGCAGCATGGGGTACATCTGAGGCTTGGCACCGGTTGCGGCGCTGATCCTGGGCAATTGGGTGTGCGCCAAATAAGAGGCCAGGCTGCCGAAATCAAAATAAAAGTCAAAACTTGCGGTCATCGTTGTCTCCGTGGGGTATCAAAACTTCTCCATGTAAGGGCGCAAATCCAACTCATGCGTCCAGGCATCGCGAGGTTGTTGGTGCAGCATCCAATACGCATCGGCAATGTGGTCGGGGTTCAAAATGCCGTCTTGGTCCTTGAGGGCATACTTTTCGGGAAACATGGTGCGAATGAACTCGGTGTCAATGGCGCCATCAATGATGGTGTGCGCCACATGCACGCCCATGGGGCCGAGCTCGCGCGCCATGCTCTGCGCCAGCGCACGCAGCGCCATCTTGCCACCTGAAAATCCGGCGAAATGTGAACTCCCACGCAAGGAGGCGGTCGCGCCCGTGAAGATGATGGTGCCTTTCTGAGACGTGCCGATCACGCCCTCTGGGTGGGGTCGAGCCACCATGCGCTTGGCCACCTCGCGCCCCACCAAAAAGCCCGCCAAGCACGCCATCTCCCACATCTTGGTGTAGCGGCGAGCGGTTTCGGTCAAGATGCTGTTGGGAGAGTTCGCGCCGATGTTGAACACGAGGACATCGATGGGGCCGATGGTGGTCTCGATGTGCTCGACCAAGGCCACAACTTCTTCCTCGCGCCGAGCATCCGAGCCAAAGCCGTGTGCCAGACCGCCCGCGCTTTGAATGTCAGCCATCAAGTGTTGCAGTTTTTCTTGGCTCCTGCGCGTGGCGCAGACTGTGTAGCCCCCGCGTGCAAAACGCTTGGCGACGGCGCCGCCTGTGGCGTCTCCGGCGCCCACCACGAGGCAAACTTTTGGGCTGGTCATTTCTGCTCCCTTGGGTTACATCGCCCAATATCGCATTTGCAACGCAGACATGACCATTGGCATCAACCCCAATGAACACCTTCAGGGCGGCGCCACGTGACAGCATTCGCCCATGCATGCTGCGCAGGACATGCGAGGCCATCTGCTCTAAACTCGTGCGTCCAATGGGAGCGAACACATGATTGGATACACAAGCGTTGGCACCAATGACCTGGAGAAGGCCATTCATTTTTATGGTGAATTGCTGTCATTGCTGGGCGCCAAGCCCTTCTTCAAATCGGAGCGGGGCGTGGGCTGGGGCGTCAGCCCCGACAAACCCATGTTCAGTGTCTTGAAGCCGTTTGATGGCCAAAAAGCCACCGTGGGCAATGGTGGGATGGTGGCGTTTGCAGCGGCCAGCCCAGAGCAGGTCCAAGCCTTGCATGCCAAGGCTTTACAACTTGGTGCGCAAGATGAAGGGGCGCCGGGGCCGCGGGGCAATGGCTTTTATGGGGCTTATTTTCGGGACCTGGATGGGAACAAGTTGGCGGCGTATTGCCTGCTCAAGTGAATGCAAGGCTTGCGCATGGTTGACAACGCACTTTTTTCAAGTTTAAAAATATGATGAATTTGTCTGGGAAAAAAATTCTGGTTACCCAAGCCCGTGACTTCATGGGGCCTGCCATTTGCGACATGTTGCGTCAATGCGGCGCGCAGGTGATCGCCGATGAGCGTGTGCCGACGGGCGAGCACGACGCAGAAGTCATCGTGCAGGCCGCTGGTGAATTGGACGTCTTGGTCTTGAACCTGGCCTTGCCGGCCCCCACCACCCCGGTGGTGGACATTGGCGAGGCAGAGTGGCGTCAGGTTTTCAGCGTCATGGTCGACCCCTTGCCCAGGTTTTTGCGCGCTGTGGTGCCGGGCATGAAGGCGCGCGGCGGTGGCAAGGTGATTGTCATGGGAAGTGCCTCAGCCCTGCGAGGCATGAAACGATCCTCCACCTACAGTGCGGCACGTGGCGCGCAGTTGGCGTTTGTGCAGGCCGCGGGCGTGGAACTGGCGCCTGACAACATTCAGGTGAACGCCATCGCACAAAATTTTGTGGAAAACCCAACCTATTTTCCGCCCGAGGTTCAGGCGAACCCGCGCTTTCAAGAGCGCTTGCGTCGCGAAGTGCCCTTGGGCCGGTTGGTCAGCGCGCAGGAGGATGCCAGCTTCGTGGCATATTTGTGCAGCGACAACGCCAATTGCTTTGTGGGGCAGGTGTTTCCGGTGTGCGGGGGCTGGGCATCATGAAGCGCTGGATTCAAGGTTTGCTGTTGTGGCTCATGGCCTTTCACGGCGCACTGTCTGCGGGCGAAGTGGCCGAACGCTTGAAAACCTCCAACCATGTGCTGTTGATGCGCCACGCTTACGCGCCGGGCGTGGGAGACCCAGCGGGCTATTCGCTGGAGAAGTGCGAGAGCCAACGCATTTTGAACGACCAGGGAAAGCAGCAGTCGGTCCGGATTGGGCAGTGGTTGCGTGATCAAGGTGTTGCCAAAGCCGATGTCTATTCAAGCATTTGGTGCCGATGCCAGCAAACCGCTGAGCGGCTGGGTTTGGGGCCGGTCACGGTGGAGCCCAGCTTGGCGTCCTTTTTTGACGATGTCTCCAAGGGCCCTGAGCAGAACCGTCGATTGCAAGATTTTGTGGCCAAGTCGTTGAAAACCAAGGGCGATCGAGCCCTCGTGTTGGTGACCCACCATGTCAACATTCAGGCGTTCATGGGTCAAAACATCGGCTCGGGGGACATGGTCCTGGTGCGGGTGAATGCCCAGGGGAAAATGCTGGACTACAAGTTGTACCCCAGCCCCTGAACTGACGCGTCTTCGATCACGGACTAAGGGTTGCACACATTGCAACGGCTGGCATCGGCGTGCGGCTCGATGGCAGACACCACTTGGGTGAAGGCACACGCTGCGCATTGCCATTGAAAGGCTTTGGCCAACGGTGTCGGGCAGCGGCATACCCCGCATGGCAAACCTGGGGTGTGGCTGACTTTGCAAAAGCCGGGCAGGTCGCATACCGGGCAAGCCGACTGAATCTTTTTCAACAAATCTTCCGCGGCGCGGCGGATCATCCACTGGCGGGTCGGGTTGCAAAATGCACGGAGGTCGTTTTCTGCGAACACCCTTGCATTGTCAGAAGCCCGCAAGCATTGTGCGAAGGCTTGCTTGAGCGCAGTCCAGTTGGACAAGCCCTTTTGAATGCGCAGGTCAGACTCAGACTGCGGCCGCAGCAGCAAGTGGTGTTCAGGAAAGCCGGCCGCTTGGGCAAAGTCTTCCAATTCCGCCTCATTGCGAATGCTTCGGTGCATGCTGCGCGCGGGGCCTTGTGCCATGCCCACGATTTCCAGGCCATGGTCATCGTCCAGCCAGGTGAGGACTTCGATGTTCCATGGCATCAGCCCACCGTAGGGGTCCGGCACAAAAGCGCCTTCGCTGCCCAAGCCGATCGTCAGGCCTGACAGGCGCATGCCGATGCGTGCCTTGCGTTTGGCGGTTTTGAGTTGGCTGTCGGTTCGTTTGACCTCACCCGAGAAGCTGCCCAGCAAGTCGGTGTCGTAGCCCTCTGTGCGCAGAATTTCGCAGCCCAGTGCGGTCGCCAGCAACGGGCCAATCAGAGACTCTTTGCCATGCTGCGTGAGAAAGGCCACGCGCTTTGCGGCGTACCGTGGGTGCATGGCTTATGCCCAAGCAACTTGGGCGAGGTAGGTGTACAGAGGAATGCCGAGCAGGATGTTGAGTGGAAAGGTCACGCCCAGCGACAGCCCGAAATAGAGCGAGGGATTGGCTTCCGGGATGGCATGCCGTAACACAGCCGGAACAGCGATGTAGGAGGCGCTGGCGGCCAGCACCATCAGCAGGGTGGCATCGCCTTGCGGAATCTTCAGTGACCACGCCAAGCCCAGCGCCAGACTGGCATGTGCCAGCGGTCCCAGAACGGCATAGGCCAACAGCCAAGGGGAAGCGTACCGTGTTTGTGGCAAGTTTCTGGCGGTCATCAAGCCCATGTCGAGCAAGAAAAAGGCGAGCATGCCTTTGAACAAATCGCCGGAGAAGGGTTGCATGGCGGCTTGGCCCTCGGCGCCGGTCAGCAGGCCCACAGCCATGGCGCCCAGCAAAAGCAGTTGCGCACCATCCGTGAACGATTCGTGCAGCACCTTGCCAAGCGAGGTCCCAGGGGTGGGGGCTGCGAGCCCAGTCAAGGCGGCAGCGTTGCCTTGGACGACCAGGTTGCCAGCACCGGCAAGCTGTTGGCGCAGCCTGTTGGCCAAGATCACCGCCATCAAAATGGCGGGCGACTCCATCAAGGCCATGGCGGCTGCCATGTGCCCGCCGAAGGCAATCTGTTGGTTTTCCAAATACTGCGTGGCGGTGACAAAGGTGACGGCGCTGACCGAGCCATAGGTGGCCGCCACGGCGGCTGCATCCAGGGGCGACAGCATGCGCTTGAGCACAACATAGCCCAGCGCTGGAACGGCGAGGGCCAAGGCCATGGCTGCGGCCAAGCCGGTGCCCACCTCCAGGGTGAGGCCGGACTGTGCCAAGGCGAAGCCGCCTTTGAGTCCCAAGGCCATCAGCAGATAGAGCGACAGAAAGCGCGAAATCGCGGGCGGGATTTCCAGGTTGGATTTGACCGTGCCGGCCAGGACACCAAAGATGAAAAAGAGGATGGCGGGATCGAGAAGGCTTTGCATAGGCAGGGATCGTAGGACACCCGATGAGTAATGTAAAATCGATTTTTAAATACAAAACCATAGATAAATATCTATGAATATCACCCACCGTCAATTGCGATTGTTTCTGGCTTTGGCCGACACCGGCAGCGTCAGCGCCGCTGCCAAGGCCATGCACGTCACCCAGCCGACGGCTTCCATGCAACTCAAGGAAGTGACGCAGTCGGTGGGCTTGCCTTTGTACGAACTGATCGGCAAAAAAATTCATTTGACCGATGTGGGCAAGGAACTCGCCGCGACCGCGCGGGCCATGACGGCGGCCTGGGAGTCGTTCGAGCAAGGCGTGGACGCCACCAAGGGCTTGTCACGGGGCAAGCTCAGGGTCTCGGTGGTCAGCACCGCCAAGTATTTCATGCCCAAAATGATTGGCGGATTTTGTAAAAAGTTTCCCGCGATCGATGTGTCCTTGGAAATCCTGAACCGTGATGGCGTGGTCCACCGTTTGCGAGAAAACCTGGATGATCTCTACATCATGTCGATGCCGCCTGCCGACATGGATTTGCGCGACGAGGTGTTGATGCCCAACCCCATCGTGGTCATTGCCGCGATGACCGACCCTTTGGGCAAAGCGGGCAGGTTGACGCTTCGTGACCTTGCCAAATGCCGGGTGATTTTGCGCGAGCCTGGGTCAGGCACCCGCATGGCGGCCGAACAGTATTTTCAAAAAGCCAAATTTCGCCCCGATGTGCGGCTTGAACTCGGCAGCAACGAAGCCGTCAAAGAGTCGGTGGCGGCAGGGTTGGGCATTGGGGTGGTGTCACGCCATGCGCTGCATGGGCTGGACAAAGAAAACGGCGTGCGCGTGATGGACGTGGAGGGTTTTCCATTGCCTTCGGCTTGGCATGTGGTGCACCATGTGGGGCAAAAGCTTTCGCCCGTGGCGCAGGCGTTCCAAAGTCACCTTCTGTCGGAGATTCAGAAGGGCAAGTTTCAGAAGTTCACCCGATGAGGCGTCATCCTATGGTCAAGTGGTTCAAAACTTTCGGATTCAGTGTGTGGCTGATGCTGCATGCCTTGGCATGGGCCGATGCATCCCCGCCTTTGCAGCCCATCGCCAGTTTGGATGTGCAGCGCTATTTGGGGCGTTGGTATGAAATTGCCAAATTTCCCAATGTGTTCCAAAAACAATGCGTGGCCGATACTTCTGCGCAGTACGCGCTCCAGGCGGATGGCAGTTTGCGTGTGCTCAACCAGTGCCGCAACAGTGCGGGCGAGATGGTGCAGGCCGTCGGCCAGGCCAAGCAGATGGGCCCTGCCGACTCGCCCAAATTGCGGGTCCGCTTTGCGCCGGATTGGCTCTCTTTTT
>CAINMN010000108.1 GCA_903850735.1 uncultured Burkholderiales bacterium | reverse complement strand
GATTATCGTATGATGATTGCAAAGACACCGGCCCCCTAGGAGACTTGCCACATGGACACCATCGACATTCTGCGCGTATCCAACCTGCCACCGTTCCTCATGTCCGACCTGCAGGAAGCCTACATGGTTCACGACAACGCCCACATCACCGACCCGGGTGCCCTGACCCGCGTGCGTGCCATTGTGGGTGGGGGCGAGTCCAAGGTCGATGGCAAGCTCCTGGCCTTGTTTCCAAATGTGGAAATCATTTCGGTGTTTGGCGTTGGCTATGACGGCATCGATGTGCAAGCTGCCAAAGACCGCGGCATCGTGGTCACGCACACCCCGGACGTGTTGAATGACGATGTGGCCGATTTGGCCCTGGGCTTGTTGCTCTCGGTGGCGCGGCAAATACCCCAGGCCGATCGTTTTGTGCGCAACAACGACTGGCTGGATGGCCCCTTTCCCTTGACCAAAAAACTCACGGGCGCGCGTCTGGGCATTGTGGGTTTGGGGCGCATCGGGCAGGCCATTGCCAAGCGAGCCCAGGCCTTTGACATGAAAATTTCTTACACCGCGCGCAGTGCCAAGGCCGACTTGCCGTATCCCTATTTCCCCACAGCCAAGGCGCTGGCCGCCGAAGTGGATTTTTTGCTGGCCATCACCCCCGGCGGGGACGGCACGCGCGGCATGATCAATGCCGAAGTGTTGGAAGCGCTTGGCCCCAAGGGCTATTTTGTCAACGTGGCCCGCGGCTCGGTGGTCGACCAACCGGCCTTGATCGACGCCCTCAAGCACAAGCGCATTGCGGGCGCTGGCTTGGACGTTTATCTGGACGAGCCCAAGGTGCCCGCCGAGTTGCGCGCCTTGCAAAACGTGGTGCTGACGCCCCACATGGCCAGCGGCACCCAGGAAACCCGTCGGGCCATGGCCGACCGGGCCCTGGCCAACTTGCATGCCCATTTCAAAGGCCTGCCGCTGCCCTCGGCCGTGCCGGAGTGCCGCGCCTGAGTGGGGGATCTGCACTAGGGTAAGCGATGATGCAAGACCTGACCTAATGGTCATATGATAAGAGTACAACTTTTGGTTTGTGTTTTTTGATGATCAAGAACGTTCATGGCAGCACGGTAGATTTCCTGGGAGAGGCGATTGTCTCGGGACACTACCCCGTGGGCGGCAACCTTCCCGCCGAGCCTGTGCTGTGCGAAGAGTTGGGCGTGAGCCGCACGGTGGTGCGTGAATCGGTCAAGTCCTTGGTGGCCAAAGGCCTGATCATCACCGGCCCCAAGGTGGGCACCCGTGTGTTGCCCGAAGACCATTGGAATTGGTTCGATCCCGACGTCATCACCTGGCAAGCCAAGAAGGGCTTGCCTACCGAGTTTTTGCGTGACCTGCAAGATTTGCGGCGCGTGGTCGAGCCTGCCGCTGTCAAATTGGCGGCCACCCGTGCCAGCGCGCAAGACATTCTGGACATTGAGGCAGCTTACGCAGGCATGAAACGGGCGGTCGAGCACGGTGGCGACTACATCACCTACGACTTGCGCTTTCACCAGGGCTTGCTTCGCGCCTCGCGCAATCGTATGCTGGTGCAAATGAGCAAAGTCCTGAATGCGCTCTTGCGCACGAGCTTCGAGATTTCCACCCGCAAAATAGACGGTCCTGCGCAGTCTTTGTCGATGCACCGTGCCGTCCTGGATGCGGTCATCGACAGAGCCCCTGAGCGGGCCGAAAAAGCCATCGTCAAGCTCATCGACAGCGCCTACCTCGACATCGAGCAGGTGCTGGCGACGAGAAGGCGTTTGCCGCAACTCGGGCGCCCTGCGCCAGAATTGCCTGTTCATTGATTTTTCAACCCCGTTCCCATTTCAACAAGGAGACAACCCATGAAATTGAAAACCGTGTTTGCAGCCAGTCTCATGGCTGTGGGGCTGGTGGCCGTTGGCCAGGCCAGTGCCCAGGAAAAACTCACCGTCTGGTGGGTGAAAGGCTTCTACAAAGCCGAAGACGATGCGCTGTTTGCCGCCATCAAAAAATACGAAGCCAAAAACAAGAACGTCAAGATCGAGCTGTCCCAGTACCCCATTCAGGACATGATCCCGAAAACCGTGGCCGCGCTCGACTCGGGCAATCCGCCCGACGTGGCCTATGCCGACACCTATGACTTCCAGACCACCGCCTCTTGGGCCTACGACGGCAAGCTCGAAGACATCTCCAGCGTGATCAACCCGATCCGTTCGCGCTTTGCCCCGAACACGGTGGAAACCACCTTCTTGTTCAACAACAAGGCCCAAACCCGCACTTACTACGCCTTCCCCATCAAGCAGCAAACCATGCACATCCAGTACTGGGGTGACATGCTGGCGGATGCAGGCTTCAAAGAGTCGGACATCCCGACCAACTGGAAAGATTACTGGAGCTTCTGGTGCGAGAAGGTGCAGCCCGCACACCGCCAGAAGACCGGCAACCGCAGCTTCGGCATTGGCCAGCCCATGGGCGTGGACTCCACCGACTCGTTCTTCTCGTTCCTGACCTTCATGGACGCCTACAACATCAAGCTGGTCAGCGATTCCGGCAAGCTGTTGGTGGACGATCCCGATGTGCGCAAGGGCCTGATTGCTGCGGTGACCGACTACACCGCCGTGTACGCCAAGGGCTGCACGCCGCCGTCCTCCACCAGCTGGAAAGATCCGGACAACAACGTGGCCTTCCACAACCGCACGACGGTCATGACCCACAACGCCACGATCTCGATCGCGGCCAAGTGGCTGGACGACATGAACAACTCGGCCTTGTCCGAGGCTCAGCGCGCCACCGCCAAGAAGAACTACACCGAGCTGATCAAGACGGCAGGCTTCCCGAACAAGCCCGACGGCAGCAAGATGACCTACCGCGCCGCCATCAAGACCGGCGTGATCTTCAAGGATGCCAAGAACAAGGCGCGTGCCAAGGACTTCGTGGCCTTCATGCTGAACGAAGAGAACCTGACACCCTACGTGGAAGGCTCCCTGGGCCGCTGGTTCCCGATCACCAAGGCAGGCCAGCAGAGCAAGTTCTGGCAAGACGATGTGCACCGCAAGGCTGTGTACAACCAGTTCATGGCTGGCACCTCGACCTTCGAGTTCACCAAGAACTTCCGCTTTACCCAGCTGAACAACGAAAACGTCTGGGCCAAGGCCATGAACCGCGTGCTGAACGAAAAAGTGCCGGTTGACAAGGCCGTCGATGAAATGATCGAGCGCATCAAGACTGTCGCGCGTTGATTTTTTCCCTAACAGCGGCTGTCCCCTGGGGCAGCCGCTCTTTTTTTAGAGTGTGAAGATGTCTAATTCCATGACCTTGCCTCCAACCACTGCGCCTGCGCGTGGCGTCTCTCCCTGGGAGTTTTGGGGACG